>JAJUIU010000087.1 GCA_029267445.1 Rhodospirillaceae bacterium
GCCTGGAGAACGAGCTGGACGTGGTCGAGGGCATGCAGTTCGACCGCGGCTACCTGTCCCCGTACTTCGTCACCAACGCCGACAAGATGGTTGCGGAGCTGGAGAGCCCGTACATCCTCCTGTTCGAGAAGAAGCTGTCCGGCCTGCAGGCCATGCTCCCGGTCCTCGAGGCCGTTGTGCAGTCCTCCCGCCCGCTGGTCATCGTGGCCGAGGACGTCGAGGGCGAGGCGCTGGCCACCCTCGTGGTCAACAAGCTGCGTGGTGGCCTGAAGGTCGCCGCCGTGAAGGCCCCGGGCTTCGGTGACCGCCGCAAGGCGATGCTGGAGGACATGGCCATCCTGACGGGCGGTCAGGTCATCTCCGAAGACCTGGGCATCAAGCTGGAGAGCGTCACGCTCGACATGCTGGGCCAGGCCAAGAAGGTGGTGATCAACAAGGACAACACCACCATCGTCGACGGCGCCGGCCAGAAGGCCGACATCGAGGCGCGCTGCGCCCAGATCAAGGCGCAGGTCGAGGAGACCACCTCCGACTACGACCGCGAGAAGCTGCAGGAGCGGCTGGCGAAGCTGGCCGGCGGCGTGGCCGTCATCCGCGTCGGCGGTGCGACCGAGGTCGAGGTGAAGGAGCGCAAGGACCGCGTTGACGACGCCATGCACGCCACCCGCGCGGCGGTGGAGGAGGGCATCGTCGCCGGCGGCGGTGCGGCCCTGCTGTACGCCACCAAGGCGCTGGAGAGCCTGAAGCCGGTCAACGAGGACCAGAAGTTCGGCATCGACATCGTCCGCAAGGCGCTGCAGGCCCCGATCCGTCAGATCGCCGCCAACGCCGGCTTCGACGGTTCGGTGGTCGTCGGCAAGCTGATGGACCAGGCCGACAAGAACTTCGGCTTCAACGCCCAGACCGGCGAGTACGGCGACATGTTCAAGTTCGGCGTGATCGACCCGACCAAGGTCGTGCGCACCGCGCTGCAGGACGCCGCCTCCGTGGCCGGCCTGCTGATCACGACCGAGGCCATGATCGGCGAGAAGCCGCAGCCCAAGTCCGCCCCGGCCGGCGGCCCGGGCGGCATGGGCGGCATGGGCGACATGGACTTCTAAGACGTCCCGTCGTCCGGCCATCCGGCCCGAACGCGAAGACCCCCGGCGGATCGCTCCGCCGGGGGTTTTTCGTTGCCGCTCCGGTCTGCGACGTCGATGTCAGGACTCTGCCGTCAGGCCGTCTTCGCGGCCGCCCACGGACCGAGCGTCAGCGTCATCGTCGACCCGCCGGGGACATCCTCCAGCGTCTTCGAGGGCACGTTCGGGCCGGTGTACGTGCCCAGCGGGTTCTCGTCCATGCCGTAGCCGTAGGCGGCACCGCCCACCATCAGCTGGGTGCCCTTGACCGTCCCCTGATGCAGGAACTTGGCGTAGAGGTGGCACGTCTTGCCCGTGGCGTACCATTTCGTCGCGTCGTTCCAGGCCGTCGTCGATTCCCCGTTCGTCACGGACGTGGCGAACACGCCGTCGGGACCGACGCCGCGGCACAGCGCCTCCCAGATGACGTCCTGCAGGTTGGCCGCGTCGCCCACGTTGCCGGCCGGGGTCAGCGTGTTGAACGCCTGCTGGAACATGTACTGCGCGCCGGTCAGGCCGGGTTTCGACGCTCCGGCCGCCATCGGCTTGTAGAAGGTGTAGCTGTTGGTACCGTTGCTCAGGGTGTAGGCCGGGCAGGCGACATTCGTCAGCGGATTGGTCTGGGTCGAGCACTGGCCGGAATAGGTGTTGCCGCCCAGATCGATGCTCAGATAGCTGCCCGGGGCGAAGAAGCTTTTCAGCGCGTCGTCCCAGTAGGTCTCCAGCGCATCGCCCGACGCCTGGTTATAGTTGGACGTCAGCGCCACCAGATAGTCGTTCGGATCGCAGATCGCGAAGAACTGGCCGCCCACCATGTTCGGCTTCGGCGCGTTCGTGTTCAGCGCGGCCTTGTAGAGCAGGGATTTGAAGGCCGCCGCCGACGCCGCGCCGGCCGTCTCCGTGGCGATGAAGTCCTTGAAGGCCTGCTCGATATCGCCACGGGCGATGGACGGATCGACGCCGTACTGTTCCGTGCCATAGGTGAAGGACAGGTTCAGGCCGAACCCGTTCACGGCGGTCACATCGGCCTGCGCGTCGTATCCGAATTCGAACACGTCGAAGGGGCCCGGCGCGAACAGTGCTGCCGGCGGCGCCCCGCCCGCATAGGGATAGGCGGTGAACTCCAGCACCATATTGGCGGCGATCGGAAGCTGCAGCGGCTGCGACGGCGCCACCACCACGATCAGGCGCTCGTTCCCGTTCGTCGGCGTCTCCAGCGTGATCGTGGGGATGGAGGCCATCGGATGGAACGACAGGCCGGTCGCGACCTGGACGACGATGCTGCCGGAATTGTCCGTCAGCCCGGCGCCATACTCCCCGGTCAGGTCGTCGTTGATGACGAGGTAGAGCGTGCCCTGGGAGCCCGGCGGCACGATGAAGGTCCCGGCGCCGATGAAGAAGGGCTGGCCGGTCTCGCCGATGCGGCCGACCAGACCACCCATCGGAAGGCCCGGCATGACGAAGCCCGTCCGGTCCATCGGGACCGGCGGACCCGCCGTCCAGCCGGCGGCGCCGTAGGGCTGCCCGCCGTTCGTCTCGGGATCGGCGGTCCAGGTCCCGCTGACGGCGCAGACCGTCTGGACGGTGGCGCCGGTCGACGTGACGGAGATCCCGGTGTTCTGCCAGCCGCTCGTCGCGGACACGGTGAAGGACTGGGGCGTGGACGGGGCGACGTAGTTGCCCGTGTGGTCGAGGACCAGGAAGGGCTTCGTGGCGTCCGTCGAGCCGCCATTGATCCAGCCCGCCACGTAGGCCGTGGCGACGCTGGGCTCCAGGCCGCTCTTGTCTTGCAGATTGATGAAGATCTGGCTGCCCGTCGGGCCTGCTGCGCTCATGGTGGACTCTCCCCCCTCGAAGAATGATTTCCGATGTCTGCGACGCGTATGCTGGTTTCTTTTTGGGCGATCATAACCCGGCTTATAATACCTACAAGCAATAACGCGATGATATGAACACGCATATAGATTTATGGTGCTTTAAATACGCGTCATGCGCGAGCCGACCGCACCGCAAAAGCCCCACAAGACCCATGGTTGAAGCCGCCAGCACCACTCCCTAAAGTGGTGGAAACACCTTGCGGGAGGGGTTTGACATGCGGGTCCGGGGCGCCGTCGCGGCCTTTCTTCTCGTTCTGACCGGGTTCCACGCGGATCGCGCGCTGGCGAAGGCGCCACCGCCGGTGGAGGCCTATGCCGGTCCCGCCATGGCGGCCAGCCTGCAGCTCTCGCCGGACGGCACCCATGTCGCCTTCCTGGCGCCTGTGGAAGGCCGCCACGCCCTGGTGATCCGGAAGCTGACGCCCGGCCCCAACGACCGGCCGACCGTGTTCCCGGCGGGCGACCTGAATATCCGCTGGTTCGAGTGGGTGAACGAGGAGCGCCTGTTGCTCGGCGTCGGCCGGGCGGAGGAGGTGCAGACGGCGGCTGGGAAGGTTCCCCTGCGGTTCTCGCGCCTCGTCTCGCTCAACCGCGACGGCAGCGACGCCAAGGTGCTGTTGCGACCGCCGCGCGGCCTTGCGATTCCGGTCGTCGCCGGCGATTCCGTGATCCAGTTCATCGACCGGGAGCATGTGCTGGTCGCCTACCCGTCCAATGACGACGTGTGGCCGGACGTGGTGCGCCTGAACGTCTATACCGGCCGGACGGAGCGTGTGGCGCGCGGCACGACGAGCATCCAGGGCTATCTGCCGGACCCCAGCGGCCAGGCCCGCATCGCCCAGCGCTACTCCGACCGCGACCAGACTCAGACCTGGGTCGTGCGTGACGGGATCGGATCGTCCTTCCGCACCCTGCGGGAAGTGCGGATCGGCCAGGATCCGGATTTCAGCGTGCTGGGTTTCGGCAGCGATCCGAAGACGCTGTACGTCGCCTCCGGCCATGAGGGCGACAAGACGGCGGTCTACGAGTTCGACTTGGCCGCGAACGCGTTCGGTCGAAAGGTCGTATCCGACCCGGATTTCGATGTCGGCGCGCCCGTCTTCCGGCGCGGTGAGGTGGTCGGAATCAGCTATGCGCGCGATCTGCCGCGACGCGTCTGGTTCGATCCCGCCACCCAGGCCCTTCAGGACCAGCTCGACGCCGCTCTCCCGGACAGCGCGGAGATCATCGTGGATTCCACGCGCGACGGCCGGTTCACGCTGGTCGCCAGTTATCATCCGGCGGAACCGGTCACCTTCCGCATGTTCGACCGGGAGGCGCGGGAACTGGTGTTCTTCGCCGACACCTTCCCCGCCATCCCGCAGGAGGCGCTGGCCCGGCAGGAGGCGGTGTCCTATGCGGCGCGCGACGGGCTGCGCATCCCCGCCTACCTGACCCTGCCGCCGGCCAAGCTGTATGGGCAGACGCGGAACCTGCCGGCCGTTGTGCTGCCCCATGGCGGCCCGATCGCCCGCGACTACCAGCAGTTCGACCAGCTCGCCCAGTTCCTGGCGAGCCGCGGGTACGCCGTGCTCCAGCCGCAGTTCCGCGGATCGTCGGGCTTCGGCCGCGCGTTCCTTGAGGCCGGGTTCCGCGAGTGGGGCGGCAAGATGCAGACCGACGTCATCGACGGTGTGCAGTGGATGATCCAGCAGGGGATTGCCGACCCGTCGCGCATCTGCATCGTGGGCTGGAGCTATGGCGGCTATTCGGCCCTGATGGGCGCGATCCAGAACCCGGAGATGTTCCGCTGCGCCATCGCGACGGCTCCGGTCGCTGACATACCGCGCCTCTACCGGGAGATGCGGTATATGGCGGCCCGCGAGCTGAACCGCGGCATCTTCTTCGGCGACGATCCGGGCGACCTGCGCCCGATCTCCCCGGTCCACAACGCCGACAGGATCGGCGTGCCGGTCCTGTTGATCCACGGCGACATGGACGCGCAGGCCCTGGTCATCCACAGCCGCGAGATGAACCGCGCGCTCCAGCGGGCCGGCAAGCCGGTGGAGTACATCGAGATCCCCGGCATGGACCACAGCCCGTCCACGACCCAGGACATGGTCACCGTGCTGTCGGCCTGGGAACGGTTCCTCGCCCAGCACCTCGGCAACGGCCGCACCCCTGGCGGGTGAGGTGCGGCCGCTGGAACGGCGGGGTCAGCGGTCGCGCCGCTGGCCCTGCTGCTGGGCCGACCGGCTCCAGTCCACGATGTCGAGGGTCGGCCCCTCGGCGCCCTGGTCCGACAGTCCCAGATAGTCGCGGCCCTGGGCGCCGGACATGGTCACGCCGACCGGCCGGCCGTTGTTGAAGTTCTTCCACATCTGGTGGGCGGCCAGGGCCGCCAGCAGGTGCGCCTCCTGCCCGGCGTTCGCCAGGAACTGCTGCGTCGGCGTCAGGCGCAGCACGCCGTCGTCTCCGGCGGCCGCCTCCTCGAACAGGCGCATGCCCATCTGCTGGCCGATGCTGGCCAGGAGCGTGTCGAACTCCGGCGAGAAGGACTGGAAGCCGGCCGTGCGCTGCTGGCCCTGCTCGCCCCAGCCCTGGCCCTCGCCGCCCAGGCTGCTGCGGACGGCGATCTCGGTCAGCCCGTCGTAGATCCAGCCTTCCACGCCCGTGTCGACGACGCGCACGCCGACCCAGTCGCCCTCGCGGGTCAGCTCCAGCAGCTCGTCCCCGCGCACCACCTGGCCGCGCACGTTGGTGTCGTCGCTGGGCCCGGCGCGCAGATTGACCCGCTCGCCCGTGACCCTGTGGACGTCCCCCGGCGCGGCGGTCGCGACGCCGGCCGACAGCAGTGCCGCCAGACCGGCGGCGGCGCCGATCGCTCCGATCCTCGCGAATCCACCCATGGCTGACCTCCTGTTCCTTTGGTCCGTTCCAGGGAGCGGCGCGCAGGCCCCTCCTCTTTCGTCGACCCAACAGGGGGAGGCGGGCCGGGGTTCCGGCGCGTCCCTCCAGGCCCGCATCCGGAGGCGCCGCGACGGACGGCGGATGAAAAAGGGGCCGCGGCACCCCCGCGCCGCGGCCTTCCAGTCCGCCGGTGACCCGGCCGGATGCTCCCACGTTCGTGCTTCTTTATGCGTCCGCCCTTCGTCTCCCCCTCCGGGCGCCTCCCGTGTACCGCCTCCCGTCGTCCAGACCGGCGACCCTGGAGCTGGGCCGTTCTTTCATATTTCACTGAACCACGATCCACGATTGGCGCATCCGGTTGGACCTTGGCGAGACGGGCGTCGGGGTTAGTCCGCCTGCGTGGCCGCGTCCGCCCCGTACCGCCCACTCCGGAGGGTGACGTACGGCCCCACGCCCACCCGATGTTCCGGCCCGATTTCCCTGTGACGGAGGCGCCGGGCACGGCTATGCTGACCCGAACGGGCCCGGGAAACGGGCCGGACGGCATGCTGGGGAGGGCTGCCGGTTGGGGGAAACGGTCGCGGTCCCGGTCTGGCTTCTGGCGGTCCTGGTGGCGCTCGCCGGCTGGTGGCTGCTCGACCGGCTGCTGGTTCCCTCCGTCCGCTGGCTGATCCGGCGCCGCGTGGACCGCGTGCTGGATGAGATCAACCAGCGCCTGAACATCAAGATCCAACCCTTCCGCCTGACCCGCCGGCAGGCGCTGGTCGACCTGCTGGCCTACGACGCCAAGGTGGTGGAGGCCGCCCACGCCCACGCGGCCGAAACCGGCCAGCCGCGCGAAGTGGTGATGGCCGAAGTGCGCAAATACGCGGAGGAGATCGTCCCCGCCTTCAACGCCTATGTCTATTTCCGCATCGGCTACTGGCTGGCGCGGCGGGTGGCGCGCAGCCTCTACCGCGTGCGCGTGGGCTCCGTGGATGCCGAGGGTTTGAAGGCCATCCCGCAGGACGCCACGGTGGTGTTCGTCATGAATCACCGGTCGAACATGGATTACGTGCTGGTCGCCTTCCTGGCGGCGGAGCAGGCCGCATTGTCCTATGCCGTGGGCGAATGGGCGCGGGTCTGGCCGTTGCAGGCGCTGATCCGCGCCATGGGCGCCTATTTCATCCGCCGCGACAGCAAGAGCCCGCTCTACCGCCGGGTGCTGGAGCGCTACGTCCGCCTCGCCACGGACAACGGTGTGGCCCAGGCCGTCTTCCCGGAAGGCGGGCTGTCGCGCGACGGGTCCTTGCGCCCGCCGAAGATGGGGCTGCTCGACTACATGCTGCGCGGCTTCGACGCGAAGGGGGAGCGGGACATCGTCTTCGTGCCGGTGGCGATCAACTACGACCGGGTACTGGAGGACCGGACCCTCCTGCTGTCCGGCGATCCGCAGGCGCGCAGGCGGGGTGCCGCCCATGCCGTGAAGACCACCTTCGCCTTCTGGGCCGGGCAGGCGCGGCTGGCCGCCCGGGGACGCTGGCAGCCCTTCGGCTACGCCTGCGTGAATTTCGGCACGCCGCTGGGTGTGCGGGCCTGGGCGGAGGCACGCGGCGTGGATTTCCGGGCCCTGCCCACCGAGGCGCGGCAGGCGCGGGTGGAGGATCTGGCGAAGGAGCTGATGGCCCGGATCGGCGGGCTGGTGCCCGTGCTGCCCGTACCCCTGATCGCCCGCGCCCTGCTGGAGGCGGAAGCGCCCTTGTCGGCGCTGGAGATCAAGGCGCGCGTCGCCCGCATGATCGAGGCGCTGGAGGCGGCGGGTGCCCGGATATACATCCCCCGGCGGACCCGCGACCACGCGCTGGACCAGGGGCTGCGCCAGCTGCTGACCCGCCGCCTCGCCGTCAGCGACACGGGCGACGCCGAGGGCCTGATCCAGGCCGCCCCCGGCGACCGGACCGTGCTGCGCTATTACGCCAACAGCCTCGCGCATCTGACGCCGGCGGAGGAGCCGGCGATGGTGCCCGCCTAGCCTTCACCCCGTCGCGGCACAAGGGCGCCGATCAGGGCCTCCGCCATCCGGGCCACCAGCCACAGCGTGACCAGTGGCAGCGCCACCAGCTTCACCGCGTAGGCCACGCTCAGTTCGATCACCAGTTCGGCGATGTCGGCGGCGGCGTCCGCCATCCGGGCGACCTGCCCGGTGATGTCGGACATGGTCTTCCACCGCTCCAGCCAGCCCTGGTCGGCCATCGGCTGATCCACGTCGGGCACGTCCAGCCCCTCCAGCCGCGCCTCCGCCGCGACGATGCGCGGCTCCACCACCCGGTCGGCCACCGCCTCCGCCGCCAGCACGGTCAGCGGCAGGCCGATCTTCGCCACCAGCGCCGCCACCAGCAGGATGCGCCCCGCCCGACCCACCCCCGCCCCCGTCGATCCGCCCAGCCACAGCGACCCCGCCACCAGCACCAGGCCCAGCGGCAGCAGCACCGCGAGCCCCAGCATGTCCCCCGCCTCCAGCAGCAGCAGGCTGCCGCCCAGCGCCACCGTGGCGGTCAACATCAGGGCGGAGAACCGCTCGACGAGGTCGTTCACCGGGTCCAGCGCCTGACCGGGGGAGATGGTGCCCTGGGCCACCACCACGCTGCCCGAGACCTCCGATGATTGCAGAACCGAAACGACCGCGTTCAGCCCCCGCGCCGTGGCGAACAGGGCGGCGGCCCGGGTCATGCTGTCCTGCACCCGGTCCTCCGCCACGGCGACGAGGG
Organism: Rhodospirillaceae bacterium; assembly: GCA_029267445.1. Classification (GTDB taxonomy): domain Bacteria; phylum Pseudomonadota; class Alphaproteobacteria; order Azospirillales; family Azospirillaceae; genus JAJUIU01. Next base: position 8,632 of record JAJUIU010000087.1, read on the forward strand.
GGGCCGGCAGCAGCGCCCGCTCCGCCCGCTCGAACAGGCCGAAGGCACCCACCAGCGCCACCAGCAGCAGCGCCAGGGTGACCCCGGTGCGGGAATGGAGGAAGGAAGGCATGGGTCGGGGTCGGTTCCCGTGGCTGCGGTGCGGTCACCATCATGAACGCGCCACAGGGCGGAAGTGCGCCGCGCACCGTTGACCCGCCTTTGCCCAGGCCCTACCGTTCCGGCCCTTTTCCACCCCCTTTGACGGGTTTCCGGGATGTCGAGCGAGATCGAACTGGCGTTGCAGGCGAAGGCGTGGCCGTTCGAGGAAGCGCGCAAGCTGGCGGCGCGCTATGCCGACCGGAAACCGGAAAAGGGCTACGTGCTGTTCGAGACGGGTTACGGCCCGTCCGGCCTTCCGCACATGGGCACGTTCGGGGAGGTGGCACGCACGACCATGGTGCGCCAGGCGTTCCGGCGCATGCGCCCGGACCTGCCCACCCGCCTGTTCGCCTTCAGCGACGACATGGACGGCTTCCGCAAGGTGCCGGACAACGTGCCCAACCGGGACATGCTGGCCCAGCACCTGCACAAGCCGCTGACCAGGGTGCCGGACCCGTTTGGGAAGTTCGAGAGCTTCGGCCACCACAACAACGCCATGCTGCGGGACTTCCTGGACCGCTTCGGCTTCGACTACGAGTTCCAGTCGGCGACGGACTGGTACACGTCCGGCCGGTTCGACCGGGCCCTGCTGAAGGTCCTGGAACGGTACGACGAGATCATGGCCGTCATGCTGCCCACCCTGGGGGAGGAGCGGCAGGCCACGTACAGCCCCTTCCTGCCGATCAGCCCCACCACCGGACGCGTGCTGCAGGTGCCGATCCTGGAACGCAAGCTGGACGCGGGCACCATCGTGTTCGAGGACGAGGACGGGCGGAAGGTGGAGGTGCCGGTCACCGGCGGGCACTGCAAGCTGCAATGGAAGCCCGACTGGGCCATGCGCTGGTTCGCGCTGGAGGTCGATTACGAGATGGCGGGCAAGGACCTGATCCCCTCGGTCGAGCTCGGTCAGAAGATCTGCCGGATCCTCGGCGGAGCGCCGCCCGAGGGCTTCAACTACGAACTGTTCCTGGACGAGAAGGGCCAGAAGATCAGCAAGTCCAAGGGCAACGGCCTGACCATGGAGGAGTGGCTGCGCTACGCCCCGGCGGAAAGCCTGTCGCTCTACCTGTTCCACAAGCCGCGGGCGGCGAAGAAGCTCTACTTCGACGTCATCCCCCGCGCCGTGGACGATTATCTGACCTTCGTCGAGAAGTTCGACGCCATGGACCCGGCGCAGAAGCTGGAAAGCCCCGTCTGGCACATCCATGACGGCACCCTGCCGAACGCGGTGAAGGGCACGGCCGGCCTCAGCTTCGGCCTGCTGCTGAACCTCGCGGGTGCGGCCAACGCGGAGACGACGGACGTGATGTGGGGCTTCATCCGCCGTTACGCGCCGGGCGCCTCGCCGGAAACGGCGCCGTTCCTGGACCGGCTGGTCGGCTATGCCGTCACCTACTACCAGGATTTCGTGAAGCCGGAGAAGAAGTACAGGGCTCCCAGCGGACAGGAGCGCGCGGCCTTGGAGGACCTGAAGGCCGTGCTGGCGGGCATGCCCGCCGACGCCCCGGCGGAGGAGCTTCAGAACCAGGTGTTCGAGGTCGGCAAGCGCCACGGCTTCGCCGAGCTGCGCGCCTGGTTCCAGGCGCTCTACGAGGTGCTGCTGGGCCAGACCAGCGGCCCCCGCATGGGCGGCTTCATCGCGCTCTACGGCGTGGCGGAGACGGTGGCCCTGATCGACCGGGCCCTCAACCCGCCGGAGACGGAGGCGGGGCTGGGGTGATCTTCCTCAAGGCTCCGGCAGTCTTTTCAGCAGCGCGTCACGAAGACCGGCACTGATCCTCCGCCGCTCGGCGAGGGCAAACAGTGAGTGGGCGGCTTCCGACCGTGTGATGCGCCCCGTGCGTGCGCCCACGAGGATCAGACCTGCCGCGCCGATTGTCGGGATGCCGAGCGCAGCCGCGACATCCCTTCCCCTGCGCTCCTCGATGAGCAGGGGCAATCGCATGGACAGCGCGACCGCTATGGCGGACGCTTCGCCGACGTGGAGTCCCCGGGTGTTTGGCAGGCGGTCTCCGTCAGCGACTTCGAGGATGAAGGATCGCAGATCATGGTGATCGAGGTAGGGCCGGCCCTCCAGGGGCCCGCCCGCCTCGAGCTCCGCAAGTACGGCGCGGGGGATGCGCAGGCGATCGACCAGCCTTCGAAGAACCCTCAAGCCGTCGGGTATGCGTTCGAACGAGATGATCGGCCCGGTATCGCTGACGGCCTCACGGATGATGCGGTCGGGTCAGCAGGTCGATCGCTTCCACCTCACGGTGAAGTTCGGACTCTTCCATCGCAGGGAAGCCGAGCGCCGCGAGGCGGTCTTCGAACTCACGGCGGGAGACGCCCATCAGCCCGCGCGCCTGCTCCGGAGTGATGCTCCCCTGCCGGTAAAGGCCTGCGGCCAGCGCATCGCGGAGAGTGCGCTGATCGTTGCGGACCTCTTCAGGCAGGTCCGCAGTGGACGGAAGCTGGATGGAAAGCGTGTCGGGCATGGCGGGGGCGTCGCTCGCTCAATGCTTGGATCGCGGGATCGATGATAGCATGCGCGCCCATTCCGCCCAAAGGCCTGGGTGCGTCCCATCGCCCTCGCCTGTCCGGACATCTCCCGGCCTCGACGCCCCTATGGAAACCTGGTCCGAATACACCCGCTTCACCATCGCGCTGTTCGCGATCCTGACGCCCTTCGCCGCCATCCCGATCTTCCTCGGCCTGACCGAGGGGCGGCCGGACGCGGAGCGGAACCGCATCGCGGCGTCGGCGGCGCTGACCGTGTTCAGCGTGCTGGTCGGCTCCGCCCTGCTGGGCGACGCGCTGCTGGCGATCGTCGGCACCAGCCTGGACAGTTTCCGGGTGGGCGGGGGCATCGTGCTGCTGCTGATCGCGCTCAGCATGCTGAACGCCACCGTCTCGCCCGTGAAGCAGACGCCGGGCGAGGCGGACGAGGCCGCGAACCGCAGCGCCATCGGCGTGGTGCCGCTGGGCCTGCCCCTGCTGGCCGGGCCGGGCAGCATCTCCGCCGTCATCATCGAGGTGAAGCGCGGGTATGGCTGGGAGCATATGGCCGTGCTGATCGGCTGCGTGGCGCTGGTCTGCCTCGCCATCTGGCTGGCCCTGCGCCTGGCCGTGCCGATCGGCAACAAGATGGGTCAGACGGGCCTGAACATCATGAACCGGCTGTTCGGCCTGCTGCTGGCCGCCGTGGCGGTAGAGATCATCGCGAACGGCCTGCGCAACCTGTTCCCCGGCTGGATGACCTAGCCCAGCGCCAGGATCGCCCAGGTCAGCGCCCCGCCCATCAAGGCGTAGACGGCGCAGGCCAGGATGGTCCGGCGCAGCACCGCCCCCTCCTGCCCGGCGAGGCCGACCACGGCGCAGGCGGCGATGATGTTGTGGGGGCAGATCATGTTGCCCACCGCCGCCCCGAAGTTCTGCGCCCCCAGCAGCGGCAGCGCTGGAAGGTTCAGGGCCGCCGCCGTCGCCTCCTGGAAGTCGGTGAACAGGATGTTGCTGGCCGTGGCGCTGCCGGTGACGAAGCTGCCCAGGATGCCGACCCAGGGCGCCAGCAGCGGCCAGGCGGGGCCGAGCCCCGCAGCGGCCGCCTCGGCCAGCGCCGGGATCATGCCCGACTGCACCATCAGCCGGGCCAGCGCCAGCATGGCGACCAGCGCCACCGCCACCATGGGCAGCCGCCGTGCCGCCCGCCCCATGGCCGCCAGCAGCCCGGCCGCCCCCGCCCCCTGTGCCGCGCCGCCGATCAGGAACCCGGCCAGCAGCATCGTGCCCGGATGGTACAGCGGCTGGAACGACCCGCTGAAGCCGCCGGGAAGGGTCCAGGCGATCTCCACCTCCCGCGCGGCCTCCTTCAAGTCGGGCACCAGCCGGGTCAGCAGGATCAGCGCCACGATCACCAGGTAGGGCAGCCCGGCCCACAGCACGCCGCGCTCACCGCCGCTGGTGTCCACAGCCGTGCCGGCGCCCCGCCGCAGCCACCAGACGAACAGCAGCCCGCCCACCAGCGCGCCGCCCAGGGTCGGCAGCTCCGGCCCCACCAGGAGGGCGATGGCGAGATAGGGTGCGAGGAACAGCACCGCCGCCGGAACCGCCTGCCGCCAGACGGGGCCGCCCGCCGTCCCCGCCGCCATGCCGTCGCCGGCGTGGCGCACCAGGAACACCATCACCACCCAGCCCAGCGCCCCGTGCAGCGTCGCCACCGCCGCGGCCAGCGGTATCGGCCCGAACTCCGTCGCCGCGATCTGCGGCAGCACGGGCGTGCCCACCGCCCCGAAGCTGACGCCCGGCGCGTGGCCGATCAGCGCGATGGTCACGGCCTGCAGGGGCGGGAAACCGACGCTGACCAGCATGGGGGCCGCCAGGGCCGCCGGCGTGCCGAAGCCCGCCGCCCCCTCGATGAAAAGCGCGAAGAACCAGGCGACCAGGATGGCCAGCACCCGCCGGTCGTCCGACAGGCGGGTCAGGGCGCCGCGCAGGGTCGCCACCGCCCCGGTGTGCACCTGGAGTTCGTGCAGGCAGAGGGCCGCGAACACGATCCAGAGGATGGTCAGGGCGGTGAACCCGGCCTCCGCCGCCACGCCCGCCAGCATGGCCCCGTCCGCCCCGAAGGCGCCGAACCCGACCGCCACGGCCACCGCCAGCCCCACCCCGGCCGCCAACGCCGCCGACCGGTGGAACCCCACCATCAGCACGAGGATCACGAAGATGGGCAACAGGGCGAGCAGGGCGGACATGGAACCGGCGGGCACTGTGGGCGGGAGGGGGGCGGGAGGGGGCGGGCGACCGTCGCTTTGTGACCCAACGCCCGCCGCCGCGAAATGACCTCTGTCAGTCCGGCACCGGCACCCGGCCCTACAGGAACCCCTCCAGCGCCGCAAGCGTGCCGTCGGGGTCCTCCTCCGGCAGGAAGTGGCCGCAGTCCAGGGCCTGGCCGCGCGCGTCGTCGCAGATCCGGCGCCATACGGCCATCACGTCGTAAGCCTTGCCGACGAGGCCCCGGCTTCCCCAGAGGATCAGGGTCGGGGCGGCGATGCGTTTGCCTTCGGCCTGGTCCTCCGCCTCATGGGCCATGTCGATGGTGGCGCCGGCGCGGTAATCCTCGCACATGGCGTGGATCGCCGCCGGGTCGCGCAGGACGCGCAGATATTCCTGCACCACCGGTTCGGGGAAGGCGTCGCCGGTGGGCCCGAGGCCGCGCAGGAAGGCGCGCAGGAACGTCTCCGGGTCGAGGCCGAGATAGCGTTCCGGCACCGGGGCGCGCTGGATCAGGAAGAACCAGTGGAAATAGGCGGTGGCCACCTGCTGGTTCACCGTGCCGTAGACGGTGCTGGTCGGCACGATGTCCATAAGGACCAGCTTCTCCACCCGCTCGGGATGGTCGATCGCCAGCCGGTGGGAGACGCGCGCCCCCCGGTCGTGCCCGACCAGGCGGAAGCGGTCGTGGCCCAGCATGGCCATGGCCGCCACCACGTCCAGCGCCAGGGCCCGCTTGGAATAGTTCACATGGCCCTCGCCGCCCGGCGGCTTGCCGCTGTCGCCATAGCCGCGCAGGTCCGGGCAGACGACGAAGAACCGCTTCGCCAGGGCCGGGGCCACCCGCCGCCACATCAGGTGCGTTTCCGGGAAGCCGTGCAGCAGGCAGACGGGCGGCGCGTCCTCCGGCCCGCCCACGGCGACGCAGAGTTCCGTACCCTCGGTCATCAGGCGGCGGCGGGTGAAACCCTCGATGCTGTCCATAGGGGTGGATTCCTTCCCTGTTTGCTCCATCCTATCAGGCAACCAACAGGGAGGAGGGTGAAAGATGGCCGGGCCGATCCACCATACGCACGACGAGTCCTGCGGCTGTTCCCGCCGGGATTTCCTGGCCCGCACGCTGGGCTGCGGCGGGTTCCTGGCACTGGGGCTGGCGGGGCTGGGGGGTACGGCGCGCACCGCGCTGGCCCAGGCGGCCGCCCCGGCCAGCGGCACGCCCATCGTGACCCAGCCCTGGGCCCGGATCGAGAAGATCGCCGACGGCGTGTGGGCCGTCGTCTCCACCCCCTTCCAGGACCCGAACAACATCCAGCGCCAGACCCTGTCCAACGGCGGCATCGTCGCCGGCAAGGAGGGCGTGCTGGTGGTGGAGGGCTTCAACCAGGCCGAGGGTTCCGCCTGGGTGTCCCAGATGGCGGAGCAGCTCACCGGCCGGCCGCCGACCCACGTGGTGGTCACCCACTTCCACGCCGACCACACCGGCGGCCTGGCGGGCTTCCAGCGCGGGGCCAGCGGGCCGGACATCGTCGCCACCCGCCGCACCCGCGACCTGACGCTGGAGCGCAACACCCTGCCCCCGCCGCCGAAGGAGGGGGAGGCCCCGCCCGACCTCGCGGCCGCGCGGCTGAAGATCGTCACCCCCAACCGGATCATGACCGATCCGGTGAAGCCGGTGCGCCTGGACCTTGGCGGCCGGACGGTCACCCTCGTCCCCCGCGACGGCCACACCGACAGCGACGTGACGATCGAGCTGGAGGACCCGCGCGTGGTCTGGACCGGCGACCTCGTATTCAACCGCATGTTCCCCTTCTACGGGGACAGCACGCCCAGCCGCTGGAACGCCACCTGCGAGGCGCTGCTGAAGGACCCCTCCACCCTCTACGTCCCCGGCCATGGTGCCCTGGCGACGTCCAAGGACCTGGACGGCTACCGCGAGCTGCTGGGGCTGGTGGGGGAGGCGGCGAAGGCCGCGCACAAGGCCGGCAAGCCGGCGGAGGCCGCGGCGGGTGAGTTCAAGATCCCCGACCGGCTGGGCGACTGGTACCTGTTCAACCCGCGCGTCTTCGTCTTCGCCTTCGACGCGTGGTACCGGGAGCTGAACAAGACCTGATCCCGGCCCTTGCGCCGACGGGGCCGCCCCGCCATTTTCCGCACCAGCCGGGGGGCGGGAGACTGAACGGGCCGTGAGAGCCCGCACCACCCCTCTGGCCGGGAGCCGGAGGAGACGCCCGTCCATGACCGATCAGACCCAGCCCGCCGCCGACACGCCGGCGGAAAGCCGCGCGCTCGTACCCGTCCCGCCGCCCCCGCCGCCCGCCGGCAGGCCGGGCCGCCCGCGCTTCGACGTCTGGGCGACCCTGCCAC
>JAJUIU010000053.1 GCA_029267445.1 Rhodospirillaceae bacterium
CCCGGCCCGCGCGGCGGCCCGGCCGGCGCCGACCACGGCGCGGGCGGCCCGGCTGACCACCGCGATCTCCCCCCGGTAGACCTCCTCCAGCGCGCCGCGCAGGCTGACGATGCCGCCGGCCGCCACATCGTGGAAGCGCCGCGCGCTGACCAGCCAGAGCGGGCTTATCAACCAGCCGAGCGCGATCACGGTGATGGCGAGCTGGTGGGTGTCGGGGTCGACGACACCGATGGTGAGGCCCGTGGCGGCCAGGACGAAGCTGAACTCCCCCAGCGAGCCCATGATCACGCCGGCGGGGAAGGCGCGCTCCCAGGGCTCCCCCAGCAGGTGGAGGACGCCGACATTGATGGCGGTCTTGGCCAGCATCACCACCAGCAGGAACAGCAGGACGGTACCCAGATTGTTCCAGATGTAGGACAAATCGATCAGCAGCCCGATCGACAGGAAGAAGACCACCACCAGGACCGACTGGATCGGCAGCGTCGCCCGGATGGCAGCACGCCGCGCCGTGGAGTTGCCCAGCACGAATCCGGCGACGAAGGCCCCGAAGGCGGTGGACAGGCCCATTAGGCCGGTGATCGAGGCGAGTGTGAAGCAGAAGGCCAGGGCCGCCAGCGGGATCACGTCCGGATTGCGCCCGAACCAGTCGGCGAAAGGCACGCGCAGCCGCTCCCGCCGGGCCAGGAACCAGACCAGCAGTCCCAGCGCGCCGGCCGCCGCCGCCAGTTTCAGCAGGATCCAGCCGTCCAGGCCGGAGGAGGCGGGGCCGAGCGCCTGGGTCAGAAGCAGCAGCGGCACGAAGGCGAGGTCCTGCGCGATCAGCACGCCGATCGTCACGCGACCCATCTCCGTCCGCAGTTCGCCGATATCCTCCAGCATCTTGATGGCGACGGCGGTGCCGGACAGCGCGATGATGAAGCCGAAGACGACCGACCGCTCCACCGGCCAGCCGAGCAGAGCGCCCGCCGGCAAGGTGACCGCCAGCGACAGCGTCACCTGCAGCAGCACGGTCAGCAGCGCCACGCGGTAGACGGCGCTGAAGGCGCGCACGCTGAGTTCCATCCCCACCAGGAACAGCAGCATCAGCACGCCCAGTTCTGCCAGCACGCGCACGCTGTCGGCGGATTTGATGAGGCCGAGGCCGGTCGGCCCCAGGACCACGCCCGCGACGATGTAGCCGACGATCGCCGGCTGGCGCAGACGCGCCAGCACCAGCCCACAGAGCAGGGCGACGGTGGTGACGATGGCGATTCCGGTGAGATCGAGCTGGGTTTCCATGGGGTGGATACTACCCCGATCCATTGGCTGGCCGCATCGTGGTCGCGCCCGATCTTGGAAATATCGTGGCGCACCCAATCTATGGCCGGTCGCGCGGCGGGGAGCGGCGCGCGGATTTTTCGGCGGGGTGGGGTTCTCGATGGTCTATGTGGAGCTGGTGGTCGGCCTGGCGCTTTTGCTGGCCGGCGGTGAATTCCTCGTGCGCGGCGCTGTGGCGGTGGCACGGCGGCTTGGGGTCTCGCCCCTGATGATCGGCCTGACGCTGGTCGGATTCGGCACCTCCACGCCCGAGCTTATGGCGAGCGTGCAGGCGGCGCTGGCGGGCAGCCCCGGCATCGCCGTCGGCAATGTCGTCGGCTCCAACATCGCCAACATCCTGCTGATCCTGGGCCTGACGGCGGTGATCGCCGCCGTGCCGGTGGCCCAGGGCGCCTTCAAGCGCGACGGGACGGTGCTGATCCTTGCCACGCTGCTGTGCTGCGGGTTCGTGCTGCTTGGCCATTTCGACCGGATCACCGGCGCCGTGTTCGTCGCGGCGCTGATCGGCTACATCGTCTTCACCTACCGGGCCGAGCGGACGCACATGGAGAAGGGCGAGCCGCTGGACCATCCGGTGGAGGTGGAGCAGACGGCCCCGCCGGCGCTTGCGCTGTCGCTGCTGATGGCGATCGGCGGCCTGGGGGCGGTGATGTACGGCGCCACGCTGCTGGTGGACGGCGCCATCCTGCTGGCCAAGGGCTTCGGCGTGTCGGACGAGGTGATCGGCCTGACGCTGGTCGCCGTCGGCACGTCCCTGCCGGAACTGGTGACCTCGGTCATGGCGGCGATCCGCAAGCAGCCGGACGTGGCGTTCGGCAACATCGTCGGGTCCAACATCTACAACATCCTGGGCATCCTGGGCGTCACGGCGCTGGTGCAGCCGATCGACGCCCCGCCGCAGATCGCCGCGTTCGACACCTGGTACATGCTTGCCGTCACGCTTCTGCTGATCCTGTTCTCGGTGACGGCGGCGAAGATCAAGCGCTGGGAGGGCGGCGTCTTCATCGGACTCTACGTCCTTTATCTCGGCTTCCAGATCAATCCGACGCTGCGCGGCCTGGTGGGGCTGAACGGAGCCTGATCGGCGGGCAGTCCTCGCGGCGGCGCGCGTCCGGAAGGCGCAGTCGAAGCACGCGAATAACCATCCGCGTATTGGGGAATCAGCCGACCGTATAGGCGTTCGATTTTGGTTGATCCAGGGGACTACCGTCCCATATACGCCACTAACCGCGCGGGCCGGCCGACATCTTGCGTCCGGCCGGCCCACGCACCGCCCCGCGCCGGCTCCAGGCGTGGCGCGGCCGTGTTCAAGTTCCCCGGCTGGGTTCATCCGGTGTGAGCGGCTTGACGGGCCTTCCCGCGCGGGGGCGCCCCAACGGCCGGTTCATGTTGGGTCCTGGACAACGGGGATGACGGTCGTCGATCGGGGAACGGTCGGAGGCCGCGGCGAGAGGGGTGGCGGGCGCATGCTGACCGCGGTTCTGGCGATCTTCGTGCTGGCGGCCTTGGCGCCGACCGTTCATCGGATGACGCCGTCTTTTTCACACTGGCTCCTGGCCCTGGTGCCGGCGGCGATCACCGTCTGGTTCGCGACCTTCCTCGGCCCCGTCGGCGCGGGCGAGGTGGTGACGCAGTCCATCCCGTGGATCCCGACCCTCGGCGTCGAGCTGGCCTTCCGCCTGGACGGGCTGTCGCTGCTGTTCGCCCTGCTGATCACCGGCATCGGTACCTTCATCGTCATCTACAGCGGCGGGTACCTGCACGGGCACGAGCATCAGGGCCGGTTCTACCTGTTCATCATCGCCTTCATGGGGGCGATGCTGGGGCTGGTGCTGGCCGACGACATCATCACCCTGTTCGTCTTCTGGGAGCTGACCAGCATCACCAGCTTCCTGCTGATCGGCTTCAACCACGAGGACGCGTCCAGCCGGCGGTCCGCGGTGCAGGCGTTGCTGGTGACGGCCTTCGGTGGCTTGGCCCTGCTGGCGGGCCTCGTCCTGCTGGGGATCGCCGCCGGCAGCTTCACCCTGTCGGGGATCGAGGCGTCCGGCATCGACATCCGCGCCCACGCGCTCTACCTGCCGATCCTGGTGCTGATCCTGCTGGGCGCCTTCACCAAGTCGGCACAGGTGCCGTTCCACTTCTGGCTTCCCAACGCGATGGACGCGCCGACGCCCGTCAGCGCCTATCTGCACAGCGCCACCATGGTGAAGGCGGGAGTCTACCTGCTGGCGCGGATGAACCCGACGCTGGGCGCCACGGAGGTGTGGACGATCACGCTGGCCGCCTTCGGCACGGTGACGGCGCTCTGGGGCGGGCTGATGGCCCTGCGCTCCACGGACCTGAAGAAGGTGCTGGCCTACACCACGTTGATGGCCCTGGGCACGCTGGTGATGCTGGTCGGCCTCGGCACCGAGTACGCGATGAAGGCCTACGCCGTCTTCCTGCTGGCCCACAGCCTGTACAAGGGCGCCCTGTTCATGGGGGCGGGCAGCGTCGACCACGGCACCGGGACCCGCGATGTGCGGGAGCTGTCCGGCCTCTGGCAGAAGATGAAGATCACCGGCGTGTTCATCGCGCTGGCGGCACTGTCCATGGCCGGCCTGCCGCCCTTCTTCGGCTTCATCGGCAAGGAGTTCATGTACGAGGGCATGCTCCAGGCGGGCACGCTCGGCCTGCTGGTCGTGGCCGGCATGGTGATCGCGAACGCGACCATGCTGGGCGCCGCCGGCCTCGTCTTCTGGAAGCCCTTCACGGGGCAGCCGTCCGAGGCGGCGGAGCACGCGCATGAGGGCGGGCCGTCGCTGTGGCTGGGCCCGGCCGTGCTGGCCAGCCTGGGCTTGGCCCTCGGCCTCGGCGCCATCCCGCACGAGGGGCTGGGCGAGGGGCTGCTGGGTGCGGTCGCCACCAGCCTGAAGGGGGAGGCGGCCAAGGTCGACCTCTATCTCTGGCATGGGCTGACCCCGGCGCTCGGCATCTCGGTCGTCACCATCGCGCTGGGCCTGGGCATGTTCCTGGGGCTGGGGGGCGTGAAGCGCGGGCTGGACGGGCTGGCGCGGGCCAGCCGCGTCAATGTCGATGCCGCCTGGGACCATGTCCTGGCCGGCCTGAACGCCGTCGCCGTCGCCGTCACCCGCGCCACCCAGACGGGCAAGCTGCGCGACTACATGGTCTGGACCTTCACCGGCATCACGCTGATGCTGGGCGGCACGCTGCTGCTGCGCGACGGCATCCTGCTGCCGCGCGAAATGCCCGAGACCTCCTATCTCGGCATCTTCATGGCGGCCCTGATGGTGGTCGGCACCATCGGGACGATCCTCGCCTTCTCGCGGCTGGCGGCCATCGTGTCGCTGTCCGTGGTGGGCCTGTCGATCGCCATGTTCTTCCTGGTCTACGGCGCGCCGGACGTCGGCATCACCCAGCTGATGGTGGAGACGCTGACCGTCATCATCATCGTGCTGGTGCTGGCGAAGCTGCCGGCCTTCCGCAAGGGCGAGGACGGCACCGGCGGCGAGCGGGCGCGCAACGGCGCCATCGCCGTCGCCATGGGGGCGGTGACCACCGCGATCCTGCTGGCGGTGATCGCCGTGCCCTACGAGCTCGACCTCACGCGGTACTTCGCGGAGCAGAGCTATGTCGGGGGCTACGGCCGCAATGTCGTGAACGTCATCCTGGTCGATTTCCGCGCCTTCGACACGCTGGGCGAGGTCACCGTCGTGGCGGTGGCGGGGCTTGGCGTGCTCGCCCTGCTGAAGGCGCGGATGGGCCGAACGAGAACCGGCAGCCAAGCCGGAGGTGACCAGCCATGATGCATTCCCTGATCCTGCAGACGGCGACGCGCATGCTGATCGCCCTGATGCTGGTGTTCGCCCTGTTCATCCTGTGGCGCGGCCACAACGAGCCGGGCGGCGGCTTCATCGGCGGCCTGATCGCGGCCGTGGCCTTCGCGCTGCACGGCCTCGCCTTCGGGGCGAAGGAGATGCGCAAGCTGCTGATCGCGGACCCGCGCACGATCATCGCGGCTGGCCTCGCCACCGCCGTGGTCTCCGGACTGTTCGCCCTGTTCAAGGACGGCGGGCCGCTGCCCTTCATGACCGGCGCCTGGTACATCACCTATACGGAGACGGGCGAGAAAGGTTTCGCCATCGGCACGCCGGTGCTGTTCGACGTGGGCGTCTTCCTGGTGGTCGTCGGCGGCATCGTCGCCATGGTGCAGTCCCTGATGGAGGAGCACTGAGCCATGGAGATCGTGATGGCCTTCGTCATCGGGATCATGGTGGCGGGCAGCGTCTACCTGCTGCTGTCGCGGAACCTGCTGCGCGTGCTGTTCGGCGTGATCCTGCTGAGCAACGCGGTCAACCTCGTCATCCTCACCGTGGGCGGGCTGACGCTGGGCCTGCCGCCCCTGATCGGGCCCGAGGCGAAGGTGCTTGAGGCGCCCTACTCCAACCCGCTGCCCCAGGCCCTGATCCTGACCGCGATCGTGATCGGGTTCGGCCTGCTCTCCTTCGCCCTGGTGCTGGTCTATCGCGGCTATCAGGAGCTGGGCACGCTGGACAGCGACCGGATGCGCGTGGCCGAGCCCTGCGACCCGGCGGAGATGCCGGCCCCCGTGGGCGAGCCCGCCAAGACGCGCGAGGCCGCGTGATGTCCGCCTGGCTCGTCGTCTCCCCCATCCTCGTCCCGCTGGCGACGGCGGCACTCTGCGCGCTCGCCTGGGGGCGCGTGCCGCTGCAGCGGATCATCTCGCTCGCCGGATCGGTGACGCTGTTCGTCTGTGGCGCCCTGCTGCTGGCCCATGTCGGGGCCAACGGCATCACGGCGGCGCAGATGAGCGACTGGCCGGCCCCCTTCGGCATCACGCTGGTGGCGGACCACCTGGCGGCCGTGATGGTGCTGATCGCCGCCGTGATGGCGGTGGCCGTGGCCATCTACGCGTTCGGCGACATCGCCCCGGAGCGGGAGCGGTTCGGCTTCCACCCCGTGTTCCAGACCCTGATGGTCGGCGTCTGCGGCAGCTTCATCACCGGCGACCTGTTCAACCTGTATGTCTGGTTCGAGGTGATGCTGATCAGCAGCTTCATGCTGCTGGCGCTCGGCGGCACACGGGAGCAGATCGACGGCGCCATCAAGTACGCGGCCCTGAACCTGATCGCCACCGCGAGCTTCCTGATGGCGGTGGCGCTGCTCTACGGCCTGACCGGCACCCTCAACATGGCCGACCTGGCGCTGCGTCTGCGCGAGGTGGAGCAGACGGGCGTCGTGACCACGGTGGCGGTGCTGTTCATCATCGCCTTCGGCATGAAGGCGGCGGTGTTCCCGCTTTTCTTCTGGCTGCCGGCCAGCTACCACACGCCCGCCATTCCGGTGCAGGCGATCTTCGCCGGGCTGCTGACCAAGGTGGGCGTCTACGCCCTGCTGCGCACCTTCACCCTGATCTTCGTCGGCGACACGGCCTGGACCCATGGACTGATGCTGTGGATCGCAGGCCTGACCATGCTGGCCGGCGTGCTCGGCTCGCTCGCCGTGACGGACCTGCGCCGGGCCTTCTCTTGGCAGGTCGTGGCCCATATCGGCTACATGATCATGGGCCTGGCGCTCTACACCCCGCTCGCTATCGCCGGGGCCGTCTTCTACCTGGTGCATGACATCGTGGTGAAGACGAACCTGTTCCTGGGGGCGGGCCTCGCCCGACGGCTGACCGGCCATGACGACCTGCGGTCCATGGGCGGGCTGTTCAAGGCCACGCCGCTGCTGGCCGTGGTGATGTTCGTGCCGCTGGCCTCGCTCGCCGGGTTCCCGCCGCTGTCGGGCTTCTGGTCCAAGCTGGTGCTTCTCCAGGCGAGCCTGGAGAAGGAGGCCTATGTCATCGCGGCCGTGTCGCTGATCGTCGGCCTGCTGACGATGTGGCTGGTCGGGCGCATCTGGGCCGAGCTGTTCTGGAAGGCGCATCCGGTGGCCGACCCGCAGGGCACGGCGGCCATCGCGCCGGGCACCCGGTTCGCGCTGGTGGCGCCGCTGGTGCTGCTGTCGGCCATGACGGTCGCCATCGGCCTGTTCGCCGAACCGGTGATGCAGGTGGCCGCCGCCGCTGCGACGGAGCTGATGGACCCGGCCCCCTATATCGAGGCGGTGCTGGGCAAGGGCGAACCGCCGCCGACGGCGGTGGTCGGCCTGGAGCCGGCGGAGGTGCGGCCATGACCCTGTTCCTGCTGAACGTGCTGCTGGCCATCGCCTGGATGGCGGTGAACGGCGATTTCAGCTTCACCGGCCTGGTGGTCGGGCTGATCCTGGGCCACCTCGTCCTCTACGTCTCCCGCCCGCTGTTTCCAGGGCAGAGCTTCTTCCGCCACCTGTGGGGCGGCATCGGTTTCTTCTTCTGGTTCCTGAAGGAGCTGTGGGTCTCCAGCATCAAGGTCGCGAAGGCGGTGCTGTCGCCCAACATCGGTAGCCGCCCGGGCGTCATCGCCATGCCTCTCGACGCCGAGACGGACGCGGAGATCACGCTGCTGGCCTGCTGCATAACGCTGACGCCGGGCACCCTCAGCCTCGACGTCTCGCCCGACCGCAAGACGCTCTACATCCACGCGATGTTCATCGACGACCCGGAGCAGCTGAAGCGGGAGACGAAGGAGACGATGGAGCGCCGCATCCTGGAGTTCATGCGATGACGCCCATGAACGGATTCCTCCAGATCTGCATCGAGATCGGCATGGTCATCCTGCTGGCCTCGTTCGTGCTGACTGTGTGGCGCCTGCTGAAGGGACCGACCCTGCCGGACCGCATCGTGGCGCTGGACCTGTTCGGCCTGCTGGCCGTGGCGTTCATCGCGCTCTATTCCCTGTGGGACAGCAAGCCGGTGTTCCTGGACGCCGCCATCGCGTTGGCGCTGGTCGCCTTCTTCGGAACGGTCGCGTACGCGCGGTTCGTGGAGCAGCGGGGCCGCGACCTCGGTCCGGATCGGGGAGGGCCCGCCCATGACCGTGACTGACATCATGCAGGGCCTGGCCGGCATCCTGGTGCTGGGCGGGGCCTTCTTCTGCTTCGTCGCCGCGCTGGGGATCGTCCGGCTGCAGGACGTGCTGATCCGCATGCACGCCTCATCCAAGGCCGGGACGCTGGGCAGCGGCATGATCCTTCTGGCGGTGGCGCTCTATTTCGCCGAGGTGAGCGTGGTCGCCCGCGCCATCGCGGCCATCGCCTTCCTGGTGATCACGGCTCCGGTCGCCTCCCATATGATCGGGCGCGCGGCCTACGCCTATGGCGTCAAGCTGTGGGAGGGGACGGTGCTGGACGAGGCGGAGGGCCGCATGATCCCGTCGCACGAGGCCACACCCCCCGCCCAGGCCGCCAAGCCCGCCGAGACGGCGGCCGACCTGCGCTGACGGGTGGCGCGTGACGCGGCGGGGGCGCCTTGTGTGGCTGCCGCTGCTGGCGTTCCTGACGCTCGCCGCCTGTTCGCCCACCCGCCCGTTCGAGATGGCCGCCGTCCTGTGGGACATGGCCGACGGACCGGGTGGCGGGGGCGGTCATTTCCTCTCCGCCGAGCCGACACGCGGTCCCGTCACTCTGGATGTCGGCGGTCGCCCCCTGCCAGCCGACCTCTACCTCCCGGCGGACCCGACGGGGGCGGGCATGGTGCTGCTGCCGGGGCTGACCCCCGCCGGGAAGGACGATGCGCGGCTGGTGGACTTCGCCATGGTCATGGCGCGGGCGCGGTTCACGGTGCTGGTACCGGACCTGTCAGGCCGCCGCGACTACCGCGCCGGAACGGCGGACCTGCCGGAGATCGCGGCGGCGGTGGCGGACCTGTCGGCCCGGCTGGAGGGCCGCCCGGTCGCCGTCACCGGCATCTCTTACGCCGCCGGCCCGGCCCTGCTGGCCGCCCTGGAGCCCCCAGCGCGGGACCGCATCGGGCTGGTGATGGCGCTGGGCGGCTACCACGACATGACGCACATGGTGACCTGGGTGACCACGGCGCGGCGGCGCGGGCCGGACGGCGGCTGGATCGCCGGGGCGCCGCCCGATCTCGCCGTCTGGTTCTTCGTGCGGGGCAACCTGCACCTGCTGAACGATCCCGGCGACAGGCGGCTGCTGGCCGATATGGCGGAGCGCCGGGGGCGCGACGCCGCGGCACCGGTCGACGATCTGACCGCCCGCCTTGGTCCCGAAGGCCGCAGCGTGCTGACCCTGCTGGAGAACAGGGACCCGGATGCCGTGCCGGAGCTGATGTCCTATCTGCCGGAGCGGCTGCGGCGGGAGCTGGCGGCGATGGACCTTTCCGCGCGCGACCTGCGGACGCTCGATGCCCGTCTGCTGCTGGTGCACGGCAAGGACGATCCGATCATCCCCTGGACGGAGAGCGCGAACCTGGCCGCCGCCGCCGACCCGCAGCGGACGGACCTGTTCCTGATTGAACGGCTGGGGCACACGGAGCTGGCGTGGCCGGACGCGGGCGACGCCGTGACCCTGTGGCGTGCGGTGTGGACCCTGTTGTCGGAGCGGGACGCGCTGGCGGACTGAAGACTCGGCAGAGGATCAGTCCAGGAGCTCGATCCAGGTCGCTTCGCGGCCCTTGGGCGCCTCCACCACCTTGAGGCGGACGCGCTGGCCGCTGTCCAGGCTGTCGATCCCGGACTGTCGCAGGACAGTCTTGTGGACGAAGATGTCCTTGTCGCTGTCGTCGGCGATGACGAAGCCGAAGCCCTTGTCGGGCTTGAACCACTTGACGGTGCCGATGGTGTCCAGCGTGGGGCCGGTCGGCTCCGGCCGGGGGGCACGCTCCCGGCGCGGCGGGGCTGCAGTCCCACCGCCGATCACCTCCAGCACGCGGGTGACCTGCGGGCCCTTGGCGCCGCGGCCGATGATGCACACCATCTCGGCCCCGTCGGAAACCTCCGACAGGCCGATGCGGCTGAGCACGGACACATGCAGGAAGGCGTCGGGCGTTCCGTCGGTCGGGGAGACGAAGCCGAAGCCCTTGGTGGCGTTGAACCACTTCACGGACGCGCGGACGGGCGGGCCATCGAAAGCGGGGCCTTCGTCGAAATCGGAGTCGGAGGGATACCCGTAACGCGACACGCCGGAAACCTTCGCCGCAAGAACCCCAACCGGGACCAGGACCGCGATGCCACCGATGCTCCCGGCGCCCTCCGGACGGCGGCACCAGGGCCGCGCGAAAGAGGTGCGCCTATCCGATAGTTACATACGAACGGCCGATTCGCCACTGTCATTTTTCCCGGCAACCACACCGATATCAGCAAGCCCTTGAGCTATCGCGCCCGCTCGCCGATATAGGGCGGATGCAACGCGCCGGGAAACGGCGCCGGATCGAAACAGTCGGGAGGACGAGATGGCCGAGGCGGCCGCGATCGCGGAACAGCAGCAGCATGTGTGGGAGCGCTCCTATCCGGCGGGCGTCGACTGGCGCATGCCGATCCCGGTATCGCCCCTGCCGAACCTGCTGGACGAGGCCGCCGCCCGGTTCGCCGACAATCCCTGCATGGACTTCCTGGACAAGAAGTACAGCTACCGGGAGACCAAGGCCCTGGTGGACAAGGTCGCGAAGGGCTTCCAGCGGCTGGGTGTCGGAAAGGGCAAGCATGTCGGCCTGTTCCTGCCGAACACGCCCTACTTCGTGATCTGCTACTTCGGCATCCTGAAGGCCGGCGGCACCGTCGTGAACTTCAACCCGCTCTACGCCGAGCGCGAGCTGGTGAAGCAGATCGAGGATTCCGAAGTCGACATCATGGTCACGCTCGACCTGAACGTGACCTACGGGAAGATGGCGAAGATGCTGGTCGAGACCCGCCTCGACAAGCTGATCATGTGCCCGATGGCGGGCATCCTGCCCTTCCCGAAGAACATGCTGTTCCCGCTGCTGAAGGGGAAGGAGATCGCCAAGTGGCCGCGCAACGCGCACCACATCGCCTTCGCCGACCTGATCGCGAACGACGGCAAGCCAGCCCCGGTCAGCATCGACCCGCATGAGGACATCGCCGTCCTGCAGTACACCGGCGGCACGACCGGCGTGCCAAAGGGGGCGATGCTGACCCACGCCAACATCACGGCGAACACCACGCAGGCGAAGAGCTGGTTCACGGCGGCGGAGGACGGCAAGGAGAAGATGCTCTGCGTCCTGCCGCTGTTCCACGTCTTCGCCATGACCTGCGTGATGAACCTGACCATCAAGGCGGGCGGGGAGATGATCCTGCTGCCCCGCTTCGAGCTGGATCAGGTGATGAAGACCATCCACAAGAAACGGCCGACCCTGTTCCCGGCGGTGCCGACGATCTACACCGCCATCAACAACCACAAGGACCTGGCCAAGTACGACCTGACCAGCATCAAGGTCTGCAATTCCGGCGGCGCCCCGCTGCCGGTGGAGGTCAAGGCCAAGTTCGAGGAGATCAGCGGCTGCAAGCTGGTGGAAGGCTACGGCCTGTCCGAAAGCTCGCCCATCGCCACGATCAACCCGCTGGACGACAGCCGCGCCGGGTCCATCGGCCTGCCGATCCCCGGCACGATCATCGAGATCATGAGCCTGGACGACCGCAGCAAGCCGGTGGCGCTG
This sequence comes from Rhodospirillaceae bacterium, assembly GCA_029267445.1. Classification (GTDB taxonomy): domain Bacteria; phylum Pseudomonadota; class Alphaproteobacteria; order Azospirillales; family Azospirillaceae; genus JAJUIU01. The sequence continues at coordinate 11,891 of JAJUIU010000053.1, forward strand.
GGCGAGCGGGGCGAGCTGTGCATCCGGGGCCCGCAGGTGATGAAGGGCTACTGGAAGAAGCCGGAGGAGACGGCCAACACGCTGGTCGACGGGCGCCTGCACACGGGCGACGTCGCCTATATGGACGAGGAGGGCTTCCTCTACATCGTCGACCGCATCAAGGACATGATCCTGGCCGGCGGCTACAACGTCTACCCGCGCAACGTGGAGGAGGCGATCTACCTGCACCCGGCGGTGAACGAGTGCATCGTGCTGGGTGTGCCGGACGAGTATCGCGGCCAGACGGTGAAGGCTTACATCAAGATCGCCGACGGCCACCACCTGACGGCCGACGAGCTGAAGGCCTTCCTGAAGGACAAGCTCTCCCCCATCGAGATGCCGAAGTTCGTCGAGTTCCGGGCGGAACTGCCCAAGACCATGATCGGCAAGCTGTCGCGCAAGGCCCTGCTGGACGAGCTGGAGGCGGAGCGGCAGAAGCAGGCGTGACCGCCCGCCGCCGGGATGCTAAGCGGAAGGCCGGCCCTCCACGGGGCCGGCCTTTCTCCATCCGGCCGACGGATTTCCCGCTCATGCGCCCAATCCTTGCCATCGCATTGTCCGCCCTGCTTCTGGCCGCCCTGCTTCTGGCGCCGCCCGCCATGGCGGCACCCGCCGACGAGTTCATGACGGCGCTGCGCACACTGTGCGGTCAGGCCTTCGAGGGGCGGGTGGTGACGAACGAGCCCGCCGCCGCCAACGATCCCTTCGCCGGCCAGCGGCTGGTCATGCATGTCCGCCAATGCATGGAGGACACGGTGCGCGTCCCGTTCCATGTCGGCGAGGACCGTTCGCGCACCTGGGTGCTGACCCGGACGGAGGCGGGGCTGCGCCTGAAGCACGACCACCGTCACAAGGACGGGTCGGAGGATGCGCGGACCCAGTATGGCGGCGACACGGCGGCGCCGGGCACATCGGGCCGGCAGGAGTTCCCGGCCGACGCCTTTTCCAAGGATCTGTTCGTGCGGGAGAACATCCCCCAGTCGGTGGACAATGTCTGGGCCATGGAGATCCGGCCGGGCGAGGCCTTCGTCTATGAGCTGGCGCGGCCGGGGCGCCTGTTCCGGGTGGAGTTCGACCTGACCCGCCCGGTGCCCCCACCCGAGGCGCCCTGGGGCGCGAGGCCTTGAGCTTTCGCCCGCACCGCCGTAACCAGAGCGTCACCAACCAATAAAGCGGACAGGGGAGGGGCCATGCCCGGGGTCGTCGTCATCGGCAGCATGAACATGGACATCCTGGCGACCATGCCGCGCGCACCCCGTCCGGGGGAAACGGTGAACGGTGACGCGGTCGCCTTCATGCCCGGCGGCAAGGGGCTGAACCAGGCGGTGGCGGCGGCCCAGCTGGGCGCCCCGGTGCTGTTCATCGGCCGGCTGGGCCAGGACGCCATGGGCGACCAGGTGCTGGCGTTCATGACCGGTAAAGGCATCGACACGCGCGGCATCGTGCGCAGCGCCACCCAGCCGACGGCCAACGCGATCATCCTCGTGGATGCCACGGCGGAGAACCACATCGTCGTGATCCCCGCCGCCAACGCCGAAACCGCCGCCGAGGACGCGGCCCGCGTCACCTTCGTGCCGCAGGACGTGGTGGTGAGCCAGTTCGAGGTGCCGCGCACCACCATCGCCGCCGTCTTCGCTCGCGCCCGTGCCGCCGGGGCGCGCACCCTGCTGAACGCCGCCCCGGCCCTGGACGACGCGCCCGCCGAGCTGTGGGACGCCACCGACATGCTGGTGGTGAACGAGACGGAGCTTGGCCATTTCGCCGGGGCCGACGTGCCGGGCGACGCGCCCGTCGCGGTGGTGGCCGCCGCCGCCCGCAAACTCATCCGCCGGGCGGGGCAGACGGTGATCGCCACGCTGGGCCCGCGCGGGGCGGTGGCCGTGACGGCCGACGACGTCATCGTCTCCCCCGGCCGGGCGGTGAAGGCGGTGGACACGACAGGGGCGGGGGACTGCTTCGTCGGCACCCTGGCCGCCCGCCTCCAGGCCGGTGACGACCTCGCCACCGCCATGCGCACCGCCAACGTCGCCGCCTCCATCGCCGTCACCCGCATCGGCACCGGCACCGCCATGCCGACGAAGGATGAGGTCCAGGCGGCGCTGGCCTGAGCGGGCGGGCCGCGTGTGACGCCGTGATACGCCGTGTTACGTTTCGCCATCCGGGATCGCGTAACGTAACGCGGGGAGGGGCGGGCTTGAGCCTGCGGATTACCTCCCTTGGTGAAGTGCAATGGGCGATGCTACCCTGCCGGGAGTGAGGAGGGGTGGTGGCACCATGACGATCGAACAGATTTCCACTGTCGTTACCGACACGAAGTTCTGGCAGCGTACGCTCGGGGAACAGAAGAAGGACAAATACGCCTCCCAGCGGACGGCGTTGCGGGAGGCGTTCCGGAGGGCGCGGGTGAACGCGGCGCAGCTGGCGGCCGAAATTCCCCGATACCTGCCGGAGTTCACGGACCATTCCATTGAGCATATCGACTCGCTGTGGGGCCTCGCTGACAAGATCATCGGGGATGAGTATCCGGTTACGCCGGCTGAGGCCTTCGTCTTTGGCTGTGCCGCCCTGCTGCATGACTGCGCCATGAGCCTCGCCGCCTATCCGGGGCGGATGGAGGACATCAAGGCGGACCCGCGCTGGCGCGACCTATTGGCCATCCGGTACCGCGACAGGGATGGTAAGGCGCCGGACGCCGCCACGCTGGACACGCCTGAGGAGACGATCCGGAACGCCGCCCTGGGCGACTATCTGCGGGAGAACCATGCCAAACAGGCGGAGCGGCTGGCGACCCAGTTCTGGACCGACCGGAGCGGGCAGCAGCAGTTCATCATCGCCGACCCTGAGGTGCGGACCCATTACGGCGAGCTGATCGGCAAGGTGGCCCACAGCCATCATTGGTCGCTGGAGCGGCTGCTTGAGGAGATGCGACCGGCAACCCTGGGTCCCATGCTGGACCAGCCCGACGACTGGCATATCGACGCCATCAAGGTGGCTTGCCTGCTCCGGACGGCCGACGCTTGCCACCTGGACCACCGCCGTGCACCCGGCTTCGTTCGCGCCTTCCGCGACCTGCCGGTGGAGTCGGCCAAGCACTGGGATTTCCAGCACCGGCTCGCCCGCCCGGTCATCCGCGACGATGCGTTGGAGTTCAACACGCGGCAGGCATTCAAGCCGGAGGATACAGAGAGTTGGTGGCTGGCCCACGACATGCTGACGGCGGCGCATAAGGAACTGTCCGGCGCAGACGCCCTGCTGGCCGACCGTGGAACGCATCGCTTTAGGGTGCGCCGCATCCGCAACATCGGCACGCCGACAATGCTTACGGACTCGTTACATGCCGACGGCTGGAAGCCTGTGGATGCGCGCTTTCACGTGGGAGATGTAGGGCGAATAATCAGTACTTTGGGAGGTGAAGCACTTTACGGGTCACAGGATCCATTTAGGGTGGTCCTGCGCGAGCTAATTCAGAATGCAATGGATGCCGTAAGGGTGCGACGTTCCCTTGAGCGCCGAGGAGATAACTGGGGGCGAGTCATAGTTTCTTTCGAGAGCAGATCTGACGGTAATTGGCTTGTTGTGTCCGACGACGGAACATGAATGTCTTCGGAATGTCTGTCCCAATACCTCCTAAACTTTGGAGGTTCTTATTGGCAATCGAGTTTAGCTCGTTCAGAGAACGCAGGTTTGGCTGCAAGTGGTGTAAGGCAATGCGGAAAGTTCGGAATTGGATTCTTTTCTGTATTTATGATCGGCGACGAAGTGCATGTGCATACGCGACGTCACCGACCGGAGAACACAAAGACAGTTATACTGCAAGTCAATAAGGGTCCTAATTCGCGACCTATCATATGTGTGGCCGGTGACCAGAAGGCTCGTCTCGAACCGGGAACTAGCATTTATGTTCATTTGAAGTCCGATTTCCAAAGTAGAGACTTAGCCAAGTCAGTGCTGCCGGATGGTTTAAAAAAGGTCGTTGAACAAATTGCTCCAGCGGCAGACGTCAACATACTTGTCAGGGGTCATGACGGTGAGATTGAAGAGTGTGTACGCGCTAACGATTGGCTCCTGATGAGCTCTGAAGATCTATGTAGGCGTTTGGGCCTAAGGAAATTGTATGACAACCTGACTATTATTAAAGACAATGCTACAAGTGACATCGTCGGGAGAGCTGGCCTTATAGATTATGACACAAAAGATTTTCTCGGTGGATCATACTATGCCTCGAGGTCAATTTTAGTTACGCGGACAGGAGGATTGACAATAGACGAAACTAGATATGTACATACAGCTGGAATATTTCTTGCTGACGTTTTTGACGCGGCGCGCTCGTCGGCCAAATACGAGTTCGGAGATCTAAATTCATGGCTCAACGATCAGTTCCAGATACTTGCCAGTCGCTTGAAATCAAAAATAAAGGCGTTTGAATTAAATCTTGCATTCAGTAGTTGGGGGAATATCAGTGGCGAGCTGCCGATTGCTTTGTTTGGAAACGTGCCAATGACAAGAATTGAATTAGTCGAGTTTCTCAGAGATAAGAATCATGTGAAGTGGGTGGTTGACGACTACGATGCTGACAATATCATGTTGGTTATCCAGGAATTTTTCGCTGACAACAACGAATATGGGCTTCTCATGCCGCCTCTGTCAGACGATGCGCTTTCGTTGATCAAGAATGAGTGTATGATTGTCTCCAAAGACGGAGAGGCCAAAGGGAAGCCAAAAGAGGATCAGATTTGCGAAATAATAATCGGTGCAGTGTGTGAGGCATGGGGGGTAAGTAGGGAGTGCTTTTCAGGGCTAGTTTCATCTTTTGAGGCGGGGAATGGCCGTAAACTTGAAATCGGCACCATAAAAATGGGCGAGCTGGGTGAAATAACTCATTTAGAGCAAATAGACTTTATCACCCTTCGACGCCCTACATAGTTAGAGCTAACCACTCCTACATTACAGTACGCCGAATGTGGGACGGTGCAGATCGCTCTAGGCGGACTTTCACAAAAACGCCCGCCTGTCACCAGGCGGGCGTCCATGTCCCGAAATGGCCGGGTAGCCCCGGCCGGGCGCTCATTTGAACGCGATGTCGATGATCTCGTAGCTCTTGGAGCCGCCGGGGGTGGTGACCTCCACCGTGTCGCCGACCTGCTTGCCGATCAAGGCGCGGGCCAGCGGGCTGATGATGGAGATGAAGCCCGCCTTGATGTCGCTCTCGTCCTGGCCCACGATCTGGTAGGTCACCTCCTCGTCGGTGTCCTCGTCGGCCAGCGTCACGGTGGCGCCGAACTTCACGGTGCTGCCGCTGAGCTTGGAGACGTCGATCACCTCCGCCCGGCTGATCTTGTCCTCTAGCTCCATCACCCGTCCCTCGATGAAGGACTGGCGCTCGCGGGCGGCGTGATATTCGGCGTTCTCGGACAGGTCCCCGTGCTCGCGCGCCTCCGCGATCGCTTTGATCACGGCCGGACGCTCCACGCTCTTCAACGTCTTCAGCTCTTCCTGCAGCCGGGAGAAACCCCGGGCCGTCATCGGAACCTTTTCCATCGCGATACGCTGCCTGTCCGTTGTTGGTTCTGAACCCGCCGGGACGCTTCCGTCCACGGCCCTCCCACCACCTTAGACCCATCAAACGCGAAAAAGCGACCCGCCGACGCGGGGTTCCTCCCCCGCGCCGCCGACACCGCCCGTCAGTATGACCCGCTCAAGTAGGATTGCAGCGGCGCCACTTCAAGACTGCCGGTCTTCAGGGCGGCGATACCCTCCACGGCCGCGCGCGCCCCCGCCACCGTCGTGTAGTACGGGATGTTATTGGTGAGCGCCGTGCGGCGCAAGCTGAAGCTGTCCGCCAGCGCCTGGGCTCCCTCCGTCGTGTTGATCACGAGCTGGACCTCGCCGTTGATCATGGCGTCCACGATGTGCGGCTGTCCCTCCAGCACCTTGTTGATGGCCGTCACCGGCACGCCCTTGTCGGTCAGGAACTTCGCCGTGCCCCGCGTGGCGATCAGGGTGAAGCCCAGGTCCAGCAGCCGCTTGCCCACCGGCACCATGGCCGGCTTGTCATGCTCGCGGACGGAGATGAACACCGTGCCCGCCGTCGGCAGGTGGACGTTCGCCCCCATCTGGCTCTTGGCGAAGGCGCGGCCGAAATCGGCGTCCAGGCCCATCACCTCGCCGGTGGACTTCATCTCCGGGCCCAGCACGATGTCGACACCGGGGAAGCGGGCGAAGGGGAACACCGCCTCCTTCACCGCCGTGTGCGGCGGGAAGGCGCCCTTCAGGTCGAAGGAGGACAGCGCCTCGCCCGCCATGACGCGGGCGGCGATCTTGGCGATGGCGGTGCCGGTGGCCTTGGCGACGAAGGGCACGGTGCGGCTGGCGCGCGGGTTGACCTCCAGGATGTAGACGTCGAAGCCGGCCGGGCCGTCACCGCCCGTCTGCTTCACCGCGAACTGCACGTTCATCAGCCCGACGACGGACAGGCCCTTGGCCAGCTTCACCGTCTGGGCCGCCAGCTCGTCCACCACGGCCTTGGGCAGGGTGTAGGGGGGCAGGGCGCAGGCGCTGTCGCCCGAATGGATGCCCGCCTCCTCAATATGCTCCATGATCCCGGCGACGTAGACGCCGTCCTTGTCGGCCACGGCGTCGACATCGACCTCGATCGCGTCCTGGAGATAGCTGTCGATCAGGACCGGGTTCTTCCCCGACACCTTCACCGCCGTGTGGATGTAGCGGTGCAGGCCGGGCATGTCGTGGACGATCTCCATCGCCCGGCCGCCCAGCACGTAGCTGGGCCGGATGACGACGGGGAAGCCGACCGCAGTCGCCACCTTCTCCGCCTCCTCCAGGCTGCGGGCGAGGCCGTTGGCCGGCTGGCGCAGGCCGAGCTTGTGCAGGAGCTGCTGGAACCGCTCCCGGTCCTCGGCCAGGTCGATGGCGTCGGGCGTGGTGCCGAGGATGGGGATGCCCGCCTTCTCCAGCGCGTCCGCCAACTTCAGCGGCGTCTGGCCGCCGAACTGCACGATGCAGCCCAGCACCTTGCCCTTCGTCTGCTCGCGGCGGACCAGCTCGATCACGTCCTCGGCCGTCAGCGGCTCGAAGTAGAGGCGGTCGGCCGTGTCGTAGTCGGTGGAGACGGTCTCCGGGTTGCAGTTGACCATGATGGTCTCGTACCCGGCCTCGCGCAGGGCGTAGACGGCGTGGACGCAGCAATAGTCGAACTCGATGCCCTGGCCGATCCGGTTCGGCCCGCCGCCCAGGATGACGACCTTGGTCCGCTCCGTCGGGTCGCTCTCATCCTCCGCCGGTTCCAGCCCGTTGCCCTCGTAGGTGGAGTACATGTAGGGCGTGCGGCTGGCGAACTCGGCGGCGCAGGTGTCGATACGCTTGAACACCGGCAGGATGCCCACCGACCGGCGCGCCTCGGCCACCTGCTCCTCCGTCCAGCCCACCAGCTTGGCCAGCCGCGCGTCGGAGAAGCCCATGGCCTTGTAGCGGGCGACCCTCTGCGGGTCGCGCAGGGTGGCGCCCCGGGATTCCGCGATCTCCGCCTCCGTCTTCACGATGGCTTCGATCTGGCGCATGAACCAGGGGTCGTATTTGCACTCCTCGTAGATCTGCTCGACCGTCCAGCCGTGGCGCATGGCCTGGGCGACATAGAGCAGCCGCTCCGGCGTGGGGCGCGACAGCAGGGCGCGCATGCGGGCGTGGTCCACTTGGCCCGTGCCGTCCGTCAGGTCCACCTCGTCCAGGCCGGTCAGGCCAGTCTCCAGGCTGCGCAGGCCCTTCTGAAGGGATTCCGCGAAGGTTCGGCCGATGGACATGGCCTCGCCCACCGACTTCATGCTGGTGGTCAGCGTGTTGTCGGCCCCCGCGAACTTCTCGAATGCGAAGCGGGGGATCTTGGTGACCACATAGTCGATCGTCGGCTCGAAGCTCGCCGGCGTGACGCCGGTGATGTCGTTGTCCAGCTCGTCCAGCGTGTAGCCGACGGCCAGCTTGGCGGCGACCTTGGCGATGGGGAACCCGGTCGCCTTGGACGCCAGGGCCGAGGACCGCGACACGCGCGGGTTCATCTCGATCACGACCATGCGGCCATTGTCCGGATTCACCGCGAACTGGACGTTGGAGCCGCCGGTATCCACCCCGATCTCGCGCAGCACCGCCAGGGAGGCGTTGCGCATGATCTGGTATTCCTTGTCGGTCAGCGTCAGGGCCGGGGCGACGGTCATGCTGTCGCCCGTGTGCACGCCCATGGCGTCGATGTTCTCGATGGAGCAGACGATGATGCAGTTGTCGCGGCTGTCGCGCACGACCTCCATCTCGAACTCCTTCCAGCCCAGCACCGACTCCTCGATCAGCACCTCGCCGACCGGGCTGGCGCGCAGGCCGCCGCGCACGATCTCCTCGAACTCCACGCGGTTGTAGGCGATGCCGCCGCCGGTGCCGGCCAGGGTGAAGGAGGGGCGGATGATGGCCGGCAGCCCGACCACGGCCAGGGCCTCCAGCGCCTCCCCGTAGGTGCGCACGAGGCGCGAGCGGGGCGATTCCAGGCCGATCTTGTCCATCGCCTCGCGGAACAGCAGGCGATCCTCCGCCTTCTCGATCACGTCGGCCTTGGCGCCGATCATCTCGACGCCGAGGCGCTCCAGCGTGCCGTCGCGGAACAGGGCCAGCGCGGTATTCAGCGCGGTCTGGCCGCCCATGGTGGGCAGCAGCGCGTCCGGCCGCTCCTTCTCCAGGATCTTCGCGACCATGGCCGGGGTGATCGGCTCGATGTATGTGGCGTCCGCCAGACCGGGGTCGGTCATGATGGTGGCCGGGTTGGAGTTCACCAGGATGACCCGGTAGCCCTCCTGCTTCAGCGCCTTGCAGGCCTGCACACCGGAGTAGTCGAACTCGCACGCCTGCCCGATCACGATCGGGCCCGCGCCGATGATGCAGATGGATTCGATGTCGGTGCGCTTGGGCATGATCGGGTCAGCCGTTCTGAGGCGGTGAACGCGGGTCCGCCCATCCTTTGGGCATGGCCCGCACATGAACATCCCCCGCCCCAACGGTGGCGGGGGATGCCCGGCTGAAGGCCCTATATAGAGGCCCCGGCGGGCGCTGGGACGCGCATATGCGGGCTATCGGGCGGGAGGCTGGATTGCGCGGGCGCGCGGTGGCGGAGCGCGCGCTCAGGGCGGCACGAACCAGTCCCTCAGATCCTCCGCCCGGGCGGTGAAGACTGCGCAGCGGCCGGTGTCCTGCTTGTCGAAGAAATAGACGGTGTCGGCGTCGCGCCGGCTGCCCGGATCGATCAGGTTGATCGCCATGCGGCCATAGGCGACGCCTAGCGGCCGTTCGCCGGGGCCGAACCCGCGATAGAGCATGTCGATGCGCTGGTTGAACCGGCCCTGGCGGCAGAGTGCGGACAGTTCGGGCGCCGGTTCCAGCAGGCTGCGGGCCGGGCGGTCGAAGGCATAGACGATCCGGCTTCGCCGCTGGAAGGGCGGGCGCGGCGGTGCTGTGGCTGTCGGCGGGGCGGGATCGTAAGGCAATGTGCGGAGCTGGCCTGGATCGGCCGTCTCCGGTCGCAGGCGGTTGTCCGGCGGCAGCGTCTCACCCGCCGCGACCGGGGCGGGTGCCGCCAAGCACATGACAGTCACGAACAGGAGCGGCCGAAGCATGGCGGCAGCATAGCACGGCCGGGCGGAGGCCCGTCAGCGGGAGATCATGTAACGGGCGAGGAAGCGGGCCACCGCCATCCGGTTCTGTTCGGAGAGGTTGTAGGCGATCTTCGCCTCCCCACCCGATTCCGCCACCACGCCGGAGCCCTTGAAGGCGAGGCTTTCCTTCGGGTCCTTCAGGCTGATGTCGAAATTGACCTTCTGGCCCTTCTTGAAGGCCGAGCCCTTGCTGACGGTGACGCTGGAGATGCCGAGATTCGCGACGGCATACTGCTTGCCGTCGATGACGACCTTGGCGTCGTAACGCGGCGCCGTCGACTTCTCCGTCACGGTCACCTTCAGGAAATCGAACATGCCCATCGCGGTCGCTCCCTCCGAGGCGCGGCCGGACCTGAACGCGCCAGCGCCTGATCCCGCAATCTCCACGTTTCCATGATATTTCAAATTTTATCTTTCCGGAACCGAAAACGACCCCTGTGCCGAATCGCACCCCGAACTGTTGTGGTCGGGTGCCGGCCCAGGGGGTTCCCCGGCGCCCGTGATCCAGCAACAGGGGCGGACCGAATCCGGGACTCGCCCGAAGCCCAACCGGAGGAGATTCGATGGCGACGCGTTCGGAGGAGATCGAACGGGAGATCGAAGACACCCGCCGCGACATGTCCCGCACGGCGGCGGAGATCGAACGCCGGCTTCGCGCGGAGAACATCATGGACAACGCCATGTCCTGGCTGCGGACGAGTCCGCGTGGACGGGCGCTGACCGAGGATGTGACGGACGTCGTCTCGCGCAATCCCATGCCCGTCGTGCTGATCGGCATCGGGGTGCTCTGGCTCGCCTGGGAGATGAGCCGCAGCCGCAGCCCGCAGCGCCTCAACCGCTACACGCCGATGCGGCGGCGGATGGGGCCGGATTACCCGGCCTCACGCCATCACACCCATGTGGAGGATGAGGGCTCTGCCGCGTATCCGGGCCGCGCGCCCGATCCGGACGACCTTCTGGGCCGTGTCCCCGGGACCCATTCGGCCCGCGAGGCCGCCGAGGCGTTCCGGGAGGCCGGACGTGCAGGCGACCAGGGCGGCGACCGGGGCGAGGCGGGAGACCGCTTCAGCGGCGGCACGGCGGGCGGTCCGGCGAGCGCATCCAACGCGACCGGGCTCGGCGACTATGTCGACCGAGGCGGGGACGACCGGGGCGGGCGGGCCGACGCCGACGAGCGGCCGGACCGGGTGGCGGTGTACGACACGGACACCGGGGCGAAGCTGGAGGAGCGGGGACCCGAGGACGAGCCGCGGGTCGGCGGGCGGCGGGCCTGACCCGAACCGTCCGGACATGAAAAGGGCCGCCCCGGGAGGCGGCCCTTTCTTGTGCGGGCGGATGGCGGTCAGTACCGCCCGTCCATCGCCTCCACGAAGCGGTGGAACAGATAGTGGCTGTCCTGCGGGCCGGGGCTCGCCTCCGGATGGTACTGCACGCTGAACACCGGCTTGCCTTTCACCCGCAGACCCTCGTTCGTGCCGTCGAACAGGGACACGTGGGTGACCTCGACATCCGTCGGCAGGCTTTCGGGCACCACGACGAAGCCGTGGTTCTGGCTGGTGATCTCCACGCGGCCGGTGGCGAGGTCCTTCACCGGGTGGTTCGCACCCCGGTGGCCCTGGTGCATCTTCTCCGTACGCCCACCCAAGGCCAGGGCCAGCATCTGGTGGCCGAGGCAGATGCCGAAGGTGGGCACGCCCGCGTCCAGCACACCCCGGATCATCGGCACGGCGTACTCGCCGGTGGCGGCCGGATCGCCGGGGCCGTTCGACAGGAACACCCCGTCCGGCTTGTGGCGCAGCACCTCGTCCGCCGTGGCGGTGGCCGGCACGACCGTGACCTTCACGCCCGCAGCCGCCAGACAGCGCAGGATGTTGCGCTTGGCCCCGAAATCGACGGCGACGACGTGGCGGGTCGGCGCCTCCTGGGTGCCGTAGCCAGCACCCAGCGTCCAGGTCGTCTCGTTCCAGCTGGTGGTCTGGCGGCCGGACACCTCCTTGGCGAGGTCCATGCCCTCCAGCCCCGGCCACTCGCGGGCGATCTTCAGCAGGGCGTCCAGGTCGAACCGCCCGTCCGGCGCGTGGGCGACCACGCCCGTGGGCGCGCCGGCGTCACGGATGCGGCGGGTCAGGCGGCGGGTGTCGACCCCGCTGAGGCCGATCAGGTCATAGTCCTTCAGCCAGGCGTCGAGGTCGCGCGTGGCGCGCCAGTTGGACGGGTCGGTGATGTCCGCCTTCAGGATCAGGCCGCGGGCGGCCGGGGTCACCGTCTCGATGTCCTCCGGGTTGGCGCCGACATTGCCGATATGGGGGAAGGTGAAGGTGATGATCTGCCCGGCGTAGCTGGGATCGGTCAGGATCTCCTGATATCCCGTCATAGAGGTGTTGAAGCAGACCTCGCCGACGCGGTGCCCGACGGCGCCGATGCCCCGGCCCCACAGGATCGAACCGTCGGCCAGGACCAGCACGCCGGTGGCGCCGTCCGGCCGCGCCGCGCGCTGCGATCCATCGGGTGTAACCGGATGCGTCGGGTCGGTCATCGGCGGGGCACCTTCTAGGGGCGGGGATGGTCGATCATATAATGGCGACGACGGTCCTGGCGACGATGGCCGTCCATGGCGCCCGGCACCGGTCCGGCACGGTCAGATAGACAAGCCCGCCCCAACGGTCAACGCCGGCCGCGACGGGGCAGACCCGCGTCCGCGCCGCCGGCGAACAGCGCGAACTTCCGGGCTGGAGGTTCGCCGACAATTTGAGCTAATGTCCGCCGTCTTTCGGAGGGGGTCACCAGACGATGCTGCGGCAGCAGTTGAACGAAGCCTTCAAGGAGGCCATGCGCGCCAAGAACCAGCGCGCCATCGCCACCATCCGTCTGATCATGGCGGCGCTGAAGGACCGCGACATCGCGGCCCGCAGCCGGGGCGTGACCGACGGCATCGACGAGACGGAGATCCTGTCGATGCTGCAGACCATGGTGAAGCAGCGCCGCGAGGCGATCGACCTCTACGAGCAGGGCGGGCGGCTGGAGCTCGCCCAGCAGGAGCAGGAGGAGATCGTCATCATCGAGGGCTTCATGCCGAAGCAGCTCGACGAGACCGAGACCCGCGCCGCCATATCCGAACTGGTGTCGGAGATGGGGGCGTCCAGCGTGAAGGACATGGGCCGGGTGATGGCCGAACTGCGCGCCCGCTACGCCGGCCGCATGGACTTCGCCAAGGCCAGCGGCCTGGTGCGGGAGAAGCTCGCCTGCTGAGGCGGGCTCTGTGGACAACCGTGTGACCTGGGGATAAGTCGCGGCCCAAGCCGGGCGGCCGTGGCGTCGGCATGCCGATCTGGGATAGGGTTCCGCCCTTCCGCCCGCTGGACCGGACGCCCCGCACCCCATGTCCCTGCCGCCCAATTTCCTCGACGAATTGCGCGCGCGCCTGAACCTGTCGGACGTGGTGCTGAAGCGGATGCGCATGCAGCGGGCGGGCCGCGAGTGGAAGTCGCCCTGCCCCTTCCACAAGGAGAAGACGCCAAGCTTCTACGTCAACGACCAGAAGGGCTTCTTCCACTGCTTCGGCTGCGGGGCCCATGGCGACGCCATCGGCTTCGTCATGCGGCACGACAATCTGGGCTTCATGGAGGCGGTGGAGCTGCTGGCCGCCGACGCGGGCCTGCAGGTCCCGAAGGCGAGCCCGCAGGAGCGCCAGAAGTTCGAGCGGCAGAAATCGCTTTACGATCTGGTGGAGCAGGCGACCCAGTGGTTCGAGGACCAGCTCCACACCGCCGCCGGGCGGCAGGCGCTAACCTACCTGCGCAACCGGGGCCTCGCGGACGAGACCATCGTCCGCTTCCGCCTGGGCTACGCGCCGCAGGACGGCGGGGCGCTGAAGGCGCTGCTGGCGAAGGCCGGCTACAGCGACGCCGACATGGTAGAGGTCGGGCTGTTCAAGCGGCCGGACGACGGCCGGTCCCCCTACGCCTTCTTCCGGAACCGGGTGATGTTCCCGGTCACCGACCGGCGCGGCCGGGTCGTGGCCTTCGGCGCCCGCATCATGGAGGGGGAGGGGCCGAAATACATCAACTCCGCCGACAACCCGCTCTTCCACAAGGGCAAGCTGCTCTACAACATGTCCCGCGCCCGGCAGGCGGCGGCCGACGGCAAGCCGGTCATCGTCACCGAAGGCTACATGGACGTGATCTCCTGCGTCGTCGCCGGCTTCGACGGGGCGGTGGCGCCGCTGGGCACGGCGCTGACGGAATCGCAGATCCTGGAGCTGTGGAAGCTGCAGCCGGAGGGGCGGCGCATCCCCATCCTCTGCTTCGACGGCGACAACGCCGGCCGGCGCGCCGCCTTCCGCGCGGTGGAGCGCATCCTGCCGCTGCTGCTGCCGGACCATTCGGCCACTGTCGCCTTCCTGCCGGAGAAGGAGGACCCCGACAGCCTGATCCGCAAGGGCGGTGCGGCGGCCTTCCAGCAGGTGCTGGACCGCGCCCGCCCCTTGATGGACGTGCTGTGGGAGATGGAGGCCCAGGGCCGCGACCTGACCGTTCCGGACCAGCGCGCGGGGCTTGAGGCCGCACTGGCCCAGCGCTGTGGCGGGATCGCCGACGGCCGTGTCCGCCGCGCCTACGAGCAGGAGGTCAAGGACCGGCTGTACCGCCTCGGCCGCCAGCGCAAACCCGCCCGTCCGGGCGGCTTCGCCGGGGCCGGCCAGCGCCGCTTCGGGCAGCCGGAGGGGCCGCCGGTCAGCCGCCTCTGGGACCCGCGCCTGCGCGGCGGCGTGGCGGCACCAGGAGAGATGCGGGAGCGGCACGCGCTGGCGATTCTGATCAACCACCCGGCACTTCTGGAGGCGGAGCAGGAGACGCTGGCGGACGTCACCTTTGCATCCCCGCAGAACGAGCGGCTCAGGCAGGCGCTTCTCGCAATCCCGGCCACGGATTCCACACTTGACTACGGCGAAATACGCCGCCACTTGTTGGCGCACGGGTTCGCCGAGTCGGTGGAGGCGATGCTTGACGGCATCAGTCATCCGGCGGCGCGGCCCGACGCGACGCCTGAGACGGCACACCGGCTCCTGCGAGAGATTCTGTCGATCCTGGCTTTGGACCAGGTACGGACGGAGCGACTGAACGCTGAGCTCGAGGGCGTGCGCGGAACGGATGACGGGGTGTATCGCAGAAGCGAGGCACTTCGGAAGGAACTCGTCCAACGGCTGGGCTACGCCGCCGAGACGGACCTGGAGGAGTAGGTCAACTGTGGCGCCGAAGGCACAGTCTTGAGCCGGATTTGGACTATATGACGTAGAACGTGGGTTCAACCGACCGGGTCCGCCCCGGTTGGCCGGCCTGTTTATCCACGGTCTCCCGTCGGGGGACCCGGCGCGGTGTGTGCGGGGGCAGCGAGCGAATGGCCACGAAAGCGACCCAGAGCGCGGAAGTGACGGATACGCGTGAGGAGGAGGTCAACGGACCCCTCATGGACGGCATGGCGATCGCCGTCAAGAAGATGATCCAGCGCGGCAAGGAGCGCGGCTACGTCACCTATGACGAGCTGAACGCGGCGCTGCCGCCCGACCAGTCCTCGTCCGAGCAGATCGAGGACACGATGGCCCTCCTCAACGAGGTGGGCATCAACGTCGTCGAGGCGGAGGAGCAGGAGGAGGGTGCGGACAACGCCGGCGACGGCGAGGGCCGCGTCTCCGGGAACCTGGACGACGACGACATCGGCCGCACCGACGACCCGGTGCGCATGTATCTGCGCGAGATGGGCTCGGTCGAGCTGCTGAGCCGCGAGGGCGAGATCGCCATCGCCAAGCGGATCGAGGCCGGCCGCGAGATGATGATCGGCGCGATCTGCGAATCGCCGCTGACCATCCAGGCGATCATCGAGTGGCATACCTCCCTCCAGGAAGGGAAGATGCTGCTGCGCGACATCATCGACCTGGACGCCACATACGGCATCGATCCGGAATCGGGCGAGCCCACCGGCGAGGCCATCGAGGGCGGTGCGGAGGAGGCCGAGTCCGAGGGCGACGGCGAGGAGCAGCCGGAGAACCCGGAGGGCGCCGCCGAGGGCGAGGGTGCGGAGGACGAGGGCAACATCAGCCTCGCGGCCATGGAGGCCGAGCTGAAGCCCAAGGTGATCGAGACCTTCACCAAGATCGAAGAGACGTACGAGAAGCTGCACAAGATCCAGGAGCAGCGCCTGGAGGCCCTGCAGCGCGGCGAGGACCTGCCCAAGGGCAGCGACAAGAAGTACGACAAGCTGAAGGGCGAGCTGACGGAGCTCGTCAACTCCGTGCGCCTCAACAACGCGCGGATCGAACAGCTGGTCGAGCAGCTTTACGGCCTGAACCGCAAGCTGATGGGCTATGAGGGCAAGCTGCTGCGCCTCGCCACCGATTGCAAGGTCAAGCGCGAGGACTTCCTGCACCACTATTACGGGTCCGAGCTCGATCCCAACTGGCTGGACCGGGTGAAGGCGCAGAGCAAGGCCTGGGGCAAGTTCGTCGAGAAATCCTCCGGCGAGGTGGCGAAGGTGCGCGAGGGGATCGGCGAGATCTCCGGCACCGTGCGCCTGCCGATCTCCGAGTTCCGCCGCATCGTCGCCACGGTGCAGAAGGGCGAGAAGGAGGCGAGCCGCGCCAAGAAGGAGATGGTGGAGGCCAACCTGCGCCTCGTCATCTCCATCGCCAAGAAGTACACGAACCGCGGCCTGCAGTTCCTGGACCTGATCCAGGAGGGCAACATCGGCCTGATGAAGGCGGTGGACAAGTTCGAGTACCGGCGCGGCTACAAGTTCAGCACATACGCCACGTGGTGGATCCGGCAGGCGATCACCCGGTCGATCGCCGACCAGGCCCGCACCATCCGCATCCCCGTGCACATGATCGAGACGATCAACAAGCTGGTGCGCAC
>JAJUIU010000095.1 GCA_029267445.1 Rhodospirillaceae bacterium
GCCTTGACGCCGCGCTTGGCGATGGTAATCAGCCGCTCGACGAACGGACGGAGTTCCTTCGCCTTTGGCACGGTGGTTTCGATCCGCTCGTGCGCGAGCAGCGCTTCCGCCTGGTTGCGCAGCAGCGCGGTGCGGTGCTCGGTGACGCGCCCGAGCTTGCGATGGGCATTTCGGTGACGCATGCGTTTATTCCGTAGCCGCGGGCTGGTCCAGCTTCATGCCGAGGCTCAGCCCCATCGACGTCAGGATCTCCTTGATCTCGTTGAGCGACTTGCGGCCGAAGTTCGGCGTCCGCAGCATCTCGGCCTCGGTCTTCTGCACCAGGTCGCCGATATAGACGATGTTGTCGTTCTTGAGGCAGTTGGCCGAACGGACCGACAGCTCCAGCTCGTCCACCTTGCGCAGCAGGTTCTTGTTGAAGGGGATGTCGTCCGCCTTCGACTCCGCCACCGCGGCCTGCGGCTCCTCGAAGTTGATGAACATCTGGAGCTGGTCCTGGAGGATGCGGGCGGCGATCGCCACCGCGTCCTCCGGCGTCACGGCACCGTTGGTTTCCACCGTCAGCGACAGCTTGTCGTAGTCGGTGGTCTGGCCGACGCGGGTGTTCTCCACCTTGTAGGCGACCTTCTTGACCGGCGAGAAGATGGCGTCGACCGGGATCAGCCCGATCGGCGCGTCTTCGGGACGGTTCTGGCTGGCCGGGACGTAGCCCTTACCGGTGGCGACCGTCAGCTCCATGTTGAGCCGGGCGCCGGCATCCAGGGTGCAGATCACATGGTCGGGGTCCAGCACCTCGATGTCGGCACCGGTCTCGATCATGCCGGCCGTCACCTCGGCGGGGCCCTCGGCGCGCAGGCGCATCCGCTTCGGACCCTCGGCCCCCATCTTCAGCGCCATGGCCTTGATGTTGAGGACGATGTCGGTCACGTCCTCGCGCACGCCGGGGATGGAGGAGAACTCATGCAGCACGCCGTCGATGTGGATCGACGTCACGGCGGCCCCCTGGAGCGAGGACAGCAGCACGCGGCGCAGCGCGTTGCCGAGCGTCAGGCCGAAGCCGCGCTCCAGCGGGCCGGCGACGATGGTCGCCTCGCGCTTCGGGTCGTGGCCGGGGGTGATGTCGAGCTTGCTGGGCTTTTCCAGCGTCTGCCAGTTCTTCTGGATCACGGGGGAACCTCTAGGCCATCTCAGGTGTAAAAACGGTCCGGACCTCGACCGCCGCCGCGCCCTTCGGCGCGGGGCCGCCGCCCCCATGCTTGGCCGGCCGCGATGGCATGCGGCCGGCTGTCCCGGGGCGGCGGAGTTCCTGACCGCGGTTCTGCGGACTCAGACGCGGCGCTTCTTGGGCGGACGCACGCCGTTGTGCGGGATCGGCGTCACGTCGCGGATGGACGTGATCTGAAACCCGATCGCCTGCAGGGCGCGCAGCGCGGACTCACGGCCGGAGCCGGGGCCCTTCACCTCGACCTCGAGCGTCTTCATGCCGTGCTCCTGCGCCTTGCGGCCGGCATCCTCCGCCGCGACCTGGGCCGCGTACGGGGTGGACTTGCGGGAGCCCTTGAAGCCCATCGTGCCCGACGAGGACCAGGCGATCGTGTTCCCCTGGGCGTCGGTGATGGTGATCATGGTGTTGTTGAAGCTGGCGTTCACGTGGGCGACGCCGGCGGTGATGTTCTTGCGCTCGCGGCGACGGAGGCGCGCGGCGGAAGCGGCGGGCTTTGCCATGGCTGTCTACCCTTCCCTTACTTCTTCTTGCCGGCGATCGGCTTCGCCGGCCCCTTGCGGGTGCGGGCGTTGGTGTGGGTGCGCTGGCCGCGGACCGGCAGGCCCTTGCGGTGGCGCAGGCCCCGGTAGCAGGCCATGTCCATCAGACGCTTGATGTTCATCGCGACTTCGCGGCGCAGGTCGCCCTCCACGCGGTAATCGCTGTCGATCACCTCGCGGATGCGCAGGACCTCGTCGTCGGTCAGCTGATGCACGCGGCGCTCGGCCGGGATGCCGACCTTGCCGCAGATCTCACCGGCCAGCTTGGGGCCGATGCCATGGATGTACTGAAGGGCGATCACCACACGCTTCTGCGTGGGGATGTTGACGCCAGCGATACGCGCCACGCGCAGTCTCCTCGTTTCACCTGCCCCACGCCTCGCGGCGGGAGCGCTCTTCGTCCACGCCCGGCCTGCCACCACGGCCTCCGGGCATCTCATCCGAAGAAATCCTGAGGTCAGGATCTCAACACCAAAAACATCCGTAGACGCGCCCTCGCCCCGACTGGGGGAAGGTCGCGCTCCGGATAAGCACATTCGGTCCACTCAGGATCGAAGGCCGCGCACTATACGCCACTCCGTTCCCAAGTCAACCGGATACACCGTCAGCGCGAGACGGGCCGCACAAGACGGCCCGCACCCGACGGCGGTGACCGGGCCAGGGTCGGCGCCCTCGATTGGCCCCTCAATGAGCGATGATGGCCTCGATCTGGCGGGTGACCTCGTCGATCTCCGCCATGCCGTCCACCCGCTTCAGCACGCCCCGGCCCTCGTAATAGGGCAGAATGGGGGCCGTCTGCCGGTGGTAGGCGTCGAGCCGCTTGCCCACGGTCTCGGCGTTGTCGTCGGCGCGCCGCGTGAACTGGGTGGAGCCGCAGACGTCGCAGACCCCGTCCTTCGCCGGCCGCTTGAACGTGTCGTGGTAGCCGGTGCCGCAGCTGGCGCAGGTGAAGCGGCCCGTGATCCGCTCCGTCAGCGCCGCGTCGTCGACCACCATCTCGATCACGTGGTCGAGCTTCAGGCCCTTGTCGGCGAGCATCCGGTCCAGCGCCTCAGCCTGCACCACGGTGCGGGGGAAGCCGTCCAGGATGAAGCCGTTCGCGCAGTCCGGCTGCACGATCCGGTCGGAGATCATCTCGATCATGATCTCGTCGGAGACGAGCTGCCCCGCCTTCATGATCGCGTCGGCCTTCTGGCCCAGCGGCGATCCGCTCTTCACCAACGCGCGCAGCATGTCCCCCGTCGACAGCTGCACAAGCCCCCTGGACCGTTCCAGCCTCTGGGCCTGGGTGCCTTTGCCCGCACCCGGCGGCCCCAGAAGGATCAAATTCATCCGCGTCTCCCCCGCAGCTTGGCCTTCTTGATCAGGCCTTCGTACTGATGCGCCAGCAGATGAGAGTGGATTTGCGCGACCGTGTCCATGGTCACCGTCACCACGATCAGCAGACTGGTTCCGCCAAAGTAGAACGGAACCGAGTAGTTCGCGATCAGGAACTCAGGCAGAAGGCAGACCACGGTGAGGTATGCGGCCCCCACGAAGGTCAGGCGGGTCAACACGAAATCGAGATAGTCGGCGGTGTTCTTGCCGGGCCGGATGCCGGGGATGAAGCCGCCGTATTTCTTCAGATTGTCGGCCGTCTCCGTCGGATTGAAGACGATCGCCGTGTAGAAGAAGCAGAAGAAGATGATCAGCGCCGCGTAGAGGATCATGTAAAGCGGCGTGCCGTGGCCGAGATAGGCCGTCACGGTGTTCAGCCACTCCGGCCCCTGCCCGCCCGAGAAGCCGGCCACGGTGAGCGGCAGCAGCAGCAGCGAGCTGGCGAAGATCGGCGGGATCACGCCCGAGGTGTTCAGCTTCAGCGGCAGGTGCGAGGACTCGCCGCCGAACATGCGGTTGCCGACCTGGCGCTTGGGATACTGCACCAGCAGGCGGCGCTGGGCGCGCTCCATGAAGACGATGAAGGCGATGACGCCGACGGCCATCAGCAGCAGGAAGATGATGAACACCGTGCTGACGGCACCCGTGCGCCCCAGGTCGAGCAGCTGGGCGATGGCGCCCGGAAGCGCCGCCACGATGCCGGCGAAGATGATCAGCGAGATGCCGTTGCCGACACCGCGGCTGGTGATCTGCTCGCCCAGCCACATCAGGAACATGGTGCCGCCGACCATGGTGATGACGGTGCTGATCCGGAAGAACAGCCCGGGGTCGATGACGGCCCCGCCCGCCCCCTCCAGCGCCACGGCGAGCCCGTAGGACTGCACCACCGCGAGCAGCACGGTAAGGTAGCGGGTGTACTGGTTCAACTTCTTGCGGCCCGACTCGCCTTCCTTCTTCAGCGTCTCCAGCGTCGGCGACACCGCCGTCATGAGCTGGATGATGATGGAGGCGGAGATGTAGGGCATGATGTTGAGCGCGAAGATGCTCATGCGCTCGACCGCACCGCCCGCGAACATGTTGAACATGCCCAGGATGCCGCCCGCCTGCTGCTGGAACAGCTGTGCGAAGGCCTCGGCGTCGATCCCCGGCAGGGGCACATAGGTGCCCAGGCGGTAGACGATGAGCGCGCCCAGGGTGAACCAGATGCGCTTCTTCAGTTCGGTCGCCTTCGCGTAGGCGCCGGAATTCAGGTTCGCGGCACGCTGCTCGGCGGCGGATGCCATGCTGTCAGATCCTCAACGCCCCGGGGCCGTCATGAGTGGGCGTGGTCAGCGGTCGGGAAGTCACGAAGTCGGCCGCCAATATAAGAGGCGGCCGGCGCCCGCATTCAAGCGCCGGCCGCGTTGCCGTGTCACTCGGCGGCGGCCTGGGCCGGCGCCGTCACGGTGACCTTGCCGCCGGCCTTCTCAACGGCGGCGACCGCCGCGGCGGAGGCGCCGGCCAGCTCGAAGGTGGCCTTCGCGGTCAGCTCGCCCTTGGCCAGCAGACGCACGCCGTCGCGCGACTCGCGCACGAGGCCGGCGGCCCGCAGGACCTCGGCGGTGATGGTCGTCTTGGCGTCCAGGCGGCCGGCCTCGATGGCCTGCTGCACGGCGCCGAGATTGATCACCGCGTAGTCCTTGGCGAACTTCACGTTGGAGAAGCCGCGCTTCGGCAGGCGGCGGTGCAAGGGCATCTGACCGCCCTCGAACCCCTTGATCGACACGCCGGTACGGGACTTCTGACCCTTCACGCCACGGCCACCGGTCTTGCCCTTGCCGGACCCTATGCCGCGACCCACGCGCATCCGCTCCTTGCGGGCGCCCGGGTTGTCCTTGATCTCATTCAGTTTCATGTCGCTGTTCCTTCAGGCCGTATCGGAAGGCCCCCCTCAGGAGGCCTTCTCGACGCGCACGAGGTGATGCACCTTGGCGATCATGCCACGCACGGCCGGAGTGTCCTCCAGCTCGCGCGTCCGGTGCAGCTTGTTGAGGCCAAGGCCGACCAGGGTGGCCCGCTGGTCCGACCGGCGGCCGATCGGGCTGCCGATCTGGGTCACGACCAGGGTCGGGCCCGTCTTGGCGGCCTTGGGCGCCGGAGCCGGCTTGGCCGCCGGGGCGGCGGCCTCGGCCTTCGGAGCCTTCGCCTTCTTCGGCGCCGGGGCGGCCGCCTCGGTGGCGGCGGCTTCCGGAGCGGCCTTCTTGGCGGCGGCCTTGCGCGGCTTCGGGGCGTCGCCCTCGGCCGTCACGGTGTCGGTGGTCTTCTCGCTCATGCCGCGGCCTCCTTGCCATCGGCCGTCTCACGCTTGCCGAGGATGTCGCTCACGCGCCGGCCGCGGCGGGCCGCGACGGCGCGGGGGCTGACGCAACGGCTGAGCGCGTCGAACGTCGCCTTGATCATGTTGTGCGGATTGGACGTGCCGACCGACTTGGTCACCACGTCGGCCACGCCCAGCGCCTCGAAGATGGCGCGCATCGGGCCGCCGGCGATGATGCCGGTGCCCGGAGGGGCGGCGCGCAGCACCACGCGGCCGGCGCCGAAGTGGCCGTCCACGTCATGGTGCAGCGTCCGGCCTTCGCGCAGGGGAACCCGGATCATCGAGCGCTTGGCCTGGTCGGTGGCCTTGCGGATCGCCTCCGGCACCTCGCGGGCCTTGCCCGAGCCGACGCCGACCCGGCCCTTGGCGTCGCCGACGACGACGATGGCGGCGAAGCCGAAGCGGCGCCCGCCCTTCACCACCTTGGCGACGCGGTTGATGCCGACGAGCTTTTCGACAAGCTCCTCGCCCTCTTCCCGCCGCTCGGAGCGGTCACCGCCCCGGTCCCGCCGCTCGCCGCGGTCGCGACCCCGGCGTTCCTTTTCGCCGGAGGCGGCGTCCATTTCATTCCGTGCCATGGTCGTTACCCCTTAGAACTGGAGGCCGGCTTCGCGCGCGGCGTCGGCCAGGGCCTTGACCCGGCCGTGGTAGATGTACGCGCCGCGGTCGAACACGACCGCGGTCACGCCGGCGGCCGTCGCCTTCTCGGCGATCAGCTTGCCGACGGCCTTGGCCGCCTCGATGTCGGCGCCCGTCTTCAGGCCGTCGCGCAGGCCCTTGTCCAGCGAGGACGCGGCGACCAGCGTGTGGCCGGCCGTGTCGTCGATGATCTGGGCGTAGATGTGCTTGCTCGAGCGGAACACGGACAGCCGCGGACGCCCGGAGGAGAACTTCCGGAGCCGGGTGCGGACGCGCTGCTTGCGGCGCTCGTTCGGGTCAGTTGCCTTGCTCATGTCCGTCCGCCTTACTTCTTCTTGCCTTCCTTGCGGACGATCACCTCGTCCTCGTACTTCACGCCCTTGCCCTTGTAGGGCTCGGGCGGGCGGTACGCCCGGATCTCAGCCGCGACCTGACCGACCTTCTGCTTGTCGAACCCGCTGACGGAGATCGCGGTCGGCTTGTCGCACTTGATGCTGATCCCCTCGGGAATCGGGTATTTGACGTCGTGGCTGAAGCCCAGGTTCAGGACGAGGTCCTTGCCCTGGACGGCGGCCTTGTAGCCGACGCCGTTGATCTCGAGGTTCTTGGTGAACCCCTCGTGCACACCCTTCACCAGGTTGGCGACGTTGGTGCGCGCGGTGGCCCAGTTCTGACGGGCGCGGACGCCCTCGTGCCGGGGGGCCACCACCACCTTGCCGTCCTCCAGCTTGGCGATGATGTCGTCGATCAGGGTCATGCTGAGCTGCCCCAGCTTGCCCTTCGCCGTGACGGTCTGGCCGGTGACCTGGACGGTCACCCCGGCCGGAACCGGCACCGGATGCTTTCCGATACGCGACATGGCCGTTCCCCTTAGAACACTTTGCAGAGGACCTCGCCGCCGACATTGGCGGCGCGGGCCTCGTTGTCAGACATCACGCCACGCGGCGTCGACAGGATCGAGATGCCGAGACCGTTGTAGACCTTCGCGAGGTCCGCGATCTTGGAATAGATCCGCCGGCCGGGCTTGGAGACACGGGAGATCTCCTTAATCACCGGCTCGCCTTCGTGGTACTTCAGCTCGATGCGCAGGTTCCGCACGCCGGGACGCACGTCCTCGACGTTGTAGCCGCGGATGTAGCCCTCGCGCTTCAGCACTTCCAGGACGTTCGCGCGCAGCTTGGAAGCCGGGCTCACGACCACGGACATACGGGCCTTCTGACCGTTACGGATACGGGTCAGCATATCGCCCAAGGGATCGCTCAGGTTCATATCCGACCCTCCTTACCAGCTTGACTTGGTCATGCCCGGGATCTGGCCGTTGGAGGCCAGTTCACGGAGCGTCACACGCGAAAGACGGAACTTGCGGTAGTAAGCCCGCGGACGGCCCGTCATCTCGCAACGGTTCCGGATGCGGACCTTGCTGCCATTGCGCGGCATCTCGGCCAGCTTCAGGACCGCCTGGAAACGCTCCTCCGGAGGGAGGGTGCGGTTACGCGCGATCGCCTTCAGCGCCTTGCGCTTCGGGGCCTGGACGGCCGCCATGCGCGCGCGGCGCTTGTTCTTCTCGATAGAGCTCTTCTTCGCCATGGGTCAGCTCCCGCCGCTCAGCCGGTGAACGGCATGTCGAAGCCCTTCAGGAGGGCCTTGGCCTCCTTGTCGGTCTTCGCCGTGGTCACGATGATGATGTCCATGCCCCGGATCTCGTCGACCTTGTCGTAGTCGATCTCGGGGAAGATGATCTGTTCCTTCAAGCCCATGGCGTAGTTGCCACGGCCATCGAAGCTGTTGCCCGGAATGCCGCGGAAGTCGCGGACGCGGGGCAGCGCGATGGTCACGAGCCGGTCCAGGAACTCGTACATCCGGTCACGGCGCAGCGTCACCTTGCAGCCGATCGGCATGCCCTCGCGCAGCTTGAACTGGGCGATGGACTTGCGGGCCTTGGTCACCACCGGCTTCTGGCCGGTGATGGCGGTGAGGTTGTCGACGGCGGAATTGATCTTCTTCCCGTCGCCGGCGGCCTCGCCGACCCCCATGTTGATGACGATCTTCTCGATCCGCGGCACTTCCATGTCGTTGGCGTAGTTGAACTCCGCCTTCAGCTTGGGACGGACCACGGTCTCGTAATGTGCTTTCAGTCGGGCAGCCATGGTGCGCCTCACAGATCGATGACTTCGCCGGACGCCTTGGCGAACCGGACCTTGCGGCCGTCCTCCAGGGTCCGGAAGCCGACGCGGGTCGGCTTGCTGGTCTTGGGATCGATGTGCGCCACGTTGGAGACGTGGATCGCCGCCTCGATCTCGACGATGCCGCCCTGCTGGGTCGGGGTCTGACGCTGGTGCTTCTTCACCAGGTTGACGCCACGGACCTTCACGCGGTTCTCGGTCGGCAGGACCTCGATCACCTCGCCGGTCTTGCCCTTGTCCTTGCCGGCGAGCACGGCGACCTTGTCGCCCTTGCGGATCTTCGCGGCCATCACAGCACCTCCGGCGCCAGGCTGATGATCTTCATGTACTTCTTGGCGCGCAGCTCACGCGTGACCGGCCCGAAGATGCGGGTGCCGATCGGCTCGCCCTGCTTGTTGATCAGCACGGCGGCGTTGCGGTCGAAGCGGATGGCGGAGCCGTCGTCGCGACGGATCTCCTTGGCGGTGCGGACGATGACGGCGCGGTGCACGTCACCCTTCTTCACGCGGCCGCGCGGGATCGCCTCCTTCACGGAGACGACGATCACGTCGCCCACGGAAGCGAACCGACGACCGGCGCCGCCCAGCACCTTGATGCACTGCACCCGGCGCGCGCCGCTGTTGTCCGCGACCTCCAGGTTGGTTTGCATCTGGATCATGGGATGGTTTCCTTATGTTCTCAGCTGGCTGCGGCGGCCTCGGCGGCCCCCGCGGCGATCACGGTCCACCGCTTGCGCTTGGAGATCGGACGGCACTCCTCGATCTGGACGGTGTCCCCGATCTTGAAGGCGTTCGCCTCGTCGTGGGCGGCGTACTTCTTCGACTGCTTGATGAACTTCTTGTACACGGGGTGCATGACCCGGCGCTCGACCAAGACGATGATCGTCTTGTCGCCCTTGTCACTCACGACCGTGCCCTGCAGAACGCGACGGGGCATGACTTCCCCCTCCTCAGGACGCGGACGCAGCGGACGGCGTCCGCTGGTCCAGGATGGTCTTGATGCGCGCGATGTCGCGGCGCACCTCACGGACCCGCGCCGTGTTCTCCAGCTGGCCGGAGGCCTTCTGGAAGCGCAGGTTGAACTGTTCCTTCTTGAGCTGGAGGAGCTGGTCGTTCAGCTCGTCCACGCTCTTGCCGCGAAGGTCGGTGGCCTTCGTCATGCCTCACCCCCTTCACCCAGACGGGTGACGAAACGCGTCTTGATCGGCAGCTTGGCGGCCGCCAGTTCGAAGGCCCGCTTGGCGAGATCGGCCGGCACGCCGTCGACCTCGAACATGATGCGGCCCGGATGCACACGCGCGGCCCAGAACTCCGGCGAGCCCTTGCCGGAGCCCATGCGGACCTCGGCCGGCTTGCTGGAGACCGGAACGTCCGGGAAAATCCGGATCCAGACGCGGCCCTGACGCTTCAGGTGACGCGTGATGGCCCGGCGGGCGCTCTCGATCTGGCGCGCGGTGATGCGCATCGGCTCCACGGCCTTCAGACCGTAGGCGCCGAAATTGAGGGAGGTGCCGCCCTTCGCCGTGCCGTGGATACGGCCCTTGTGCGCCTTGCGGTACTTGGTTCGCTTCGGACTCAGCATGGCAGTTCGCCTTTCATGTCCCTGCTAGTATCCGGCGGGGTTCAGCGGGCCGGCGCCTGTTCCACGGCGCGCTTGTCCTGCGCCATGGGGTCGTGCGCCAGAATCTCGCCCTTGAACACCCACACCTTCACGCCGCAGGTGCCGTAGGTGGTCTTGGCCGTCGCGGTGCCGTAATCGATGTCGGCGCGCAGCGTGTGCAGCGGCACGCGACCCTCGCGGTACCACTCCAGACGCGCGATCTCCGCACCGCCCAGACGGCCGCCGCAGTTGATGCGGATGCCCTGGGCGCCGAGGCGCATCGCCGACTGCACGGCGCGCTTCATGGCGCGGCGGAAGGCCACGCGGCGCTCCAGCTGGCTCGCGATGTTCTCGGCGATCAGGCGGGCGTCCAGCTCCGGCTTGCGGATCTCGACGATGTTGAGGCTGACCTCGCCCCCGGCCATGCGGCCGAGTTCGGTGCGCAGCTTCTCGATGTCCGCACCCTTCTTGCCGATCACGACACCCGGACGGGCGGTGTGGATGGTCACCCGGGCCTTCTTGGCCGGACGCTCGATCACCACGCGGCTGACGCCGGCGGCCTGCAGCTTGGCCTGCAGATGCCGGCGCAGCTTCAGGTCCTTGTGCAGCAGGTCGGCGTAGTCGCGGTTCGCGAACCAGCGGCTGTCCCAGGTCCGGTTGATGCCGAGCCGCAGCCCGATCGGATTGACTTTCTGACCCATTATTCACCGGCCTCCTGGGCCTGCTGCTCGGCGCGCTCGCGCACGACGAGGGTGAGATTGCTGAACAGCTTCTCCACTCGGGCGCCGCGACCGCGGGCCCGGGCGTGGAAGCGCTTCATGACGAGGGCCTTGCCGACGGTCGCATGCGACACGTACAGCCGGTCCACGTCCAGCTGGTGATTGTTCTCCGCGTTGGCGATCGCCGACTGCAGCACCTTCTTCACCTCGCCGGCGACACGGCGCTTGGAGAAGGTCAGCAGGGCGAGCGCCTCACCCGCGGCTTTGCCACGGATGAGCTGCGCGACCAGGTTGAGCTTGCGCGGGGTGGACCGGATGAGGCCGGCGAACGCCATGGCCTCATTCTCGGCGACCCGCCGCTCTGCCGCAGGCTTGCCCATGATTACTTCCTCTTCGCCTTCTTGTCGGCCGCGTGGCCGTAGAACGTCCGCGTCGGCGAGAACTCGCCGAACTTGTGGCCGATCATGTTCTCGGTCACCAACACCGGCAGGAACTTCTGGCCGTTGTAGACACCGAAGGTGAGGCCGACGAACTGCGGCAGGATCGTGGACCGGCGCGACCAGATCTTGATGATCTCGTTGCGGCCCGACGAGCGCGCCTTGTCTGCCTTCTTCAACAGGTAGCCGTCGACGAACGGCCCCTTCCAGACGGAACGGGTCACGGCTCGAACTCCTTACTTGGTGCGGCGACGGATAATGAACTTATCCGTGCCCTTGTTCTGACGCGTCTTCTTGCCCTTGGTCGGCTTGCCCCACGGGGTGACCGGGTGACGGCCACCCGACGTGCGGCCTTCGCCGCCGCCGTGCGGGTGGTCGATCGGGTTCATGGCCACGCCACGGACCGACGGGCGACGACCAAGCCAGCGGTTACGACCGGCCTTGCCGATCACCACGTTCGCCTCGTCCGGGTTGGACACAGCACCGATGGTGGCCATGCACTCGCCGCGCACGATGCGCAGCTCGCCGGACGGCAGCTTCAGCTGGGCGTAGCCCTGGTCGCGGCCGACGATCTGCAGGTAGGTGCCGGCCGCGCGGGCCAGCTGACCGCCCTTGCCGGGCTTCAGCTCGACATTGTGCACGATCGTGCCGACCGGGATGTTCCGCAGCGGCATCGCGTTGCCGGGCTTCACGTCCACCCGCTCGCCCGCGATCACGCTGTCGCCGGCCTTCAGGCGCTGCGGTGCCAGGATGTAGGACAGGGTCCCATCCTCGTACTTGATCAGCGCGATAAAGGCGGTGCGGTTGGGATCGTACTCCAGCCGCTCGACCACCGCCGGCATGTCGAACTTCGACCGCCGCTTGAAATCGACCAGACGGTAGGTGCGCTTGTGCCCGCCGCCCATGCGGCGCGCCGTGACGCGACCCGTGTTGTTGCGACCGCCGGAGCCGGTGAGCCCCTCGGTCAGCATCTTCACGGGCTTGCCCTTCCACAGTTCCGAGCGATCCACCAGGACCAGCTGGCGGAGGCTCGGCGTGATGGGCCTAAAAGTCTTCAGTGCCATCGCCTAACTCCTCAGACCCCGGTGGTGACGTCGATGGTCTGGCCCTCAGCCAGCGTCACGATCGCCTTCTTGTAGTCGGACCGGCGACCGATCGTGCCGCGGAAGCGCTTGGTCTTGCCCTTCACCACGACGGTATTCACCGCCGTGACCTGGACCTTGAACAGCCCTTCCACCGCCGCCTTGATCTCCGGCTTCTTGGCGTCGAGCGGAACCCGGAAGGTGACCTGCCGGTGCTCGGAGCCCATGGTGGACTTCTCGGTGATGACGGGCGCCAGGATCAGGTCGTACATCCGCTCCTGGGACACCGCCGGCTTCTTCATCGTGCTCATTTCAGGCGAGCCTCCAGCTGCTCGACCGCGTTACGGGTCAGCACAAGGGTGTCCCGCCGCAGGATGTCGTACACGTTGGCGCCCTGCTCCGGCAGCACGTCGACGTGCGGGATGTTCCGGGCGGCCCGGGCGAACATCTCGTCCAGGTTGGCGCCGTCGATGATCAGGACCGAGGAGAGGCCGAGCGTCTTCAGCTGGGCGGCCAGTACCTTGGTCTTGTGCGTCTCGACCTTGGCGGCCTCCAGCACGATCAGCTTGCCCTCGGCGGCCTTGGACGACAGCGCCGTCTTCAGGGCCAGCTTGCGGACCTTCTTGTTCATGTCGTGCTCATGGCTGCGCACGACCGGACCGAAGATGCGGGCACCGCCGCGGAACTGCGGCGAGCGGAGCGAGCCCTGGCGGGCACGGCCGGTGCCCTTCTGGCGCCACGGCTTCTTCGTGGTGCCGGCGATCTCGCTGATGCCCTTGGTCTTGTGCGTGCCGGCCCGGCGCTTGGCGAGCTGCCAGAGAACCATGCGGTTCAGCAGGTCGCCGCGCAGCGGCAGAGCGAAGACCTCGTCGGCGAGGTCGATCTCGCCCACGGTCTCGTTCTTCAGGTTGATGATTTTGGTCTTCATGATCTCAGCCCTCCTGCGCCGCAGGAGCGTCTTCGGCCGGGGTGCGGAACGAGCCCGGGAAGGGCACGCCGTCCGGCAGCTTCCTCTTGACGGCGTCGCGCACCATCACCCAGCCACCCTCGTGGCCCGGAATGGCGCCCTTCACCAGGATCAGCCCCTTCTCGACGTCCACCTGGACGACCTTCAAGTTCTGCACGGTGACGCGCTCGACGCCGTAGTGACCGGCCATCTTCTTGTTCTTGAAGACCTTGCCGGGATCCTGACGGCCGCCGGTCGAACCATGGCTGCGGTGCGACACGGACACGCCGTGGGTCGCGCGCAGGCCGCCGAAGTTCCAGCGCTTCATGGCGCCGGTGAAGCCGCGGCCGATGGTCGTGCCGGTGACGTCCACGAACTGGCCCGGAACGAAGTGGTCGGCCGTGATCTCGGCGCCCACGTCGATCAGGTTCTTCGGGTCCACACGGAACTCGACGAGCTTCTTCTTCGGCTCGACCTTCGCCTTGGCGAAGTGACCGCGCTCGGCCTTCGAGACGTTCTTCACCTTGGCCTTGCCGGCGCCGAGCTGCAGGGCGGTGTAGCCGTCCTTATCCTCGGTGCGCTGGGCGACCACCTGGACGTTGTCCAGTTTCAGCACAGTGACCGGCACATGCTCGCCCTCGTCCGTGAAGACGCGGGTCATGCCCAGCTTCTGCGCGATCAGTCCGGATCGCATTCTCTTCTCTCCTCACTCGGGACATGCTCGCTGGCAGAGGTCCCGTCCTCGCCAAAAACTTACAGCTTGATCTCGACGTCGACGCCGGCGGCCAGATCGAGCTTCATCAGCGCGTCCACGGTCTGCGGCGTCGGATCGACGATGTCCAGCAGGCGCTTGTGGGTGCGGATCTCGAACTGCTCGCGCGACTTCTTGTCGACGTGCGGGCTGCGGTTGACCGTGAACTTCTCGATCTGCGTCGGAAGCGGGATCGGACCGCGCACCCGGGCCCCGGTCCGCTTGGCGGTGTTGACGATCTCGCTGGTGCTCTGGTCGAGCACGCGGTGATCGAACGCCTTCAGGCGGATCCGGATGTTCTGGTTGTCCATCGTCCTGGTCCTCGTTCGGATCCGGCGCCGGGTATCGGCGCCGGTTCC
>JAJUIU010000079.1 GCA_029267445.1 Rhodospirillaceae bacterium
ACGCTGGCCCGCATCAACGACGTGCCGTTCACCATGGCGGACGCCACCACGCTGACCGAGGCGGGCTATGTCGGCGAGGACGACGAGAACATCATCCTCAAGCTGCTGCAGGCGGCCGACTACAATGTCGAGCGGGCGCAGCGCGGCATCGTCTACATCGACGAGGTCGACAAGATCAGCCGCAAGTCCGACAACCCGTCGATCACCCGCGACGTGTCGGGCGAGGGCGTGCAGCAGGCCCTGCTGAAGATCATGGAGGGCACGATCGCGTCGGTGCCGCCCCAGGGTGGGCGCAAGCATCCGCAGCAGGAGTTCCTGCAGGTCGACACGACCAACATCCTGTTCATCTGCGGCGGCGCCTTCGCCGGCCTGGAGAAGATCATCGCCGCGCGCGGCAAGGGCACCTCGATCGGCTTCGGCGCCGATGTCCGCGCGCCGGACGAGCGGCGGACGGGCGAGGTGCTGCGCGAGGTCGAGCCCGAGGACCTGCTGAAGTTCGGCCTGATCCCCGAGTTCGTCGGCCGGCTGCCGGTCGTCGCCACGCTCGACGACCTGGACGAAGCCGCCCTGGTCGAGATCCTGACCAAGCCGAAGAACGCGCTGGTCAAGCAGTATCAACGCCTGTTCGAGATGGAGGACGTGAAGCTCTCCATCCACGAGGAGGCGCTGCGCTCCATCGCGCTGAAGGCGATCCAGCGCAAGACGGGTGCGCGCGGCCTGCGCTCCATCATGGAGACGATCCTGCTGGAGCCGATGTTCGACCTGCCCGGCCTGACCAGCGTCGAGGAGATCGTCATCAACAAGGAGGTTGTGGAGGGGCGGGCGCGCCCGCTCTACATCCACTCCGAACGGCGCAGCGAGGCCGCCCCCGGCGCCTGAGCCGGGGAGCGACGGACGCTCCCTCCCGAGTCCCGGGGTTTTCCCCCGATCCCGAACGGCCGGCGCCCCCTTCGCCGGCCGTTCGCCGTTCCGGGCCATGCCGTTTCCGGTGCCATGGCGGCGGGTCCCTTTGTGTCTCATCGCCCCGAGGTCAAGACCTTGAAGGGGTCTTGGGCGTGTGCCACGTTACGACCATCGCCGTCACCGCGCGGACCGTGCCCATCAAGGGGCGGGCGCCCGGAAAGGCCCATTCCGGGCGGACGGCCGTTCGAAGAGAAGGCGCATCCAAATGCTGGACCTCCCCCGTGGTGCTCTCTACCCGGTCCTGCCGCTGAGAGACATCGTCGTCTTCCCCCACATGATCGTCCCGCTGTTCGTCGGCCGCGAAAAGTCGGTCCGGGCGCTCGAGGACGTCATGAAGGACGACAAGCAGATCCTCCTGGTGACGCAGAAGAACGCCGGCCAGGACGATCCGACCCCGTCCGACATCTTCGGCGTGGGCACCGTGGGCACCGTGCTGCAGCTGCTGAAGCTGCCCGACGGGACGGTGAAGGTGCTGGTCGAGGGCGGCCGGCGCGCGCGCATCACGAAGTTCGCCGAGAACGAGGAGTTCTTCCAGGCCTACGCCGACATGATCGACGAGGTGCACGGCGAACCGCAGGAGCTGGAGGCGCTGTCGCGGGCCGTGGTCTCGCAGTTCGAGCAGTACATCAAGCTGAACAAGAAGATCCCGCCGGAGGTCCTGGTCTCGATCAACCAGATCGAGGATGCCGGCAAGCTGGCCGACACCATCGCGTCGCACCTGCAGCTGAAGATTCCCGAGAAGCAGGAGCTGCTGGAGACGCCGACCGTCTCGCAGCGCCTGGAGCGGGTCTACGCCTTCATGGAGGGCGAGATCGGCGTGCTCCAGGTCGAGAAGCGCATCCGCAACCGCGTCAAGCGGCAGATGGAGAAGACCCAGCGCGAGTACTATCTGAACGAGCAGCTGAAGGCGATCCAGAAGGAGCTTGGCGAGTCCGAGGACGGCAAGGACGAGGTCGCGGAGATCGAGGAGAAGATCAACAAGACCAAGCTGTCCAAGGAGGCGCGGGAGAAGGCGCTGGCCGAGGTCAAGAAGCTGCGCACCATGAGCCCGATGTCCGCCGAGGCGACGGTGGTGCGGAACTACCTGGACTGGATCCTGTCGCTGCCCTGGAAGAAGCGCACCAAGGTCAAGAAGGACATCAAGGGGGCCGAGAAGATCCTCGACACGGATCACTACGGCCTGGAGAAGGTCAAGGAGCGCATCCTCGAGTACCTCGCCGTGCAGCAGCGCATGGACAAGGTGCGGGGCCCGATCCTCTGCCTCGTCGGTCCGCCCGGTGTCGGCAAGACCTCGCTCGGCAAGTCCATCGCGAAGGCGACGGGGCGCAACTTCGTGCGCATGTCGCTGGGTGGCGTGCGGGACGAGGCGGAAATCCGCGGACACCGCCGGACCTACATCGGCTCCATGCCGGGCAAGGTCGTCCAGGGCATGAAGAAGGCGAAGTCGTCCAACCCGCTGTTCCTGTTCGACGAGATCGACAAGCTGGGCGCCGACTGGCGCGGGGACCCGTCCTCGGCACTGCTGGAGGTGCTGGACCCCGAGCAGAACAGCACCTTCAACGACCACTATCTGGAGGTCGACTACGACCTGTCGGACGTGATGTTCGTCTGCACGGCCAACACGCTGCGCATGCCGCAGCCGCTGCTGGACCGCATGGAGATCATCCGCATCGCCGGCTACACCGAGGATGAGAAGGTCGAGATCGCCAAGCGGCACCTGATCAGCAAGCAGGTGAAGGACCACGGGCTCAAGGCGGAGGAGTTCAACATCTCCGACGCGGCCCTGCGCGACTTGATCCGCTATTACACCCGCGAGGCCGGTGTGCGGAACCTGGAGCGCGAGATCGCCAACCTGGCCCGGAAGGCCATCAAGGAGATCCTCATGAAGGGGACCTCCAAGGTGACGATCACGCCCAAGAATCTGGAGAAGTACGCCGGTGTCCGCCGCTACCGCTATGGCGAGGCGGAGCTGGAGGACATGGTCGGCGTCACCACGGGCCTGGCCTGGACCGAGGTCGGCGGCGAGCTGCTGTCGATCGAGGCGGTCATGCTGCGCGGCAAGGGCCGGGTGATGACCACGGGCAAGCTGGGCGACGTGATGAAGGAATCGGTCCAGGCGGCCGAGAGCTTCGTGAGGTCCCGCGCCACCCAGTTCGGCATCAAGCCGAACCTGTTCGAGAAGAAGGACATCCACGTCCACGTGCCGGAGGGGGCGACTCCGAAGGACGGCCCATCGGCCGGCGTGGCGATGATGACGTCCATCGTCTCGGTGCTGACTGGGATCCCGGTGCGCAAGGACGTCGCCATGACCGGCGAGATCACCCTGCGCGGCCGGGTGCTGCCCATCGGCGGGCTGAAGGAGAAGCTGCTGGCGGCCCTGCGCGGGGGAATCAAGACCGTGCTGATTCCCAAGGATAACGAAAAGGACCTCGCGGACATTCCGGACAATGTGAAGAAAGGGTTGAAGATCATCCCAGTGTCTGCCGTGGAGGACGTGCTGGTGAATGCACTTGTGCAAGCTCCAGTGGCAATCGAGTGGTCCGAGGCCGACGAGGTCGCGCAGATGCCCGGAAAAGCTGGGGATGACGAGCGCGAGGGCGTGATTCGGCATTGAAGTGGGGCACGAAATCGTGTGAATTGAAGGCCCGCCGCCCTCCTTCGGATTAGGGGCGGCGGGCCTCGGTTCAGACGGGTGCCCAGGCCTACCGCGGGCGCACTTCTGGCCTTATCTCTGATTTGACGAAGGGGGGCCTCAAGTTGAATAAGAACGATCTCGTTGCGTCGGTCGCCGAGGCGGCTGGCCTGTCCAAGGCGGACGCGAGCAAGGCCGTGGACGCGGTCTTCGATGGGATCACCGGCGCACTGAAGAAGGGCGATGAAGTCCGGCTCGTCGGCTTCGGCACCTTCGCGGTGGCGGCGCGGGCGGCCTCCGAAGGCCGTAATCCGCGGACCGGCGAGAAGATCAAGATCGCGGCCAGCAAGCAGCCGAAGTTCAAGCCCGGCAAGGGCCTCAAGGACGCTTTGAACTAAGCTTCCCTTGGGAACAAGGCTTCGACCCGGTCGCGACCAGCGGCCGGGTCCTTGCTTTTCGGGGCCGGGCTTTTCCGGACCGGGCTTTTCCGGGCACGGGCTTGCCGTGCCATCCGGCGCGACCCGGAAACCGGGCGCGGACGATCGCCGTTGACGATCACGGTGGACAGTTACGGTGGACGATCACTGCGGGCGGTTAGCTCAGTGGTAGAGCAGGTGCTTTACACGCATCTGGCCGGGGGTTCGAATCCCTCACCGCCCACCAGTCCCGACCCAGCCCCGGCGTCATGACGCGCGACCGGGCCCCCGGCCGACAGCGCCGCGCGGCGCCCGCGCGATTCCACCTGACCGGAAGGGTAGGGGGGCGCTATACTGCCGCAGCCGTCCAACCGCCGGAACGCCTTCCTTGGAAAACGACCGCCGCCTGGGTGACCGGATCCTCCATGCGCTCGAGCTGGCGCTGGAGCAGGGCGAACTCGAGATCGCGGAGCATCTCGCCAGCGCGCTTGAACTGTCGCTGACACGCTTCGGCGGCCCGAACGCCGTGGAGAAGCGCCCGGCACCCGCCGGGCTGGACGCCGCATTCGAACGGCTGAAAGCCTTGCGGAAGGCCGCGCGCGCCGCCTGAACCCCGCACGGTCACAGGCCCTGTCGGACGGGGGCGAATTTCCATCCTTCTGATCACAGTTTCCCATTTGACAAGCGCGCGGCGCTTGGGTACACACCGCCCACCTCGCGACGGCGCGGCCGGAGACAGCCGGTTCGATCCACCGTCGGGAGCGATGCGCGGGTGTAGCTCAGTTGGTTAGAGCGCCGGCCTGTCACGCCGGAGGCCGCGGGTTCAAGTCCCGTCACTCGCGCCACTTTCCTTACCGGACAGCCTTGAAACCGTTGGTTCCCCGGCCAAACCGTCGCCGCGCGCGAGGGTGGCGCGCCGGGCAGTTTCGCATTTCCGGCAAGGCACCCGTGCATCGTGCGGAAGTGTCGGGAGTTGCTGGCTTTTCGCCATCCCGCGGTGCCGCGAAAACGGTGTAATTTGCTTTCATTGGCCCACGCCGAGGCCTATATTCGGGGCGGCCTTGAAAAAGGCCTCCCGCGCCCCAGGCTCTGGCCCTCGGCACGCCGTCCCCTTCGGATCGGCGCGATGGCAGGGGCGGGCCGGCGCGGGCGACCAGAACCGTGGGCTGTCCGCGCTGCGGACGAATTCACGCCCGCGTGACCGCAGACGCCAGGGTGCCAGCATGTCGAATCCGCTGCTGATCGAGTATCTGCCGATCATCATCTTCCTGGCGATCGCCGTCGGGATCGCGAGCGCCATGCTGATCGCCTCGCTGCTGGTGGCGAAGCAGAACCCGGACAGCGAGAAGCTGTCCGCCTACGAATGCGGGTTCGAGCCCTTCGCCGACGCGCGCAGCAAGTTCGACGTCCGATTCTACCTCGTCGCGATCCTGTTCATCATCTTCGACCTCGAAGTCGCGTTCCTGTTCCCCTGGGCCGTGGCGCTCGGCGACATCGGGATGTTCGGCTTCTGGTCGATGATGATCTTCCTCGGGATTCTGACCATCGGCTTCATCTACGAATGGAAGAAAGGAGCGCTGGAATGGGAGTGAACACTCCGCCGGCCCCGACGACCGCCCCAGGCCCAACTCTGACTGGCCCCACCGTTGGCGGCATCCAGGTCGCCAACCCCGCCCAGGCCTACGGCAACGCGCCGATCCCGCCCGGTCCTGCTCAGGACGCCTACCTGCGCGCCGTGACGGACGAGATGCAGGAGAAGGGGTTCGTCGTCGCCAAGTTCGACGCGCTGATGGACTGGGCCCGTACCGGCTCCCTGTGGCCGATGACGTTCGGCCTCGCCTGCTGCGCGGTCGAGATGATCCACGCCTACATGGCGCGCTACGACCTGGACCGCTTCGGCGTGATCCCCCGGCCGAGCCCGCGCCAGTCCGACGTGATGATCGTCGCCGGCACGTTGTGCAACAAGATGGCGCCCGCCCTGCGCAAGGTCTACGACCAGATGGCGGAGCCGCGCTGGGTCATCTCCATGGGCTCCTGCGCCAATGGCGGCGGCTATTACCATTACAGCTACAGCGTGGTGCGCGGTGTGGACCGGATCGTGCCCGTGGACATCTACGTGCCGGGCTGCCCGCCGACCGCCGAGGCGCTGGTGTACGGCATCCTCCAGCTCCAGAAGAAGATCAAGGCGGGCAACCGCCTGATCCGGGCGTGAGGGGGCGGGTATGAGCGACGCCAGCATGAGCGACGACAGCCTGCGCGAGCTCGGCGACTACATCGCCGCCGCCCTGGGCGAGGAGATCATCCGGGTCGAGGTGAAGCTGGGCGAACTCGAGGTCCTCGCCCAGCGCCACGCCATCGTCCGGGTGATGCAGTTCCTGCGCGACGACAGCACCTGCATGTTCAAGCAGCTCATGGAACTGTGCGGGGTCGACTATCCGTCGCGCCCGGAGCGGTTCGACGTCGTCTATTGCCTGCTCAGCCTGAAGCACAACCAGCGCATCCGGGTGAAGGTGTCGACCGACGAGGACACGCCCGTGCCGAGCGTCACGGGCGTCTGGCCGGTCGCAGGCTGGTTCGAGCGGGAGGCCTGGGACCTTTACGGCATCTTCTTCTCCGACCATCCGGACCTGCGCCGCATCCTGACCGACTACGGCTTCGAAGGGCATCCGCTGCGCAAGGACTTCCCGCTGACGGGATATGTCGAGCTGCGCTACGACGTCGAACAGCGGCGCGTGGTCTACGAGCCGGTGAAGCTGACCCAGGATTTCCGCAGCTTCGACTTCCTGTCCCCGTGGGAGGGCATGACCGAGGTGCAGCTCCCGGGAGACGAGAAGGCCAACATCCCCATCGGCGCGGTGAATCCGACCGCGCGCGCCATGGCCGGCAATCCGGCCGCGCGCGAGATCGCGACGAACAATCCCGCCGCCGGCACCTTGAAAGGCTGAGGCACACCCCATCATGGGCACCACGGTCGAAAACCAGATCAAACCCTTCACGATGAATTTCGGGCCGCAGCACCCGGCGGCCCACGGCGTCCTGCGCCTCGTCCTGGAAATGGACGGCGAGATCGTGGAGCGGGCGGACCCGCATATCGGGCTGCTGCATCGCGGCACCGAGAAGCTGATCGAGTACAAGACGTACATCCAGGCGCTGCCGTACTTCGACCGGCTCGACTACGTGTCGCCGATGTGCATGGAGCACACCTTCGTGCTGGCGGTGGAGAAGCTGCTGGGCATCAGCGCCCCGCAGCGCGCCCAGTACATCCGCGTGCTCTACGCCGAGATCACGCGCATCCTGAACCATCTGCTGAACATCACGACCTTCGGGCTGGACGTCGGCGCCATCACGCCGTCGCTCTGGGGCTTCGAGGAACGCGAGAAGCTGATGGAGTTCTACGAGCGGGTGTCGGGCGCCAGGCTGCACGCGAATTACTTCCGTGCGGGCGGCGTCCACCAGGACCTGCCGGCCGGCCTCGCCGACGACATCTGGGAGTACATGGAGACGTTCCCGCGTTTCCTGGACGACCTGGAGAACCTGCTGACCGAGAACCGCATCTTCAAGCAGCGGACGGTCGATATCGGCGTGGTCAGCGCGGACGACGCGCTGGCCTGGGGCTTCACGGGCCCCATGCTGCGCGGCTCCAACGTCGCCTGGGACCTGCGCAAGGCGCAGCCATACGACCGCTATGACGAGTTCGAGTTCGACGTGCCGGTCGGCCTGACCGGCGACTGCTACGCCCGCTATCTCGTCCGCATGGAGGAGATGCGCCAGTCCGCCCTCATCGTCCGGCAGGCGCTGGAGAAGCTGCGGGTGACGCCGGGCCCGGTGAAGGTCAACGACCGCAAGATCGCCCCGCCGCCGCGCGGCGAGATGAAGCGGTCGATGGAAGCCCTGATCCACCACTTCAAGCTCTACACCGAGGGCTACCACGTGCCGGCTGGGGAGACCTACACGGCCACCGAGTCGCCGAAGGGCGAGTTCGGCGTGTACCTGGTCGCCGACGGCACCAACCGGCCCTACCGCTGCAAGATCCGGCCGACCGGCTTCTCGCACCTGCAGGCTATGGAGTTCATGTCCAAGGGGCACATGCTCGCCGACAGCGTGGCGATCATCGGTTCCATGGACATCGTGTTCGGAGAGATCGACCGATGAGTGCCCCGACCGAAGCCGCGGCCGGCACTTGGGCCTTCACGCCCGAGAACCTGGAGCTGGCCAAGCGGATCATCGCCAAGTACCCGCCCGGACGGCAGGCCAGCGCCGTGATGCCGCTGCTGGACCTCGCCCAGCGCCAGAACGACAACTGGCTGCCGCGCGCGGCGATGGACTACGTGGCCGACATGCTGGAGATGCCGCGTATCCGCGCCTACGAGGTCGCCACCTTCTACACGATGTACAACCTGAAGCCGGTTGGTAAGCACTTCATCCAGATTTGCACCACCACACCCTGCTGGCTGAAGGGGTCCGACCAGATCGTCGAGGCGTGCGAGAAGAAGCTGGGCATCGGCCTCGGCGAGACCACGCCGGACGGGCAGTTCACGGTGATCGAAGTCGAGTGCCTGGGTGCCTGCGTGAACGCGCCGATGATGCAGATCGGCGACGACTACTACGAGGACCTGACGCCGGAGACGACGGAGGCGATCCTGGACGCGCTCGCCCGGGGCGAGACGCCGAAGGACGGGCCGCAGAACGGCCGCATCCGCTCGTGCCCGAAGAGCGGTCCGACGACCCTGATCGATCAGGCCGTCCGCGTCGGCGTGAAGCCGGCCGGACAGAGCTGAGGAGGCAGCCATGCTGCGCGACGAAGACCGGATCTTCACCAACCTGTACGGCTTCGAAAGCCCGTTCCTGGATGGCGCCAAGCAACGCGGCGACTGGGAAGGGACGAAGGAACTGCTCGACCTCGGCCGCGAGAAGATCATCGAGCTGGTGAAGGAGAGCGGCCTGCGCGGCCG
Organism: Rhodospirillaceae bacterium; assembly: GCA_029267445.1. Taxonomy (GTDB): domain Bacteria; phylum Pseudomonadota; class Alphaproteobacteria; order Azospirillales; family Azospirillaceae; genus JAJUIU01. The sequence goes on from JAJUIU010000079.1 coordinate 8,964, forward strand.
CGGCGGCGCCGGCTTCTCCACCGGCATGAAGTGGTCCTTCATGCCGAAGAAGACGGACGGCGGGCCGGTCTACCTGGTCATCAACGCCGACGAGGGCGAGCCCGGCACCTGCAAGGACCGGGAGATCATGCGCCACGATCCGCACAAGCTGATCGAGGGCTGCCTGATCGCCGGTTTCGCCATCGGCGCCACCGCCTGCTACATCTACATCCGGGGCGAGTTCTACGACGAGGGCTCGAACGTCCAGCGGGCGATCGACGAGGCCTACGCGGCCGGCCTGATCGGCAAGAACGCCTGCGGCTCCGGCTACGACTACGACATCGACCTCCACCGCGGCAGGGGCGCCTACATCTGCGGCGAGGAGACGGCCCTGATCGAAAGCCTGGAGGGCAAGAAGGGCCAGCCGCGCAACAAGCCGCCGTTCCCGGCCATGGCCGGCCTCTACAGCCGCCCGACCACGGTGAACAACGTGGAGTCGGTGGCGGTCGTACCCACCATCCTGCGGCGCGGCGCCTCCTGGTTCGCCGGGCTCGGCCGGCCGAAGAACAGCGGCACCAAGCTGTTCTGCATCTCCGGCCACGTGAACGAGCCCTGCACGGTCGAGGAGGAGATGGGCATCCCGCTGAAGGAGCTCATCGAGAAGCATTGCGGCGGCGTCCGTGGCGGCTGGGACAACCTGTTGGCCATCATCCCCGGCGGCTCCTCCGTGCCCGTGATCCCGAAGGAGATCTGCGACACGGTGCTGATGGATTTCGACTCGCTGCGCGAGGTGAAGTCCGGCCTGGGCACCGCCGCCGTGATCGTGATGGACAAGTCCACGGACATCGTGAAGGCCATCGCCCGGCTGTCGAAATTCTACATGCATGAGAGCTGCGGCCAGTGCACGCCCTGCCGCGAGGGCACGGGCTGGCTGTGGCGGGTCATGGACCGGATGGTGAAAGGCCAGGCGCGCGTCGAGGAGATCGACATGCTGCTGGACGTCACCAAGGAGATCGAAGGCCACACGATCTGCGCGCTCGGCGACGCGGCCGCGTGGCCGGTGCAGGGCCTGATCCGGCATTTCCGGCCGGAGATGGAGAAGCGAATCCTCGACTACCGCGCCCGCGCCGACCGCGGCGGCGCGCGCATGGCCGCCGAGTAAGGCGGCAGGAAAGACAGAACCATGCCGAAGCTGACGATCGACGGACAAGAGATCGAGGTCGCCCCGGGCACCTCCATCCTGCAGGCGTGCGAGCAGATGGGGATCGAAGTCCCGCGATTCTGCTATCACGAGCGGTTGTCCGTGCCCGCGAACTGCCGCATGTGCCTGGTGGAGGTGGAGAAATCCCCGAAGCCGGTGGCGAGCTGCGCCATGCCGGCGGGTGAGGGCATGGTGGTGAAGACGGACAGCGAGCTGGTCCACAAGGCCCGCAAGGGCGTGATGGAGTTCCTGCTGATCAACCACCCGCTGGACTGCCCGATCTGCGACCAGGGTGGGGAGTGCGACCTGCAGGATCAGGCGGTGGCCTACGGGTTCGACCGGGGCCGGTACGCGGAGAACAAGCGGGCCGTGCGGGACAAGAACCTTGGCCCGCTGATCAAGACGATCATGACCCGGTGCATCCACTGCACCCGATGCATCCGCTTCATGGACGAGATCGCCGGCGTGCCCGTGCTGGGCGCCACGTCGCGCGGCGAGCACATGGAGATCACGACCTATATCGAGCAGGGCGTGAACTCCGAGATGTCGGGCAATCTAGTCGATGTCTGCCCGGTGGGGGCCCTGACCAGCAAACCCTACGCCTTCACCGCGCGCCCGTGGGAGCTGCGCAAGACCGAGACGATCGACGTCATGGACGCCGTCGGCTCCAACATCCGGGTCGACACGCGCGGGCCGGAGGTGATGCGGGTGCTGCCGCGCCTGAACGAGGACGTGAACGAGGAGTGGATCGCCGACAAGACCCGCTATTCCCATGACGGGCTGAAGCGGCAGCGGCTGGACCGGCCCTATGTGCGCGGCCAGGACGGCAAGCTGCGCCAAGCCTCCTGGGCCGAGGCGTTCGCGACCATCCGGACTAAGCTGGCGGGCCTGCCGGGCACGGCCGTGGCCGCCATCGCCGGCGACCTCGCCGACTGCGAGTCGACGGTCGCGCTGAAGGACCTGATGGCGAAGCTGGGCAGCCCGAACCTGGAATGCCGGCAGGACGGTGCCAAGTTCGACGCCTCCAAGCGCGCCGGCTACATCTTCAATTCCACCATCGCCGGCATCGAGCGGGCGGACGCCATCCTGCTGATCGGGACCAACCCGCGCTGGGAGGCCCCGCTGGTCAACGCCCGCATCCGCAAGCGCTACCTGCAGGGCGGCCTCAAGGTGGTTGCCAGCGTCGGCCCGAACGTCGACCTGACATATCCGGTGAAGCATCTGGGGGCGGGTGGCGACACCCTGGCCGAGCTCGCCGCCGGAAAGCACGAGTTCCTGGAGGTGCTGAAGGGTGCCGAGCGGCCGATGGTCATCGTCGGCATGGGCGCCTTCCAGCGGCCGGACGGCGCCGCCGTCCAGCACGCCGCGCGCGCGGTGGCCGAGTCGGTGAACGCCATCCGCGAGGACTGGAACGGCTTCAACGTCCTGCACACGGCGGCCGGACGGGTCGGCGCCCTCGACATCGGCTTCCTGCCGGGCGAGGGGGGCCGCGACCTGGAGGGCATCCTGACCGGGTGCGCCAGCGGCGAGATCGGGTTCGTCTATCTGCTGAACGCGGACGAGATCGACGGGGCGGCCTTCGGCAACGCCTTCGTCGTTTACCAGGGGCATCATGGCGACCGTGGCGCACACCGGGCGGACGTGATCCTGCCGGGTGCGGCCTATACGGAGAAGTCTGCCACATACGTCAACACCGAGGGCCGCCCGCAGCAGACCCGGCTGGCGACCTTCCCGTTGGGAGAGGCGCGCGAGGACTGGAAGATCATCCGCGCCCTTTCGGCGGAACTCGGCCAGACGTTGCCTTACGACTCGCTGACCCAGGTGCGCCGCCGTCTGGCGGAGATGAACCCGGTGTTCGCGGCCCCGGACCGGGTCACCCCGGCCAAGTGGGGCGCCTTCGGCAAGAAGGGCAAGGTCGACGGTGGCCACTTCGTCTCCCCGGTCACGAACTACTACATGACCGATCCGATCAGCCGGGCCTCCGTCACCATGGCGAAGTGCACCGAGACCTTCCTGAAGCCGGCGCTGCCGGCCGCCGCCGCGGAGTGAGCCGTCATGGGTGAGATCTGGACCACCTACGGCTTCCCCGGCGTCATCATCGTGGCGCAGATCCTGGCCGTGACCGTGCCGCTGCTGATCGCCGTGGCCTACATGGTCTATGCCGAGCGCAAGGTGCTGGCGATGATGCAGCTGCGCCAGGGGCCGAACCTCGTCGGACCCTGGGGACTGCTGCAGTCCTTCGCCGACGCGCTGAAGATGATCGGCAAGGAGATGATCATCCCGGCCGGTGCGAACCGGGTGGTGTTCATCTTCGCGCCCGTCCTGACCATGGTGCTGGCGCTGGTCGCCTGGGCGGTGATCCCGTTCGACCTGGGCTGGGTGATCGCCGACATCAATGTCGGCATCCTCTACCTGTTCGCGATCAGCTCGCTGGGCGTCTACGGCATCATCATGGCCGGCTGGGCGTCCAACTCGAAATACGCCTTCCTCGGCAGCCTGCGTTCCGCCGCCCAGATGGTGAGCTACGAGGTCTCCATCGGCCTCGTCATCATCACGGTGCTGCTCTGCGTCGGCTCGCTGAACCTCACGGACATCATCGTGGCCCAGTCGGGCGCCGGCGGCTTCTGGGGCTGGTTCTTCGTGCCCCTGTTCCCGATGTTCGTGATCTTCTTCATCTCGGCCCTGGCCGAGACGAACCGGGCGCCCTTCGACCTGCCGGAGGGCGAGTCGGAGCTGGTCGGCGGTTTCCATACCGAATATTCGGGCATGACGTTCGGCCTGTTCTTCCTGGGCGAATACGCCAACATGATCCTGATGAGCGCCATGACCACGGTGCTCTTCCTGGGGGGCTGGCTGCCGCCGCTGGAGATGGCGCCGTTCACCTGGATCCCGGGGCCCGTCTGGTTCGTCCTGAAGATCGCCTTCTGCCTGTTCGTCTTCATCTGGGTGCGGGCGACGCTGCCGCGTTACCGCTACGACCAGCTGATGCGCCTGGGCTGGAAGGTGTTCCTGCCGTTCTCGCTGATCTGGGTGGTGCTGACCGCTGGCGTCCTCGTCGCCTTCGGCTGGCTGCCCGACTGATTTTCGACCGTTTCGCCGCGTGCCGGCCGGCGGCGATCCCGCCGGCCGCAGCGCAAGAAGGAGACACACCATGGCCATGCTCGACAGCACCGCGCGCGGCCTGTTCCTGACCGAGCTGGTCAAGGGCCTGGCCCTGACCTTCAGCTACATGTTCAAGCCCCGCGTCACGCTGAACTACCCCTTCGAGAAGGGGCCGATCAGCCCGCGGTTCCGGGGCGAGCACGCCCTGCGCCGCTATCCCAACGGGGAGGAGCGCTGCATCGCCTGCAAGCTTTGCGAAGCGGTCTGCCCGGCGCTGGCCATCACCATCGAGGCGGAACCGCGCGAGGACGGCTCGCGGCGGACGACCCGCTACGACATCGACATGACCAAGTGCATCTATTGCGGCCTGTGCCAGGAGGCCTGCCCGGTGGACGCCATCGTCGAGGGGCCGAACTTCGAGTTCGCCGCCGAAACCCGGGAGGAGCTTTTCTACAACAAGGAGAAGCTGCTCGCGAACGGCGACCGGTGGGAAGCCCAGCTGGCCGCCAACATTGCGGCGGACGCGCCGTATCGGTAAAAGAGCACCGCCTAATAACCCCGTCCGGCGTCAGGCTTCGAAGCGCCTTCGACCGCCGGCCGGCCCGCCCAGAGAACCGGAGTCCACTCCGTGGTCCAGCATCGCCAAGTCACCGCGCCGGAGGCGGCGTAACCCATGCTCCTGACCGGCATAGCCTTCTACATCTTCGCGGCCGTCCTGGTGGCGGCCGCCGTCATGGTGATCTCGGCGAAGAACCCGGTTCACTCCGTCCTCTATCTCATCGTCTGCTTCTTCAACGCGGCGGGCCTCTTCGTCCTGATGGGGGCGGAGTTCGTGGCGATGATCCTGGTCATCGTCTATGTCGGCGCGGTGGCGGTGCTGTTCCTGTTCGTCGTCATGATGCTGGACATCAACTTCCAGGAGCTGCGCCAGGGCTTCCTGCAGTACCTGCCGATCGGCGGGCTGATCGGGCTGGTGCTGGCGATCGAGCTGCTGCTGATCGTCGGCACCTGGGTGATCGCGCCGGAGACGTCGGCGGTGGCGGCGGCCCCGTCGCCCGCCATCGACGCGGTGACCAACACCGAGGCGCTCGGCCGCATCATGTACACGCAGTACGTCTACGCCTTCCAGGCCTCCGGCCTGATCCTGCTGGTCGCCATGATCGGCGCCATCGTGCTGACCCTGCGGTCGCGCGAGGGGGTGCGCAAGCAGTCGATCACCCAGCAGGTGCAGCGCAAGCGGGAAGAGGTCCTGGCCGTGCGCAAGGTTCCGACGCGGGGGGGCGTCTGAGATCATGGAAATCGGGCTGTCCCACTATCTGGTCGTCGCGGCCATCCTGTTCACGCTGGGCGTGTTCGGCATCTTCCTGAACCGGCGCAACGTCATCATCATCCTGATGTCGATCGAGCTGATCCTGCTGTCGGTCAACATCAACCTGGTGGCCTTCTCGGTCTTCCTGAACGACCTCGTCGGCCAGGTCTTCGCCATGTTCATCCTGACCGTGGCCGCCGCCGAGGCGGCCATCGGCCTCGCCATCCTGGTCGTCTATTTCCGCAACCGCGGGTCCATCGCGGTTGAGGACATCAACATGATGAAGGGCTGAGGCCATGGAGATCGCAGCCATCTTCCTGCCGCTGCTCGGCGCCTTCGTCGCGGGGCTGTTCGGCCGCTTCATCGGGGACAAGGGCGCCCAGATCGTCACCTGCTCGCTGATGGTGGTGGCCGCCATCCTGTCGGTGATCCTGTTCGTCCAGATCGGTTTCGGCGGACCCGAGGCGGCCCGCACCGTCCACCTGTTCACCTGGATCGACAGCGGCAGTTTCGAGGTCGCCTGGTCGCTGCGCATGGACACGCTGACCGCCGTGATGCTGGTGGTCGTGAACGTCGTGTCCTGCATGGTCCACATCTACTCCATCGGCTACATGAGCCATGACCCGTCCAAGGCGCGGTTCATGAGCTATCTCAGCCTGTTCACCTTCATGATGCTCATGCTGGTGACGGCCGATAACCTGCTGCAGATGTTCTTCGGCTGGGAGGGCGTGGGCCTCGCCTCCTACCTGCTGATCAATTTCTGGTACGAGAAGAAGAGTGCGAACGACGCCTCCATGAAGGCGTTCCTGGTGAACCGGGTGGGCGACTTCGGTTTCGCCCTCGGCATCATGGCGATCTTCCTGATCTTCGGGACGGTCCAGTTCGACGAGATCTTCGCCCAGGTGCCGGAGAAGGCGAACGCGACCTTCAACTTCCTGGGCTTCGAGGTCCACGCGCTGACCACGGCCTGCCTGCTGCTGTTCATCGGCGCCATGGGCAAGTCGGCCCAGCTCGGCCTGCACACCTGGCTGCCGGACGCGATGGAGGGGCCGACCCCCGTGTCCGCCCTGATCCACGCCGCCACCATGGTGACGGCGGGCGTGTTCATGCTGGCGCGGATGAGCCCGCTGTTCGAATACGCGCCGGACGCGCTGGCCTTCGTCACGGTCATGGGCGCTTTGACGGCCATCGTCGCCGCCACGATCGGCATGACCCAGTTCGACATCAAGCGGGTCATCGCCTACTCGACCATGAGCCAGCTCGGCTACATGTTCTTCGCCATCGGCGTGGGCGCATATCCGGCCGCAATCTTCCACCTGATGACCCACGCCTTCTTCAAGGCGCTGCTGTTCCTGGGGGCGGGCTCGGTCATCCACGCCATGTCCGGCGAGCAGGACATGCGGAACATGGGCGGGGTCTGGCGCCAGATCCGCTTCACCTACGCGATGATGTGGATCGGCAACCTGGCCCTCGCCGGCATCGGCATCTACGGCGTGTTCGGCTTCGCCGGCTTCTATTCCAAGGACATCATCCTGGAGACGGCGTACGCCGACCACAGCTGGTACGGCACGATGGCCTTCTGGCTTGGCCTCGCCGCCGCCGCGCTGACGGCCTTCTACTCCTGGCGGCTGCTGTTCCTCACCTTCCACGGGGAGCCGCGCGCCGACGAGAAGGTGATGGCGCATGTGCACGAGTCGCCGCTGTCGATGACCATCCCGCTGGGCATCCTGGCCGTCGGGGCCGTGTTCAGCGGCATCGTGGCCTACCCCTGGTTCGTCGGGCATGACCTCGCCCACTTCTGGGGCGGCAGCATCCTGATGCTGGCGAACGCCGAAGGCGAGACGATCATCGACGCCGCGCACCACGTTCCGGGCTGGGTGCCCTGGGCGCCGACGGTGGTGGCGCTGGCGGGCATCGGCTTCGCCTGGCTGTTCTATGTGAAGAGCCCGGACCTGCCCGGCCGCGCGGTCGCCAGCATCCGCCAGCTGCACGGCATCGTCTTCAACAAGTACTATTTCGACGAGCTGTACGACGCCCTGTTCGTGAAGCCGGCGATGAAGCTGGGCCTCGGCCTGTGGAAGGGCGGGGACGAGAAGGTGATCGACGGCTTCGGGCCGGACGGTGCCGCCAACCTCACCCAGCGCCTGTCCGGCGTCGCGAGCCGGCTGCAGACCGGCTACGTCTACCACTACGCGTTCGTCATGGTGATCGGCGTGGTCGCGCTGATCGCCTGGTTCTTCCTGTCCGCGCGCTGAGCCCCGGGAACCGTCATCATGGCTGATTGGCCGATCCTCACACTGACGACCTTCCTTCCCCTGGTCGGCGCGTTCTTCATCCTGCTGATCCGCGGCGAGCCCGACGTCGTGGCCCGCAACGCGCGGGCCGTGGCGCTGTGGACCTCGCTGATCACCTTCGTGATCTCGCTGTTCATCCTGGCGAACTTCGACCCCTCGAACCCCGGCTTCCAGCTGGTCGAGGAGTATGCCTGGATGCCGGCCTACAACATCGCCTACCTGAAGGGCGTCGACGGCATCTCGATCTGGTTCATCCTGGCCTCGACCTTCCTGACGCCGATCTGCGTGCTCGCCTCCTGGACGTCGATCCAGACCCGGGTCAAGGAGTTCATGATCGCGCTGCTGGTGCTTGAGACCATGATGGTCGGCATGTTCACCGCACTCGATTTCGTCCTCTTCTACCTGTTCTTCGAGGGCGTGCTGTTGCCGATGTTCCTGCTGATCGGCGTCTGGGGCGGCCCGAAGCGGGTTTACGCCGCGTACAAGTTCTTCCTCTACACCTTCATCGGCTCCGTGCTGATGCTGCTGGCCATCCTGACCATGTACCTCACGGTCGGGACCATGGACATGCGGGCGATGCTGGACCACCCCTTCGCCTCGGAGCTCCAGCTCTGGCTCTGGGTCGCCTTCTTCATCGCCTTCGCGGTGAAGACGCCGATCTGGCCGCTGCACACCTGGCTGCCCTTCGCCCACGTGGAGGCGCCGACCGCCGGCTCCGTGATGCTGGCCGGCGTCATGCTGAAGATGGGCGGTTACGGCCTGATCCGCGTGAACGTGCAGATGCTGCCCGAGGGCACCTTCTACTTCACCGAGTTCGTGTTCGTCCTGTCGGTGGTGGCCATCATCTACACCTCGCTGGTGGCGCTGGCGCAGAACGACATGAAGAAGATGATCGCCTACAGCTCCGTCGCCCACATGGGCTACGTGACGCTGGGCATCTTCACCATGAACCAGCAGGGGATGGACGGCGCCATCTTCCAGATGCTGAGCCACACCATCGTGTCGGCGGCCCTCTTCCTCTGCATCGGTGTCGCCTACAACCGCCTGCACACGCGTGAGATCGACGCCTATGGCGGCATGGCCAAGAACATGCCCCGCTACGCTTTCGTTTTCGCGGTGTTCATGCTGGCGTCGGTCGGCCTGCCGGGCACCAGCGGCTTCGTCGGCGAGTTCCTGAGCATGCTGGGCGCCTTCCAGGTGAACACCTGGGTCGCCTTCTTCGCGGCCACGGGCCTCGTGCTGGGTGCGGCCTACATGCTGCTGCTCTACCGCAAGCTCTTCTTCGGCAAGCTGGACAAGCCGGAGGTGAAGGCGATGCGCGACCTCGACTGGAAGGAGGTCACCACCTTCGCACCCCTGGTCGCGATCGTCCTGATCATGGGCGTCTTCCCGGCCAGCTTCAAAGACGTCTACTCGCCGACGGTGGAGAAGATCCTGGCCGACCATCAGGCGAGCCTGAAGGCGGCCGGGCTGATCAAGCCCGAGGAGGCCCAGGCCGCCGGCCTGACCGTAACGATCGAACAGCCGAGCGGCGCTGTGAGCGGGAACTGATCCATGGTTGCGATGCCCGACCTTCTTCCGGCCCTGCCGGAACTGTTCCTCGCCTGCGCCGGCATGCTGCTGCTGATGATCGGCGTGTTCCGGGGCGAGGGGAGCCTGCGCCTCGTCTCCTGGCTCGCCGTCGGCGCCCTACTGGTGACCGGCGTGCTGCTGGTGCTGGGCCCGACCGAGCGGACGGTGACCTTCTCCGGCCTGTTCGTCAGCGACAGCTTCGCCGTGTTCGCGAAGCTGCTGGTGCTGACCGCGACCGCGCTGACCATCATCCTGTCCCAGCGCTATCTGGAGACGGAGCAGCTCGCCCGGTTCGAGTACCCGGTCCTGCTCGTGTTCGCCACGCTGGGCATGATGGGGATGATCTCGGCCAACGACCTGATCGCCCTCTATGTCGGCCTGGAGCTGCAGAGCCTGTCGCTGTACGTGATCGCGGCCTTCAAGCGCGATTTCGCCAAGTCGTCCGAGGCGGGGCTGAAGTACTTCGTCCTCGGCGCGCTCAGCTCCGGCATGCTGCTGTACGGGGCCAGCCTCGTGTACGGCTTCGCCGGAACGACCAATTTCGACGCGCTGGCCGCCCTGTTCGCGGCGGGTGAGACGCCGGCCGTCGGCGTGATCGTCGGCATGGTCTTCGTCGCCGCCGGCCTCGCCTTCAAGATCAGCGCCGTGCCGTTCCACATGTGGACGCCGGACGTCTACGAAGGCGCGCCCACCAGCGTCACCGCCTTCTTCGCCGTGGCGCCCAAGATCGCCGCCATCACCCTGTTCATCCGCGTGCTGGTCGATCCGTTCGGCGACCTGCTGGCCCAGTGGCAGCAGGTGATCTGGTTCTGCGCCGTGGCGAGCATGATCCTGGGCTCGCTGGCGGCCATCCAGCAGTCCAACATCAAGCGCCTGATGGCCTACAGCTCCATCGGCCATATCGGCTACGCGCTGGTCGGCCTCGCCGCCGGGACAGAGGCGGGCGTGCGCGGCGTGCTGATCTACATGGCGATCTACCTCGCCATGAATGTCGGCACCTTCGCCATCATCCTGTCCATGCGGGTGCAGGGACGGATGGTGGAGGAGATCCGCGACCTGTCCGGCCTGTCGAAGAGCCATCCGATGATGGCGCTGGCCATGGCGATCTTCATGTGGTCGATGGCGGGTGTGCCGCCGGCGGCCGGCTTCTTCGGCAAGTTCTACGTGTTCATGGCCGCCGTCGACGCCGGGCTGATCGTGCTGGCGGTCATCGGCGTCATCACGTCGGTGGTGAGCTGCTACTACTATCTGCGCATCATCAAGGTGATGTATTTCGACGACCTGACGGAACCGCTTGAGCGGCCGAGCCGGGCCGCGTCGCTGGTGATCGCGGGCACCGCCCTGTTCACCTTCCCGGTCTTCTTCATCTTCTCCAACGCCATCCTGACCGGTGCGGCGACGGCGGCCGCCTCGCTGTTCCAGTGATGGTGGCGGGATGGTGACCGGCGCTGCCGCCCCGGCGGACGCGATCCGTCTTCCGGCCGGGTTGGCGCTGGTCACGCTCGAGGTCTGCGGCAGCACGAACGACGAGGCCAAGGAGCGCGCCCGCCTGGGTGCGCCCGACGGCACGGTCGTCTGGGCGAAACGGCAGGAGGCGGGCAGGGGGCGGCGCGGCCGGGCCTGGGCCTCGCCGCCGGGAAACCTTTATGTCAGCCTGGTGCTGCGCCCGCCGGTGCCGC
>JAJUIU010000058.1 GCA_029267445.1 Rhodospirillaceae bacterium
AGGTGACGTCCGAAGGCTCCAGCCGGAAGCGCCAGTAGGGCCTGCGGCCCTCCCCCTCCAGCCGGGCGCGGTCGGCGTCGGAGAGCTTCAGGGCCGCGCGGTCGTAGATCGGCGGGCGGCCCTGGGCGAGCAATGCGGCGCGCTTCAGGGACAGTTCCTCGGCCGTCTCGTAGCAGGGGTAGAGCCGGCCTGCGGACTTCAGCGCGTCGGCGGCCTCCGCATAGCGGGCGTAGCGGTCGGACTCCCGGGCGAAGCGGTCCCAGGTGAGGCCCAGCCACGCGAGGTCGGCCGCGATGGCGTCGGCGTACTCCTGCCGCGACCGCTCCTCGTCCGTGTCGTCCAGGCGGTAGAGGAAGGTGCCGCCGTGCCGGCGCGCGAACAGCCAGTTGGTGAGTGCCGCGCGCAGGTTCCCGATGTGGAGGAGGCCGGTCGGGCTGGGGGCGAAGCGGACGGCGACGGTCATGTGGACGGCTCTTCGGCGTGGGGCCGGAGCGATAGCATGGGAGGCGCCCCGGTCCAAGGATGCCCGCTTCACTCCGGGGCGTAGACCGGCACCGGGTGGCCGATGCCGCGCAGGGCGTAGTCGCCCAGCGGTTCGTGGTTGCGCCCCGAACAGCCGGCGAAGCTCTGGGACACGACCACGCGGCGGTCCAGATGCTTCGCCACCTCCATAAGGCGGCTGGCCAGGTTCACGGCGGGGCCGATGACGGTGAAGTCCAGCCGCCGGGCACCGCCGATGTTGCCGAAGGCGACATAGCCCAGGTGGAGCGACAGGCCGTAATCCAGCGGCGGGTGCCGGGGATCGCGGCCGGCGTTCCAGGCATCCGCCCCCTGCCCGATCTCCGACGCGGCGGCCAGGGCGTGGCCGCAGGCCTGGCGGGGGTTCAGCTCCTCCGCCGGGAAGATGGCCATCAGCCCGTCGCCCATGAACTTCAGAACCTCGCCCCCGTTTCGCTCCACCGCCTCCACGGCGAGCCCGAACCAGTCGTTCAGGCGGCCGATCACGGCCGTGGACGGATTGTCCTGCGTGAATCCGGTGAAGTTGCGCAGGTCGCAGAAGAGGATGGCGGCGAACAGGCTGCTGACGTCGCCGCGCCTTATCTGCCCGCGCAGCACCCGCTCGCCCGGATCGCGGCCGAGATATGTCGTGAGCAGGTCGCGCCCGATGATGCGCATCACCCGCGCCTCGACAGCCGGGCACAGGGACTGGACGACCAGCAGCAGGTCCGCCTCGTCCGCGTCCGTGAAGCCGCCGGGCCGCCGGGTGGCGAAGGACATCGCCGCCGTCCGGTCCTTGTCCTGGAAGGCCAGCGGGACGATCAGATAGTCGGTGAAGCCCTCCCTGCCCAGCCGGTCCAGCAGCGGCATGCCAGTGGCGGCACCGTCCAGGCGGCGGCGGAAGGGGCGGTCGGTGTCGTCCACCACCTTGACGGGACTGAGCAGGTAGTCGTCGCTGAGTTCCACCCCGCGCGCGGCGCGGTTCACCACCACCTCCGCCGCGCGCTGCCAGATCCGCCCCTCCCCGCCGACCTCCGGGTGGATGACCTCCAGGTTCAGGGACACGCGGTCGATCGGGAAGCCGGCCGCGTCCAGACGGGCGCAGGCGGCCTGGAATAGGGCGTCGATGTCGCCGGGCTCGCGGGTTAGCAGCAGCCAGTCGGCGATGGCGCGGACGCGGGGGGCGATGGGATCGGTCAAGCGGCGCTCTGGGGTCGCGGGCGGGGCGCACAAGTTATGGGATCGGCCGCGCACCCCGCCAAGTGCGCTCCGTCACCGGGACAACCGGCCCGACCGCCTGTTGGTGCGCGCGACGAAACGGGGAGGTTAGGGCGATGGCGCGCGGCGACCGGGAGCATCCGGCCAAGGAGGGCTGGAAGGGGGCCGTGTACCAGGTGCCGTCGGCGGGCCTGCGGTCCCGCTTCCCGTCGACCGGCCGGCACATCCTGTACACGGCCCTGACGATCGGCGCGGCGGTGCTGATCTTCCTGGTGGTGGCGTGAGCCGCTACCAAACCTTGCCGCCGATCCAGGTGCCGATGACGGGGCGGAAGGGTTCCATCCGCACGTCGGTCCACACGCCGGCCAGGAAGTACGGGTCCTTCTCCAGGATGGCGCGGGCCTCGTCCTCCGTCTCCACGTCCATCACCAGCAGGCTGCCGACGAAGCCGCCGTCCGGGCGCTTGAACGGCCCGCCGACCAGCAGCCTGTCCGCCACCCGCTCCGCGTAGGACAGGTGGGCGGCCAGATGCTGCTGGCGCAGGCGGGGCGCGTCGGGCCCGTCCCAGAGGATGACGGTGACGGGCACGCGGTCACCCGAAGGCCTGGAGGCCGGTCTGGGCGCGGCCGAGGATGAGGGCGTGGACGTCGTGGGTGCCCTCGTAGGTGTTGACGGTCTCCAGGTTCACCATGTGCCGGATCACGTGGTACTCGTCGGCGATGCCGTTGCCGCCATGCATGTCGCGGGCGAGCCGGGCCACGTCCAGCGCCTTGCCGCAGTTGTTCCGCTTCATCAGGCTGATCGCCTCCGGCGCCCAGGTGCCGGCGTCCATCATGCGGCCGAGCTGGAGGGAGCCCTGGAGCCCGAGTGCGATCTCCGTCTGCATGTCGGCCAGCTTCTTCTGGATCAGCTGCGTGGCGGCCAGCGGCTTGCCGAACATCTGCCGGTCCAGCGTGTACTGGCGCGCCGCATGCCAGCAGAACTCCGCCGCCCCCATGACACCCCAGCTGATGCCGTAGCGCGCCTTGTTGAGGCAGCCGAACGGGCCGGACAGGCCCTTCACGTTCGGCAGCAGGGCGTCGTCGGGCGCGAACACCTCGTCCATCACGATCATGCCGGTGATGGAGGCGCGAAGTGAGACCTTGCCCTCGATCTTGGGTGCCGACAGCCCCTCCCAGCCCTTCTCCAGCACGAAGCCGCGGATGGCCCCATCCTCCGTCTTGGCCCAGACGACGAAGACGTCGGCGATGGGGGAGTTGGTGATCCAGGTCTTGGACCCGGTCAGCCGATAGCCGCCCTCGACCTTGCGGGCCCGCGTCTTCATCCTGGCGGGGTCGGAGCCGGCATCGGGCTCCGTCAGGCCGAAGCAGCCGACCAGTTCCCCGGTGGCGAGGCCCGGCAGGTACTTCTGCCGCTGCGCCTCCGTGCCGTAGGCGTGGATGGGGTGCATGACCAGGCTGGACTGCACCGACATGGCCGAGCGGTAGCCGCTGTCCACCCGCTCCACCTCCCGCGCCACCAGCCCGTAGGCGACGTGGGAGAGGCCCGCACAGCCGTAGCCGTCGATGGTCATGCCCAAGAGGCCCAGCTCGCCCATCTCGCGCATGATCTCCCGGTCGAAGCGCTCGTGGCGGAAGGCCTCCAGCACCCGGGGCTGGAGCCTGTCCTGGCAGTAGGCGCGGGCGGTGTCGCGCACCATCCGCTCCTCCTCGCTCAGCTGATCCTCCAGCAGCAACGGATCGTCCCAGCGGAACGCGGCCCCGGCCTTCTTCGCGGGCTTCACATCCGGCGTGGCGCGGTCGAGAACGTCCGGAGCGGGCATGGGCGCTGTCCTTGGTCGGAAAAAAGTTTAAACTTAAACTGTATGCCGGGGCCCCGGCGGTCAAGTGACCGGATGGCTCAGGGTCATTCCTGTTGGTAGGGGTGGGGCATCTCCAGGCAGGTCCAGACCCGGTCGATCCGGCCGTCGGCCGCGAAGCGCAGCCCGTGCATGCCGTTCAGCGCATGCGCGCCGCCGGCCAGCCGCCAGCGCACGGCGGCCCAGTCCCCCTCCGCCAGAACCTGTTCCACAACGGGCCGCGCGTCCGGGAACAGGGCCGCCTGGGAGGCCGAGCGGGCGAGCAGCCCCGGTACCTTCTCCGCCTGCCCCGCGAAGAGCGTACTGTCCACCACATCCGACGCAAGCAGCCCCGCGAGCAGGCCAAGCGCGTCCGGGTCGCCGAAGGCCGTGCCGAACAGGCGTGCAGCCTCCGCCCTGTCGGCAGGTGGCGGCAGGGGGCGCACGACGCCCCCCGCGACCGTGATGGCGGGCACGGTGGCAGGTCCGCCCATCTGCGCGGTCATGCGGTTCAGGTCCTCCACATGCCAGATGTCGGCGATGCGCCCGTCCCGCGCGCGGACCATGTCGATCCCGCTGAACCGCAGCGGCCGGCCCGACGGCGGCAGGGGGCCCAGCGGCCCCAGATGCGTGCCGGTCAGGGTCCAGATGTCGGCCGCCATGTCGCCCTGCTGGAGGATGGCGTGGACCTCGATGGCCATGTCCGGGATGGCGGCGCGGAACGTCTCCACCACCCCCGCCAGCGCGTCCAGCCCGCGCGGCTGGCCGGGGATGGGCATGTGGTCGGTCACGTCGTCGACATAGAGCGTGCGGACGAGATCCGTCCGCCCCCGGCCCCAGAGGTCGCGTATCTGCAATCCGATGAGGTCGCGCGGTTCCATGGGGCGCAAGGGTGCGCCCGCGCGGGCATGCCGCGCCAATGACTATGGCGACGGACCCGCGCGACGGATGGTTATCGCCCGCGCCGCGCCTCTCATTGGTGGGGCGGGCGGCACCTGTGCTGTGATCCGCTGGCGCGGGACGGCCCACCGGAGACAGCACCATGCGGATCGACGCCTATTTCGACATCGTCTGCCCCTTCAGCTTCCTGGCGAAGCGGAACCTGGAGGCGGCGATCGCCCGCAATCCGGACGTGGCGGTGGAGGTGCACATGCACCCGCACATGCTCTATCCACACATCCCGCTGGAGAGCCACGACTTCCGCGCCTTCTTCGTCGCCAAGTACGGGGAGGAGCTGCGGGTACCCATGTGGGACCGGGTGACGGAGATGGGCCGCCGCGCGGGCATCGCCTTCGACTTCCACGGTATCACGAAGGGCCCGCACGCCATCCACGCCCACCGGCTGGTCGCCTTCGCCAAGCGCCACGGGAAACAGGCGCCGGTGCTCGACGCCGTCTACGGCGCCTTCTTCGAGCAGGGGCGCGATGTCGGCGACCACGGCGTGTTGGTGGAGATCGGCGCCAGACAGGGCCTTCCGGCGGAGGAGCTGCGGGCCTTCATGGCGGGTCGGGAGGAGTTCGACGCGATCTTCGCCGCGACCGAGCGCCAATCCCGTGCCGGCATCAACGCCATGCCCACGCACTTCGTGAACGGGCAACGCATCCAGGGCGAGTCCGAGCCCGGCCTGTTCGACCGGGTGTTCCAGGCGTTGAAGCGGGTGGCCTAGGTTTTGAGGTTCCTCAGGCGCCGGCGCCGCCTCCGGCGGCTTGGCTTGCGCGCCTGACCGGCGCGGGGACGCGGTCGCGTCCCTTCGCCTCTTCGGTCATGCCGAAGAGGCTCTAAACCATCTCCTGCATGGACTCCGCCGCCTCGGTCATGGCGCGCATGAACTGGCGGGCCACCGGCAGCATGATGCCGCGGCGACGGTGGCTGATGCCGACGAAGGTGTCCCGCCACACGGTCTCGGTGTCGAGGCGGACGAGCTGGGAATAGCTGGCATCCAGCTCCAGCAGCTTGGCCGGCAGATAGCTGAGATAGGTCGTGCCCGGCAGCAGCGCCGCCATGGCGAGGGACGAGGAGGTGCGGATGGCGAGGTCCGGCCGCTCCAGCCCCGCCCGCGCCATCATCAGGGCCAGCATCTGGCCCTCCGGCTCGTTCGGGCCGGGGATCACCCACTTGTGGGCGGACAGGTCCTCCAGCGTCACGCGCGGCTTGCCCTGCAAGGGATGGCCCTTGGCGGCGACCACGGAGATGCGGTCGCGCAGGATGATCCGCTGGGCGAGGTCGGGGTCGTCCGGCTCCTCCTTCACGGAGGAGACGACAAGGTCCACCTCGCCCCGGCGCAGCCGCGCGAATAGGTCCGCCTTCAGCCCCTCCACCAGGCTGACGGAGACGCCGGGGTTCGCCTCCAGGAAGCGGCGCACAACGTCCGGCAGCAGGTAGCGCAGGATGGAGGTGCCGACGCCGATCCGCACCGTGCCCTTGCCGGTGCCGCGCATCAAATCCAGCTCGTCCTTGGCGCGGCCCAGCTCCACGTCCACGAAGCTGGCATAGTCCAGCAGCACCCGGCCGTATTCGGTCGGCACCACGCCGGTCGGCCCGCGCTCCAGCAGCGTGACCTGAAGGGTGTTCTCCAGGTTGCGAATGCTTTTGGACAGGGCCGGCTGCGTCAGGTGCAGATTGTCCGCCGCCTGCCGGAAGCTGGCGCAACGGGCGATCTCCAGGAAATGGCGGAGCTGTCGGAGTTCCATGGGGCAGACTATAACCAGCGGTTATAGGCCCCGTCGACTAACCGTTTCGGCGGACGGCCCGCGATGGGTGTCCGCCAGGAGCCGCGTCCGCATCCAAACCGGCCATCAGATCCTGGACGCTGCGGAACCGGGGGAGTTTGCCCGCGCGCGCCTCGCGCATGGCCGCAATGGTCGTCTCGTTCGGCACGAAGGGTTCGAAGGGCAGGGCCTTCTCCTGCGCCACCTTGATCAGCAGCAGGCGCACGGCGTCCGACACGGTAAGGCCCATGGCGGCGAGCACCGTCGCGGCCTCGTCCTTGACCTCCTGGTCGATCCGGGCCTGCACCAGGGCATTGGCGGCCATACCACCCTCCAGCGTCATATGAATGACAATGTAATGCAGGCGGGGGGCCGTTCAACTCACCCGGTCTTCAGCCGCAGCCACGCCCCCATCCTCCTGATCGCCTCCGCACCCTCGTCGATCATGCCGGCGAACCAGGGGAAGACGTGGATCATGTCCGCCCAGGCGTCCAGCGCGGCATCGACCCCGGCGGCCCGGGCGCGCGCCACCATGCGGGCCGCGTCGTCGTACAGCACCTCGTCCTCCCCCACCTGGACGAACAGGGGCGGCAGGCCCGACAGGTCGCCGAACAGCGGGGAGGCCAGCGGGTCCGTCGTGGCCGCGTTGCCGCCAAGGTAGAGGGCGGCGGTGTAGTCCATCTTCGCGGTGTCGATGAACGGGTCGCGGTGGGCGCGTTTCCGGATGCTGGCGCCGGAGTGGGTGAGGTCGAGATAGGGGGAGATGAGGGCGGCGGCCCCAGGCAGCGGCCCGCCCTCCGCCTTCAGGCGCAGGAGGGTGGCGGCCGCGAGGTTGCCGCCGGAACTGTCTCCGGCGAGCGCGAGATGCCGGGGCTCCGCCAGATGCTCCATCGCCCAGCGGATGGCGGCCACGCAGTCGTCCAGGGCGGCCGGGAACGGGTTCTCCGGCGCCAGCCGCTGGTCCAGCGACAGCACGGGGCACCCGGCCGCCAGCGCCAGCCGGGCGGTCAGCGCCGCATGGGTCCGGCTGGACCCGACGACGAAGGCGCCGCCATGGATGTAGAGGATCAGGCGATGTCCGTCGTGGTTCCCCGCCGGCGTGAACAGGGTGGCGGGCACCGGCGGGCGGGCGGGGATCGCCATCGGCTTGGGCACGACACCCGGCGGCAGTGGGAAGCGGGCGGCCATCGCCTCGAACCCCTGGCGGCGCGCCTCCAAATCCTCCCCCACCTGGGGGCGGTTCGCCAGCATGGCGCGCAGCGCGTCGACCTGGGCCTTGGGCATCTCAGCCCGCCTTGGCGCGGTCGCGTAGCGCCTTCTTGTCGATCTTGTTCACCGCCGTCTTCGGCAGCGCGTCCACGATCACGATGCGCTGGGGCAGCTTGTACTTCACCAGGTTCGCGGCACAGTGGGACAGCAGGTCGTCCTGGCCGATCGCGGCCCCCGCCGCCAGCCGGACATAGGCCCACAGCACCTCCCCCCGGTAGCTGTCGGGCACGCCGATGGTCGCAGCCTCCTCCACCGCCGGGTGGCCGGTCAGCACCTCGTCGATCTCGCGCGGGTAGACGTTGAAGCCGCCGGTGATGACAATGTCCTTCTTGCGGTCCTGGATGAACAGGTAGCCCTCGTCGTCGAATCGCCCGATGTCGCCCGTGTGCAGCCAGCCTTCGCGCAGGGCCTCGGCCGTCGCCTCCGGCTTGTTGCGGTAGCCCAGCATGACCTGCGGCCCGCGCACCCGGATTTCGCCGGACTGGCCCCGGGGCAGGACGGTGGTGCCTGTGTCCACGTCCACGATCTGCACCACCGTGTCGGGCAGCGGCTTTCCGACGGAGCCGGTCCTCAGCGGGAAATGTGGAGAGTTGAAGCTGACGATGGGCCCGGCCTCCGTCTGGCCGTAGCCCTCGTAGATCTCGCAGCCGGTCGCGGCCCGCCAGCGCTCCAGCGTGTCCACGGACAGCGGGGCCGATCCGGAGTAGCAGGCGCGCAGGGTGGCGAGCTTGGTGCGGTCCAGCCCATCGAAGGACAGCAGGCCGTTGAACACGGTCGGCCCCGCCGGCATCAGGGTGATGCGCTCGGCCGCGATCGTGTCCACCACCCAGTCCGGGCGGTAGCGCGGCAGCACCACCAGCGTGCCCCGGCACCAGGCCGACAGGTGCAGGCAGGTGGACAGGGCGAAGGTGTGGAACAGCGGCATCATGCAGAGCACGCGGTCGCCATCCAGGGTGGGCAGCAGGTGTTCACGCTGGGCCACGTTGGCCGCCACCTGCCGGTGGGCGTGCATGACGCCCTTGGGCAGGCCGGTCGTGCCGCCGGTGTAGAGCAGGGCCGCCACCGAGTCCGGGTCGGGCAGCATGTCCGCGAGGTCCGGCCCCTCGGGCATGGTTGCCAGCCAGCCGGCGGTATCCTCCGGCAGTTCCATGATCCGGGTGCCGGAGCCCTCCGAAAGGGCGGCCTCCAGCTTGGCCCGCTGCTCCGCCTTGGTGACGATCACGCGGGGTGCGGCGTCCTCCAGCACCGGGCGCAGCTCCCGTTCCGTGTAGTCGGGGTTGGCCGGGCAGACGGCGGCCCCGGCGGCCTGGGCGGCGTAGAGCGCCACCGCCAGCTCAACCGAGTTGCGCAGGCAGACCAGCACCACCCCGCCTTCCGCACCAGCGTCCCTCAGCACCGTGGCGAAGCCGGCGACGGCGCTGCCGAAGGCGGCGTAGGACAGGCGGTGCGGGCCGCAGACCAGCGCGTCGCGCTCCGGCACGGCCGCCACGGCGGCGGCCAGCGTGTGCACGACGCTGGGAAAGGGGCTGGGGAAGGGGCGGATGCCGGCCTGGGCGGGGCTGTCGGTGAGGGTCGCCATCTCAGGGCCTCCCGTCGGTCACGCGCAGGACCACGGCCATGCCCGTGTCGCCGGCGGCACAGCCCTGGAACAGGCCGACCCCGCCGCCGCGCTGTGCCAGCTCCTCGATCAGCTCGATCATCGCGCGCAGGCCGGTCGGCCCCTGCGGATGACCCCAGATCAGGGAGCAGCCGTAGTTGTTCATCCGCTCCAGCGGGAACCCGGTCTCCCGGGCGAAGACGATGTCGTTCACGGCGAAGGGGTTGTGCGCCTTGACCGCGTCCACATCCCCGATCGTCAGGCCGGCGTCGTGCAGCGCCTTGCGGGCGGCGGGCACCGGGGCGGCGGGCATGAAGCCCTTCTCCGCCCGCGCCTGGCCGAATCCCAGCAGCTCCACCA
This sequence comes from Rhodospirillaceae bacterium, assembly GCA_029267445.1. Classification (GTDB taxonomy): domain Bacteria; phylum Pseudomonadota; class Alphaproteobacteria; order Azospirillales; family Azospirillaceae; genus JAJUIU01. The sequence goes on from JAJUIU010000058.1 coordinate 9,488, forward strand.
CGATGCCGGGATCGCGGGACAGGTCGCGCGCCCGGTCGCGGGTGGTGACCACCATGCCGGCGTTGCCGTCGGCCGGGTGCGTCTGGCCGCCGAAGGTGACGGTGCCTTCCGGCCGGACGGGCTTCAGCTTCGCCAGCCCCTCCACCGTGGTCGGGAACACGCCCTCGTCGGTCTCCAACGTCGCGACGGTCTTGCGGAAGCCCACGTCCGGCACGGCGAGCGTCACCATGTAGCGGCGCTGGAACGCGCGGTCGTCGGCCAGCGCGTCGCGGTACTGGTCGTCACGCATCAGCACCACCGCGTGCTGCTGGGCGGTGTCGATCTGGTAGCGGGCGGCGACCGCCTCCGCCGTTTCGATCATGGCGTTCCCGGCGAACGGGTCGTGGCCGAAATTGTCCAGCACCCAGTTCTCCGCCTCGCCCGTGCCGCCGGGGGCGTTCGGTGCGGGATAGTAGATGTGCGGGCCGTTGCTGGTGCGGTCGGCGGCGATCAGCAGGACGCATGCGGCGCTGCCGCCTGCCACCTCCTGCGAGGCGGACTGCACCATGCGGGCGGAGGTGGCGCAGGCCTGGTTGATGGTCGGCCCGCCGACGCCCGCGGCCCCGATCATCCCCGTCACCCAGGGCAGACCGTAGAAGGCGTTCCGCTGGGGCACCGTGGTGCCCAGGATTCCGTGGTCGAACGCCTCCGCCGGGATGCCGCGCTCCTTCAGCGCCGCCGTGGCCGTGTGGGCGGCGAGGCGCAGGCTGTGCAGGTGGGACAGCGTGCCCTGCCACTTGGCGAAGGGTGTCGACCAGTAGGCGCCATAGGGGATGTAACCGCGGCTCAAGGCGTCGACACTCCCCTCAGATCGGGACCAGGATGGCGTTGTAGCTGCCCTCGCTGTCCACCAGGTCCACCCGCTTAAAGGCGATGCGGAAGCCGTCGCCGTGGGGGACCAGCCTGTGGGTGACGCGGCCGGCGAAGGCGCGCTTGTCGTCGTCGCCATAGCCGCGCGGCCGGTACTCGTGCACCACCGCCGTGGACTTCACGGTCAGGGTGCCGTCGGCCGCCACTTCGGCGATGCGGACGTTGGCGATGGCATGAACCGTGCGGGGCAGGGGCTCCGGCGACATCACGCGCGGATTGTCCAGCCGGTGGGTGCGGGCGAGCAGGAGCTGCCGGTCGTCGTTCACGTGGCTCATCCCCTGCCAGACCTCGGTCACCGCCGGGTCGACCGGTATCCAGTAGACGCAGGGGTCCGCGAACAGCTCCGCCCAGGCGGAGAAGCGCTGCTCGTCCAGCAGCTCCGCCTCGCGGTAGAGGAAGTCCTGGACCCGGTGCAGCGTGTCCATGTCAGTCACGGGCACGCTCATGCCGGCTCTCCCATCAGGCGGGCCCAGGCCGCGAACTGGTTGCGCACATACTCCTCGCTGGTGGCGGGGGAGCGGCGGCCCGTCTCCGGGTCCTCCGCCCGCTGGTGGATGCCGCGGTACATGGGCACCCACTCCGCGTCGCCCTGCAGGTTGCCGACCTGGCAGCGTTCGTAGATCTCCAGGTCGTCGGAGATGACGGGGGAGAAGGCGGAGTTGGCCCCGTTGCAGTATTCCAGCGCGTTGCGGAACGTCTCCTCCGGCGCACCCTTCAGGCGGAAGACGAAGCCCACCACCTCCGTCCGGTCCACCGCGATGGGCAGGACGAGGCGCACGGTCTGGTACCGGGCGTGCCATGTGGCCGAGGGGTAGAGCAGCATCAGGTGCCGGTCCTGGGCCAGGACCCGCTTGGCCTTCTCCTCCCCGTGGAAGGCGGCGAGTTGCTGGAAGTATGCGGACTGCGTGGAGCCGGTGTAGCTCGCCCCCATGTGGCCGCCGATGTAGCTGTGGCCCCAGGGGGTGGTGACCATCGGCAGCTCCTCGAAGAAGCCGATGGGCTTGCCGTTCGCCTTCATCATGCCTACGGAGGGGACGAGGTTGCCCTCGCCCACCACGCTCTCCACCGCGCGGGCGGCCACCACGCTGGCGGCGTGGGCGAAGCCGGGGTGCAGCGTGTCGTTCAGGTTCTCGAACGACATCTTCCAGTTGGCCCGGTAATGGTGGCTCAGCGGCGGGCCGACCAGCTCCACCTCCCCCGTCGGCGACCGGTCCACCAGATCGTCGATGCAGGTCGACATATGGCCCAGGAAGTCCATCAGGCCGGGCCCATCCGCCGACAGGTTGGCGAACAGGAAGCCGCGATAGCCCTCCAGCCGCGCCACTCGGCGCAGGCTGTAGGCGGACCGGTCCAGCGCCTCAGGATAGCCCTTCTCGTAGGGCACGGCGGCCAGCGCCCCGCCATGGTCGAAGGCCCAGCCGTGATAGGGGCAGACCAGCCGGTGAGACTGGCCCTGGCGGCCGACGCAGACGGTGGCCCCCCGGTGGGCGCAGCGGTTGTACATGGCGACGGGCCGGCCGGTCTCCGGCTCGCGCGCCACGATGATCGTCTGGTCGCCGACCCGCGCGGTGAACCAGCTTTTCGGGTCGGGAAGCTGGCTTTCGTGGCCGACCAGGATCCAGGTGCGCCCGAACAGCAGCCTCATCTCCCGCCGGAAGATTTCCGGGTCGGTGTAGACGTCGCGGTGCACATGGTCCCCGCGCACCAGGTCCCTGAACCAGGACGGGCTGTAACGGTCCGAAAGGCCGGGTCGCTCCTGCGGGTAGGCGATGGCGGACATGGGACCTTTCCAGATGAAACGGATACCACGCCAACGCTAAGTCCGCCCCCGACCGGGCATCCAATCGCTATCGGGGGAAATCGCATAACCATGGGTAATCGTCCGCACGGCACGTCCGCCGGTTATCGGGGCCCGCGCGGAAGTTATTGGCTGGGGTGCCGGGCCCGTCGTTTCATGGTCCGATCCACGGGACCGCATGGGGAGGACAGCGCGTGACCGGACCGGCAAGCCTGGAGGGCCTGCGCCCCATCCCGCCCGACGTCCTGGTGGTGGACGCGGTCGTGCACGCCTTCAACCTGTCGCGCGACAACATCGCCAGCCGCTACGGCGAGGCGCTTTGGCAGGGCGCCCACGGCATGCACATGCATTTCAACCCGCCCGGCGTCAGCGTCCCGCCGGAGGTGTACCTGTCCGACATGCCGATCGAGACGCTGGTGCGCACCATGTTCCTGGAAAGCCCGGTGGATGTGGCGGTGACCCACACGCTGCGCCTGGACAGCTGGTTCAAGGACGGGTTCAGCAGCCGGGCCAAGACGGAGGAGGCTGTGCGCCGCTGGCCGGACCGGATGCTGGGCTATGTCGGCGTGGACCCGACCCGGCCGGTGGATGTCTGCATCCGGGAGATGGAGGAGCAGCTCAGGGCCTGTCCGGGGGCGGTGGGGCTGAAGCTCTATCCCCACCAGATGAACCCCTACGAGTGGCGCCGGGCGGACAGCCCGGAGATGCTGGAGCTGTTCGGCCGGGCGCGCGAGCTGGGGCTGAGGACGGTGGCCCTGCACAAGGCCCTGCCGAACGGGCCGGTGCCGCTGGCGCCCTACGCCGTGGAGGACATCGAGGTCGCCTGCGACGCCTACCCCGACCTCAACTTCGAGATCATCCACGCCGGCATGGCCTTCCTGGACGAGACGGCGATGGCGGTGGCCCGCTTCCCCAACGTCTACGCGAACCTGGAGACGACGGCGGCCCTGCTCTGGCGCGCACCGGGCATGTTCGCGGAGATCCTGGCCAAGCTGATGTTCTTCGGCGGGCCGCACAAGATCCTGTGGGCCAGCGGCTTCGCCATGATCCATCCGAAGCACACGGCCGAGCTGTTCTGGAACCTGGAACTGCCGCCGGCCCTGCTGGACAAGTACGGCCTCGCCCCGCTGCCCGACCCGGTGAAGCGCATGATCCTGGGGGAGAACTACGCCCGAATGATCGGCCGCGATCCCACCGCGATGAAGGCCGCCGTCGCCGACGACGCGTTCGCCCGCGCGGTGCGGGCCGACGGCTACCGCCCGCCCTTCAGCGTCTGGCGCGAGAGCGCCATGGCCGGGGCGCCGGCATGAGCCTGGACGACCTGATCCGGCAGCGGCTGGACGCCATCTACGACCCGTGCAGCGTGGCGGCCGGGAAGCCGAAGGGGCTGCTTGAGATGGGCCTCGTGCTTGGCTGGGCGTTCACCGCCCCCGGGCGCCTCAAGGTCCGCTTCTGCATGACCTTCACCGGCTGCACCATGGCGCCGCACTTCATGGAGGCGGCGCGGGAAAGCCTGGAGACGCTGCCCGGCGTCAGCGCGGTGGAAACCGAACTCGACACCGGCTTCCTGTGGACCCCGGACCGGATGCGGGCCTGACCGGGCGGCGGTCACGATCACCCTTTCGTCATTCCCGCGAAAGCGGGAACCCACGGACCTACAGCGCCGAACCACGGAATGGGTTCCCGCTTTCGCGGGAATGACGGGTTGAGAAGGAAAGCTTCTGCTGCCTGAGCGCACAAAAAAGACGCCGGCGCGGTGGCCGGCGTCTGCAAGTCGCTCCACGGTGACGGGTCGGTGGAGCGGGGAGGAAAGGCGCGCCGGCCGTCAGCGCGCGAAGAACTCGTTCCAGGCCTTCTCGTCCAGGCTCAGGTGGAAGCAGTGGCTGAAGCGGCCGTCGGGACCCACGCGGAACAGCAGGCATTCCTCGCAGTCGAGCAGCTTGCCGCGCCGCTTGGCCCGGACCCGCGCCACCAGCACGGCGTGGCCGTCGCTGCCGAAATAGTCCATCGGGTACGCCCAGTAGGCGTCCACGTTCTCGAACAGCAGGCCGAAATTCCTCAGCACGCCCTCGCGGCCCACCCAGGTGCCGGACAGGACGTTGTCGCCTGGCATGTGCCACTGGATGTCGTCGGCGAAGATGGAGAAGAGCGTGTCGAAATCCTGGGTCTGGAAGCACTCGTGCGCCTTCTTCAGCTTCAGCGCGTTCGGGTGTTCCCGGTCGCCGAAGGGCCGCAGGGTCGGCGGCGTGAACTCGGCGTCCTTCTGGATCATGGCATAGGACATCGTCTTTCCTCCTCCCTTCGGCGGCGCGGGCTCAGGCCGCGCCCGTGACCTTCAGGTCGACATCGATGTTGCCGCGCGTGGCGTGCGAGTAGGGGCACACCTGATGGGCGGCCTGCACCAGCTCCTCCGCCGCCGCCTGGTCCAGCTTCGGCAGCGCGACAGCCAGCGTGACGGCCAGCTTGAAGCCCGGCGCGTCGTCGCGTTGGCCGATGGCGACGTCGGCTGCCACGGTGCTGTCGGTCGTGTCCAGCTTCTTCTGCCCGGCGATGAACTTCAGCGCGCTGTGGAAGCAGGCGCTGTAGCCGGCGGCGAACAGCTGCTCCGGGTTGGTGCCCTTGCCGTCCCCGCCCATGGAGGTCGGCATCGACAGGCCGAGGTCCAGCTTGCCGTCGTCCGTCTTCACGTGACCCGCGCGGCCGGCGCCGGTGGAGGTGGCGTGGGCGGTGTACATGGCCTTCATGGTGGTTCTCCCAGGGTGTCTTTCGGGACCGGAGCATTCCCGGCGGCGCCCAGGCGGGTCCATACGCTTTTGGTCGGAGGCGGATAACCGGACGTTATCGCCGGGTCCGCCGGACGAGGGTGGCGGTCAGCGGGGCGCCATGGCCGCCATGGACGCCACCGCCTCCCGCGCGAAGTCGGCGTGCCGGCGCACCGGGTGGCCCAGGATCGCCTCCAGCGCGTCCACCTGCGCCGGGGTGGCGTGGTTGCCCTGGCGCTGGTTCTCCTCGCTCATGATCGTCAGGTCGTTGACCAGCCAGTCGTCGGCTCCCGGCATGGCCTGTCGGACGAGGTCGCCGAACCGCTCCAGCCCGTCGCCCGCGTAGTGGACGGGACGGCCGAGGATTTCCGCGTATGTCGCGGCCACCGACGGACCGGTCAGCCGGTCGCGGCCGGAGATCGGGACGACCCGGCCGTCCAGCTCCGGGGTCAGCAACGCCTTGGCCGCCACCTCCGCGATGTCGCGCGCGTCGATCGCGTCCACCCCCGCCGATCCCAGCGGCAGGGGGAACACGCCCGCGTGGATCATCGCCGGCAGGAACATGAAGTCGTTCTGGAAGAAGAAGTTCGGTTCCAGGATCACGGCCTTGGGGGCCGCCTCCAGCACGCGGCGCTTGATCGGGATCTTGTTCCCGAAGTGCGGGACGCGGGCCAGCTTCTCCAGGTTCATGATCGCCATGTAGACGATCTTCCGCACGCCGGCCTTCAGCGCCGCCTCCACGGCACCCAGGCCCATCTCCGTCTCCCGCTCCACGAAGGGCGTGATCAGGAACAGCGTCTCCGTCCCCGCCAGGGCGGGGGCGAGGCTGGCCGGGTCGGACAGGTCGGCGGCCATGTGCGCCAAGCGGGGATGGGCTGGGCCCTTCGGCGGCGTGCGGGAGACGACCCGCACGGAGGCCCCCTCGTTCGCGGCGATCGCCGCCGTCAGCCCGCCGACCGTGCCCGTTCCGCCGATGATGGTGATGGTCATGCCGCACCCCGTCCACCCAAGCCACGCATCCACGGGGAAGCATGGCGGCGGCGGCTGCGATCGGCCCATGAATTGAGGTTCCGCTGCGATAACCCGTCCCCACTCCGCCGACGCCTGGCATCACGGCCGACACGGTTATGGGATCAGAACCAGAAGTTATTAGCGCGTCCCAAGCCGGACATTTCAAGCTTAAAACACACAGAACCGGCGGCGCCCGGCATACCGGCGCATGGCGGAACCAGAACGCACTTACGGGACAGGAGCAGGGAGATGCAGCACACGGTGAAGATGGATCGGCTTTTGGCGACCACGGCTCTGGGGCTCACCGTCCTGTTGCCGACCGTCCCTGCCATGGCCCAGGAGACCCAGACGGCCCAGGCCGCCCAGACGACACGGCCGCCGCAAGGTCCGCTGGAGGAGATCGTGGTGACCGCGCGCCGCACGGAGGAGACGTTGCAGAACGTCCCGGTGGCGGTAACGGCGCTGACGGCGGCGGACCTTGAGAAGCGCAACGTCGTCGACATCAACGACATCGGCCGCTACACGCCCAACACCTACGTCACCCGCAGCCCGCAGGGCGGCAGCGACGCCAACTTCGCCATCCGCGGCATCCGCCAGGACGACTTCATCGTGTCCGCCGACCCGGCGGTGGGCATCTATGTCGACGGCGTCTATCTCGGCCGGACGGTGGGCTCCGGCCTCGACGCGCTGGACTTGGCGCGGGTCGAGGTGCTGCGCGGCCCGCAGGGCACGCTGTTCGGGCGCAACACCATCGCCGGCGCGGTCAGCCTCGTCACCCAGAAGCCGTCGCATGAGACGCAAGGGCGGATCGAGGGCACGGTGGGCAGCCGCGAGCTGTACAGGCTGCGCGGCTCCGTGACCGGCTCCATCGTCCCCGACATCCTGGCCGCCCGCGCGGCCATCAGCTACACCACCCAGGATGGTCCGGGCGAAAGCGTCTATTTCCCCGGCCGGACCGCCGGCGATGTGGACGATCTCGCCGGCCGCGTCGCCTTCCTGCTGACGCCGGGCGACGATCTGGAGGTCTATCTCACCGCCGACGCCACCCAGGGCCGCGGCACGACGCGCCATACGATCAACCGGGGCGCCAGCACCACGGCGGCCCCGTTCCCCTTCTTCGGCCCGCCGCTGCGCACCCTGCCGGCCGACATCAACAACGACCGTTCCAGTGACCTTTACCTGGATTTCCGGTCCGTCAACCCGGTGAATGACAGCGACATCTATGGCACGGCGCTGACCATCACCTACCAGGTGACCGACAGCATCGAGTTCAAGTCCATCAGCGCGTACCGTGACCTGGAGGCGACCACCGGCCAGGACTATGACGCCACCGGCTACCGCGCCTTCGACCAGGTGGCGACGACGGAACAGAACCAGTTCAGCCAGGAGTTCCAGATCAACGGGACGGCGCTGGACGGGCGGGTGACCTTCGCCACCGGCCTGTACTACTTCACCGAGGACTTCTCGCAGCTCCTGCCGATGAACGTGCGGCAGTTCGGCCCGCGTCTCGCCAACACGGTCTTCACCAACCGGCAGTTCCGCGAGGGCACGAACGAGAGCTACGCCGCCTACGGCCAGGCAACTGTGGACATCACCCAACAGCTCAGCGCCACGCTCGGCATCCGCTATTCGCTGGATGACAAGGAGCTGACGCTGAACGACGCCTTCGTCAACAACCTGGGCTTCCCGATCACGCTGCCCTTCCCGCCGTTCCCCGTACTGTTCCAGCAGGGTGTCAACACGACGCTGCCGCGCACCACGGTGGACAGCAAGTTCCCGAGCTGGACCCCGCGCCTGGGCCTGGAATACCAGGCGACCGACGATGTGCTGCTGTACGGTCACTGGAGCAAGGGCTTCAAGTCCGGCGGCTTCAACGGACGCCCGCAGGGCTCCACCGCCGCCATCCAGCCCTTCGACCCGGAGGAGGTGGACAGCTTCGAGGTGGGCGTGAAGTCGCGCCTGCTGGATGATCGGCTGCAGGCAAACGTGGCCGTGTTCTACATGGACTACCAGAACATCCAGAGCGTCATCCAGCAGGCCGGCACCTTCACGATCACCAACGCGGCGGCTGAGATCCAGGGCTTCGAGGCCGAGCTGGTGGCCCGCCCGGCGGACCCGCTGACGCTGACCCTGGGCATCGGCTACACCGACAGCGAATACACGGACGTCCCGGTGGGCCTGCCCTACCGGTCGGGCAACGTGCTGCCGCTGTCGCCTGAATGGACCGTCAACGCGGCCGCCGAGTACGTGGTGCCGCTCGACGCCATGGGCGACGTGGCCCTGCGCGGCGAGTGGGTCTACACCGGCGACCAGTTCTTCCAGGCGACGAACTTCCCGTCCGAGCTCCAGGAAGGCTACAGCCTGTTCAACTTCCGCGTCACCTGGACGAACGCCGACGGCAACCTTTCGGTCGCCGGTTATGTCCAGAACGCGTTCGAGGAGGAGTACTTCACGTTCGGCCAGGACGCGAGCGCGGGCTTCGGCCCCAGCTACGTGTTCGTCGGCGACCCGCGCGAGTGGGGCCTGCAGCTGACCGTGCGGTTCTGATCCGGCGTTTCCCGGGCCGGCGGTGACGAGGCCGCCGGCCCTTTCCCTGTCCGCATCCCGCCGCCCTGGCCGACCCTTCGGCCGGGATCGGGCCGGTGCGACCCGAACCCGATGGAGACTGGCCATGTCACCGGATATCCGGCGCGTTCTTGTTGTGGGGGCAACCGGCCACCTGGGTGGCAAGGTGGTGGACGGCCTGCTGCAACGGGGCTTCCAAGTGCGGGCCCTGGTCCGCCCGACCTCCGACACAGGGATCCTCAAGTCCAAAGGGGTGGAGCTCGCCGTCGGCGACCTGCTGGACGCCGGCTCCCTCGACAAGGCGCTGAAGGACGTTGACGCGCTGGTGACCACCGCCAACGGCTTCTTCCGGCGGCAAAAGGGCGAAAGCCCGGCCACCGTCGACCTTCAAGGTCATCTGGCCCTGGCCGAGGCGGCGAAGCGGGCCGGGATCAAGCGCTTCGTCCTGACCAGCGTGCTGAACTGCGACAAGGCGGTGGAGGTGCCGCATTTCCACGCCAAGTCGGTGGTGGAGGACAGGCTGCGCGCACTGGGCGTGCCCTTCGTCTCGCTCCGCCCCGGCAGCTTCATGGACCAGCGGGAGGACCGCTGGGCGGGGCCGCTCGCCAAGGGCAAGTTCCAGCACATCGGCGACCCGGCGCGGGCCATCACCCACGTGCCGACGGACGAGGTGGCGCGCTGCCTCGTCCTGGCTGTCGACCATCCGGATGCGGAGGGCAAGGTTATCGACATCGGTTGCGACCGGCCTCTGTCCGCCAACGACATCGCCGACATCTTCGGCAAGGTGATGGGCAAGCCGGTGAAGGTCAGCGCCGCCCCCTGGCCCGTGGTCGGCACCGTCATGAGCGTCATCGGCACCTTCAACCCCATGGTGAAGGACCTGCGGGCCATGCTGAAGTTCCTGACCTTCGGGCCCTACGTCGCCGACACCTCCCGGCAGGCGGCCCTGTTCGGCCCGCCGCCCAAGGCCGAGGACGCGCTGCGCGCCTACGCCCAGTCCAAGCGGCTGGTCTGAAACCGAACGGAGACTGCGGACGGCGGTGGGCGCGAGGCGGATTAATCCGCGCCCAGGGCTTGCCGTCGGTCCCGGGATAGTTTAAGTTTAAAATAACGCTGCGGACGGCGACACGGGGGCGGCCGCGGCGGGCCTGCGACGATGAGGGACTGAGCGCCATGAAGATTGCCTGCATCGGCGGCGGACCGGCCGGCCTGTACTTCGCTATCCTGATGAAGAAGGCGAACCCCGCCCACGACATCACCGTGTACGAGCGCAACCGCCCCTATGACACGTTCGGCTGGGGCGTGGTCTTCTCCGAGGAGACGCTGCGGAACCTGCAGGGTGGCGACCCCGAGAGCCAGCAGGAGATCATCGACAGCTTCGCCCATTGGGACGATATCGACGTCCACTTCAAGGGCCGGGTGATCACCTCCTCCGGGCACGGCTTCTGCGGGATCGAGCGCAAGCACCTGCTGAACATCCTGCAGCGCCGGGCGGAAAGCCTGGGCGTGAAGCTGGCATTCGAGGTGGAGATCGAGCCCGACCTGTCGCAGTTCGCCGACTGCGACCTGATCATCGCGTCGGACGGCGTCAACTCCAAAATCCGGACCCGGTTCGCCGACCATTTCAAGCCGTCCATCGACCGGCGGAAGAACAAGTTCGTCTGGCTCGGCACGAAGAAGGTGTTCGAGGCCTTCACCTTCATCTTCGAGGAGACGGAGTGGGGCTGGTTCCAGGTCCACGCCTACCGCTTCAACGACGACACCTCCACCTTCATCATCGAGACGACGGAGGAGAACTGGCGGGCGGCCGGGCTGGAGGGCAAGACCAGCGCGGAGACGATCGCCTTCGGGGAGAAGGTGTTCGGCAAGTACCTGGACGGCCACTCGCTCATGACCAACAGCCGCCACCTGCGCGGCTCCGACTGGCTGAACTTCCCCCGCGTCACCTGCGAGACTTGGGTGAAGGACAATGTCGTGCTGATGGGCGACGCCGCCCACACGGCGCACTATTCCATCGGGTCCGGCACCAAGCTGGCGCTGGAGGACGCGATCGCGCTCGCCCGCACCATCAACGCCATGCCGGGCGACCTGAAGGGGGCGCTCAAGGCCTACGAGGATGAGCGCAGCGTCGAGGTGCTGAAGATCCAGTCGGCCGCGCGCAACAGCACCGAGTGGTTCGAGAACATCGCCCGCTACGCCCATTTCGAGCCGGAGCAGTTCGCCTACAGCCTGCTGACCCGCAGCCAGCGCATCGGGCACGAGAACCTGCGCCTGCGCGACAGCACCTGGCTGAAGGGCTACGAGACCTGGCACGCGGGCCGCGCCACCGGCCGGCCGCAGCAGGTGCCGGTGCCGCCCATGTTCACCCCGTTCAAGCTGCGTGGGATGGAGCTGGCGAACCGCGTGGTGCTGAGCCCCATGGCCATGTACAGCGCCAAGGACGGAATGCCGGACGACTTCCATCTGGTCCATTACGGCAGCCGCGCCGTCGGCGGCGCCGGGCTGATCTTCACGGAGATGACCTGCGTCAGCGCTGAAGGGCGGATCACCCCCGGCTGCACCGGGATCTACACCGACGCGCACGCCGCATCGTGGAAGCGGATCGTCGACTTCGTCCACGCCAACTCCGAATCCAAGATCTGCCTCCAGCTCGGCCATTCCGGGCCGAAGGGGTCGACCAAGATCGGCTGGGAGGGGATGGACATGCCGCTGGACAGCGGCAACTGGGAGCTGCTGGCGCCCTCCGCCATCGCTTGGAGCCCGAAGAACGCCACGCCGCGCCCGATGACCCGGGCCGACATGGACCAGGTCCGCGACGACTTCGTCCGGTCCACCCGGCTGGCGGCCGACGCCGGCTTCGACATGGTGGAGCTGCACGCGGCCCACGGCTACCTGCTGTCGGCCTTCATCTCGCCGCTGACCAACAAGCGGGAGGACGAGTACGGCGGCAGCCTGGAGAACCGGCTGCGCTTCCCGCTGGAGGTGTTCCAGGCCATGCGCGCCGCCTGGCCCGCCGATAAGCCGATGTCGGTGCGCATCTCCGCCACCGACTGGCATGAGGATGGCCTGACCCCCGACGAGGCTGTGGAGGTCGCCAAGGCCTTCAAGGCGGCGGGGGCCGACCTGCTGGACGTCTCCGCCGGCCAGACCTCCATCGAGGCGAAGCCGGTCTACGGCCGCATGTTCCAGACGCCGTTCAGCGACCGCATCCGCAACGAGGCGAAGGTCGCGACCATGGCGGTGGGCAACATCTTCGAGCACGACCACGTGAACTCGATCATCGCGTCGGGGCGCGCCGATCTGGTGGCGCTCGCCCGGCCGCATCTGGCCGATCCGTACTTCACGCTGCACGCGGCCGCCCACCTGCGCTACGACGCGCAGCCCTGGCCGAAGCAGTACCTGTCTGGTCGCGCCCAGTATGTGCGGAACCTGCAGAAGTCGCCCGACATGGCGATCGCGGTCTGAGGGCGGGACCATGGGCGCACTGGTGGGCCAACACGCGGTGGTGACGGGGGCGAGCCGGGGGATCGGCCTCGCCATCGCCCGCGCGCTGGCGGCCGAGGGTGCGCGCGTCACACTGGTCGGCCGCAGCCTGGACACGCTGATGGCGGCGGCGGCGGAGGTCGGGCGCGGGGCCCGCGCCCAGGCCGCCGACGTGACCGACGAGGCGGCGATCACCCGGGCGCTGGAGGAGGCGGCCCGGGAAGCGGGGCCGGTCGGCATCCTGGTGAACAATGCCGGCGGCGTCGACAGCAAGCCGTTCAAGCGCCTGACCGCGGACGATCTGCGCCGGTCGCTCGACCTCAACCTTATGAGCGTCTTCCACGCCAGCCGCGCGGTGCTGCCGGGCATGCTGGAGCGGGGGGCGGGGCGCATCGTCAACATCGCCAGCACGGCCGGGCAGAAGGGCTATGCCTATGTCGCCCATTACTGTGCTTCCAAGCACGCGGTGATTGGGCTGACCCGCGCGCTTGCGGTGGAGGTGGCGAAGTCCGGCGTCACGGTGAACGCCGTCTGCCCCGGCTATACCGACACAGACCTGCTGAAGTCCTCGGTCGACAACATCCAGTCGAAGACGGGCTTGTCGCGGGAAGAGGCGCTGGCGCAGATGTTGTCCGGCAACCCGCAGGGGCGGGCCGTGCTGCCGGAGGAGGTGGCGTCGGCCGTGCTGTGGCTGTGCGGTCCGGGGGCCGCCAGCGTGACGGGGCAATCGATCGGTGTCTCGGGGGGGGAAGTGACGTGACGGAGGATGCGAGCATGGCGGCCGGGGGGGCGGAGCGTGCCGAACAGTTCATCGACCATGAGACCGCGGCCTCGCCGACGGACCACCGCGACCTGCGCCTCTGGCTCAGGCTGCTGACGCTGACCACGCTGGTGGAGTCCGAGATCAGGGGCGGGCTGCGCGTCGCTTTCGACACCACGCTGCCCCGGTTCGACCTGATGGCAGCATTGCACAAGACCAAGGCGCCGCTGACCATGGGCGACCTGTCGCGGCGCCTGATGGTATCCAACGGCAACATCACCGGCGTCACCGAGCGGCTGGTGGAGGAGGGGCTGGTCGTCCGCACCCGGTCCAAGGAGGACAAGCGGACCCAGTATGTGGAGCTGACCGCCGCCGGCCGGACCGAGTTCGAGCGCATGGCCGCCCGGCACGAGCAGTGGATCGCCGCCGCCTTCGCCGACCTGTCGGATGCCGAGGCGACGAAGCTGATGGAACTGCTGGGCAAGGCCAAGGCGTCGGTCCGCCGCAACCTGATCGCCGCGCGGGAAGGGCAGACCCAGTGAGCGACCGCAGCTTCCTGCGCTGGCCTTTCTTCGAGGCGCGGCACGCCGAGCTGGCCGACCGGCTGGACCGCTGGGCGGCCGACGCGCTGCCGGGGCTGGTCGACCACCACGACGTGGACGGAAGCTGCCGCCGCATCGTGACGGCGCTGGGCGAGGCGGGCTGGCTGCGCGTGGCGGTGCCGGACGGTGCCGCCGGGGAGCGGTTCGACGTGCGCTCCCTCTGCCTGGTGCGGGAAACACTGGGCCGGCACGCCGCATTGGCCGACTTCGCCTTCGCCATGCAGGGGCTGGGCACCGGCAGCATCACCCTGTTCGGCACGCCGGAGCAGAAGGCCGGATACCTGCCCGGCGTGCGCGCCGGGTCCCGCATCGCCGCCTTCGCCCTGTCGGAGCGGGACGCGGGTTCGGACGTCGCCGCCATGGCGACCACCGCCACACCGGTGCCGGGCGGCTACCGCCTGAACGGGGAGAAGACCTGGATCAGCAACGGCGGCATCGCCGACCAGTACGTCGTCTTCGCCAAGACCGGCGAGGGGACGAAGGGCGTGTCGGCCTTCGTGGTGCCGGCCGGGGTGGCGGGCTTCACCATCGCCGAGCGGATCGAGGTGATCGCCCCGCATCCGTTGGCCACCCTGCAGTTCCAGGACTGCTTCGTACCGGAGGCGGCACGGCTTGGCCGCGAGGGCGAGGGGTTCAAGATCGCCATGGCCACACTGGACGTGTTCCGGCCCAGCGTCGGGGCGGCGGCCCTGGGCTTCGCCCGCCGCGCCCTGGACGAGGCCGCGCGCCACAGCCTGACCCGCCGCATGTTCGGCGCCACGCTTTCCGACCTCCAGCTCACCCAGGCGCATCTGGCCGAGATGGCGCTGGATATCGACGCCAGCGCCCTGCTGGTCTACCGCGCCGCCTGGGCCAAGGACCGGCCGGATCTTTCGGGCGTGGAGCGCATCACGCGGGAGGCCGCCATGGCCAAGCTGCACGCTACCGAGGGTGCCCAGGGCGTGATCGACAAGGCCGTGCAGATGTTCGGCGGGCTGGGTGTCAAATCCGGCATGCCGGTGGAGGAGCTGTACCGCGAGATCCGGGCGCTGCGCATCTACGAGGGCGCGTCCGAGGTGCAGAAGGTGATCATCGCCCGCCAGCTTCTGGCCGGCTATCAGACAGGTGACGCGTGACCATGCCAGCGAACGTCGACTTCACGGTGCTGCAGCCGGCCGGCTGGGCCAAGCCCAAGGGCTACGCCAACGGGATCAAGGCCAACGGCACGCTGGTCGTCACCGGCGGCCAGATCGGCTGGAACGGCGACTGCGTGTTCGAGACGACGGATTTCCTGGGCCAGGTGCGCCAGGCGCTCCAGAACGTCGTCGACGTGGTGCGGGAGGCCGGCGGCGGGCCGGAGCACATCGTGCGGCTGAACTGGTACGTGCTGGACATCGACGCCTACCGCGCCTGCCTGAAGGAACTGGGCCCCGTCTACCGCGCCGTCATGGGCCGAAACTTCCCCGCCATGACCCTGGTCCAGGTGGCCGGCCTGGTCGAGCGCGAGGCCCTGGTGGAGATCGAGGGGACGGCGGTGGTGCCGTAACGGGCGTCGAACCAATCCTATGCACGATGCCGATGCAGGGCACGCGGCCTCGCCCTTCGACAGGCTCAGGGTGAGGCCGACGGGGACGGCGGAGCATCAGGTGATCTCACCATTACCTCGATAGCCCACCCCCTGAGCCTGTCGAAGGGCGCGGGCGAACGACCCGGAGAGGGCTTCGATACCCTCCACCGACCCCGTCACACCCCCTCCAGCAGCACCGACAGGCCCTGACCCACGCCGACGCAGAGGGTGACCAGGGCGCGGCGGCGGCCGGTTTCGGCGAGGTGGCGGGCGGCGGTGCCGGCGATGCGGGCGCCGGTCATGCCGAGCGGGTGGCCGAGGGCAATGGCGCCGCCATGGGGGTTGACCCGCGCGTCGTCGTCGGCGAGGCGGAAGTGCCGGGTGACGGCCAGAGCTTGCGCTGCGAAGGCCTCGTTCAGCTCGATCAGGTCCAGGTCGGCCATGGTCAGGCCGTGGCGGGAGAGCAGCTTCTCCGTCGCCGGGATCGGCCCGATGCCCATCACCCGCGGCTCCACCCCGGCGCTGGCGGCACCGGCGATCCGGGCCAGCGGCGACAGCCCGTGCCGCCTCACCGCTGCCCCGCTTGCCACCAGCACGGCCGCCGCCCCGTCGTTGACGCCGGACGCGTTGCCGGCCGTCACCGTGCCGTCCTTGCGGACGATGGGCCTGAGGGCGGAAAGCTTCTCCAGCGTCGTCTCCCGCGGATGCTCGTCCCGGTCGACCAGCGCCTCCGCCTTGCCCTGGCGCACCGGGACGGGGGCGATCTCCCCGGCCAGCCAGCCGGAGGCCTGGGCCGCCGCCGTGCGCTGCTGGCTGCGCTGGGCGAAGGCGTCCTGGTCGGCGCGGGAAACGCCGTGGGCGTCGGCCACATTCTCCGCCGTCTCCGGCATGCTGTCCGTTCCCCAGGCCGCCGCCATCTTCGGGTTCACGAAGCGCCAGCCGATGGTGGTGTCGTGGATCTCCGCATGGCGGGAGAAGGCGCCTTCGGCCTTGGGCAGGACGAAGGGGGCGCGGCTCATGCTCTCCACACCGCCGGCGATGACGACCTCCGCCTCCCCCAGCCGGACCATGCGGGCCGCCTGGATCACGGCCTCCAGACCCGAGGCGCAGAGCCGGTTCACCGTCACACCGGGCACCGTCGGCGGCAGGCCCGCCAGCAGGGCGACCATGCGGGCGACGTTGCGGTTGTCCTCCCCCGCCTGGTTGGCGCAGCCGAAGATCACCTCCTCCACGGCGCCGGGCTCAAGCTGCGGCGTGCGGTCCAGCAGGGCGCGGATGGCGTGGGCGCCGAGGTCGTCCGTCCGCACCGGGGCCAGCGCCCCGCCATGCCGGCCGATGGGGGTGCGGACATAGGCGCAGAGGTAGGCGTCGCGGTCTGCGATCGGGGTCATGGCCGGCTTCTCCCTTGCGTCCTCGCCCGGATGAGATATTTTAATCTTAAACTTTTATCGCCTGAACTCAAGTCCGGGAGGATGGGACCATGAACGCGCTTTCGGCGAAGCACTTCCGGCTGGAGGTGCGGGACAAACTGGCCGTCGTCACCCTGGACCGGCCTGAGCGAAAGAACCCGCTGACCTTCGAAAGCTATGCCGAGCTGCGGGACTTCTTCCGCGACCTGGTCTACCGGGCCGACGAGGTGCAGGCCGTGGTGATCACCGGGGCCGGGGGCAACTTCTGCTCCGGCGGCGACGTGTTCGAGATCATCGAGCCGCTGACCAAGATGGACATGAAGGGGCTGCTGGCCTTCACCCGCATGACCGGCGACCTGGTGAAGGCCATCCGCGCCTGCCCGCAGCCGGTGATCGCGGCGGTGGACGGCGTGTGCGTCGGGGCCGGGGCCATCGTCGCCATGGCGAGCGACCTGCGCTTCGCCACCCCGGCCGCCAAGTGCGCCTTCCTGTTCACCCGCGTCGGCCTCGCCGGCTGCGACATGGGGGCCTGCGCCATCCTGCCCCGCATCATCGGCCAGGGCCGGGCGGCGGAGCTGCTGTTCTCCGGCCGGTCCATGTCGGCGGAGGAGGGGCGGGCCTGGGGCTTCTGGAACGAGGTGGTGGAGGCGGACGCCCTGCTGCCCCGGGCGGAGGCGTACGCCCGCCAGCTCATGGCGGGCCCGCGCTTCGCCCACATGATGACCAAGACCATGCTGAACCAGGAATGGTCCATGAGCGTGGACATGGCCATCGAGGCGGAGGCCCAGGCCCAGGCCATCTGCATGCAGACCGAGGACTTCCGCCGCGCCTTCGAAGCCTTCGCCGCCAAGCGCAAGCCGGAGTTCGTGGGGCGGTAGGGGGGGGAACCTGGATACTGCTTCTTCCCTCTCCTAGGGGGAGAGGGAGGGACCCAAGGCGGCAGCCTTGGGAGGGAGAGGGGGTACGGTGTCTCCTGATCGCCCGGACTCCCGAAACCGTAACCCCTCTCCCTCCCGCTGCGCGGGTCCCTCCC
>JAJUIU010000003.1 GCA_029267445.1 Rhodospirillaceae bacterium
GAAGGGCTACATGCTGCTGGCCGAGAGGCTGCTGTCCGGCGACCGCACATTCGAGACGGCCTGGAATTTCGGCCCCGCCCAGGGCGACGCCCGCACGGTGGAAGAGATCGTGACGGGCCTGATCCGGCTGTGGGGCGGTGATGCCCGGTGGGAGTTGGCCAATGACGCCCAGCCCTACGAGGCGAAGCTGCTGACCGTGGACAACAGCCTGGCCGTGGGCCGCCTGAAGTGGGCGCCGCGCTGGACCCTGGACACGGCACTGGAGCGGACGGTGGACTGGTACCGCGCGTTCTATGGCGGCGACGGAATGGCGGCGGTGACCGCCCGGCAGATCGAGGAATTCCTGGATGCCTGACGTGAAACGGGCCCTCTGCCGCTCCTGCGGCACCCCGCTGGAGCATGTGTTCGCGGACCTCGGCCTTTCGCCGATCTCGAACGCCTTCCAGCGGCCGCAGGACCTGGACCGGCCGGAGGCCTTCTATCCGTTGCGCGCCTATGTCTGCGGCGAGTGCAGGCTGGTGCAGCTTCAGGACTTCCATCAGGCGGACGACCTCTTCACGGCCGACTACGCCTATTTCTCGTCCTATTCCACGAGCTGGCTGAAGCATGCGGAAACCTATGCGGGCCGCATGGTCGAGCGGTTCGGCCTCGGGGCCGGCAGCCTCGTCGTCGAACTCGCGAGCAACGACGGATACCTGCTCCAATATTTCAAGGCGCGCGGGGTGCCGGTGCTTGGGGTGGAGCCGTCGGCCAACGTCGCGGCCGTGGCGGAGAAGGAGCGCGGCATTCCCACCCTGGTGAAGTTCTTCGGGGTGGAGACCGCAAAGGCCATGCGGGCGGCCGGTCAGGCGGCCGACCTGATGGCCGCCAACAACGTCCTGGCCCATGTGCCGGACATCAACGACTTCGTCGGCGGCGTGCGGGTCCTGCTGAAGGAGACCGGGGCGATCACCTTCGAGTTCCCGCATCTGCTCCAGATGATCCGCCAGAACCAGTTCGATACGATCTACCACGAGCATTACTCGTACCTGTCCCTGCTGGCCGTGGAGCGGGCCCTGGCGAACAACGACCTTGCCGTCTTCGATGTGGAGGAGCTGCCGACCCATGGCGGGTCCCTGCGCGTCTACGCGGCGCCGAAGGGCCATCGCTTCCCCGTGTCGCCAAGCGTCGAGGCCGTCCGCCGGGCGGAGGCCGAGGACGGGCTGACAGGCCTGGACGTCTATCGCCGGTTCCACAGCCGGGTCATGCGGACCAAGCGCAGCCTGCTGCGTTTCCTGATCGAGGCGAAGGAGGCGGGCAAGAGCATCGTCGGCTACGGGGCGCCCGCCAAAGGCAACACCTTGCTGAATTACTGCGGGATCGGCACCGACCTGATCGACTACACGGTCGATCGAAGCCCGCACAAACAAGGGCTCTACCTGCCGGGCAGCCGCATTCCCATCATGGCGCCGGAGCATATCCTGGCCACCAAGCCGGACATCGTCCTGATCCTGCCCTGGAACCTGAAGGACGAGGTCGTGGAGCAGATGGCGGCCGTCCGGCATTGGGGCGGACGCTTCGTCGTCCCCATTCCCGAGGTGCGGGAGGTCTGATGCGGTTCACCCCGACGGCGGTCGCCGGCGTCATGCTGGTGGAGCCGGAGCCGATGACGGACGAGCGCGGATTCTTCGCCCGGACATGGTGCCGGGAGGAGTTCGCCGCCCAGGGGCTGAACCCGCATCTCGACCAATGCAGCATCTCCTTCAACGCGCGCCGGGGCACGCTGAGGGGCATGCACTATCAGCGCGATCCGCATGGAGAGGTGAAACTAGTGCGCTGCACGGCGGGCGCCATCTTCGATGTGGCGGTCGACCTCCGGCCCACCTCCCCCACATACATGAAATGGGCGGGCGCGGAACTGACGGCGGGCAACCGCAAGGCCCTGTACATCCCGGAGGGCTGCGCCCACGGGTTCGTCACCCTGGCCGACGGGACGGAGGTCTTCTACCAGATCACCCCCGCTTTCCGGCCGGGCTTCGGCGCCGGGGTGCGCTGGAACGATCCCGTTTTCGGGATCGCATGGCCGATCCAGCCGGAGGTCATCTCAGACCGGGACCGGGACTATCCGGACTACCGCGCCGACTGATCGGCCCCGCTAAGTCCGGCCGTAGGTGTCTTCGAAGCGGACGATGTCGTCCTCGCCCAGATAGGGGCCGGACTGCACCTCGATGAGGTTCAGCGGAACCTTGCCGGGATTCTCCAGCCGGTGGACGCAGCCGAGCGGCAGATAGACGGACTGGTTCTCGCCCAGCAGCATCTCCTCCCCGTCGCGGGTGACCAGCGCGGTCCCATTGACCACGATCCAGTGCTCCGCCCGGTGGTGGTGCTTCTGCAGGGAAAGCTTCGCCCCCGGTTTCACGGTGATGCGCTTGACCTGGAAGCGCTCCCCGGCGTGAACGGTCCTGTAGAAGCCCCAGGGCCGGTAGACCTGTACGCTTTCCACCGCCTCCTTGCGGCTCCGGCCCTTCAGATCCTTGACGACCTGCTTGATCTCCTCGACCCGGTCCTTGTGCGCGACGAGGACCACATCGTCGGTCGCGACGACCACCAAGCCCTCCACTCCCAGCAGAACGGTCAGGCGGTCGTCGCCGCGGACGAAGCAATCCTGCGCGTCCCGCAGGAAGACGTCCCCGCGGACTGCGTTTCCCGCCTCGTCTTTGGGCAGGACGTCCAGCAACGCCTTGAACGACCCGACATCG
This sequence comes from Rhodospirillaceae bacterium, assembly GCA_029267445.1. Classification (GTDB taxonomy): domain Bacteria; phylum Pseudomonadota; class Alphaproteobacteria; order Azospirillales; family Azospirillaceae; genus JAJUIU01. Next base: position 2,739 of record JAJUIU010000003.1, read on the forward strand.
CTCCAGCCGATCGAACAGGGCACCACGGCGGCCTTGTCGGTCCGCGCGAAGACCGCGTCGTCGACCGAGACGGATTTGGCGGCGGCGAAGCTCACGGCCTCCAGCCGCAGGAAGTCGAGATCCTCCCGGCGTCCGGCGACGGCTGTCCGCACGGCCTCCACCAGTTCCGGCTCGAAGCGGGCCAGCTCCTCCAGGAAGCGGCCGGCCCGGAACAGGAACATGCCGCTGTTCCAGAGGAAGTTGCCGGACTCGATGTACCCGCGAGCCACGCTTTCGACCGGCTTCTCCACGAACTCCGCCACCTGGAAGACGCCCGGGGTGCCATCCAAGGCCGTGGCCCTGCGGATGTAGCCGTAACCGGTCTCGGGATGGGTCGGATTGATGCCGAAGGTCACGAGATGCCCGGCCGTCGCGGCGGCGGCGGCCTGCCCCAGGGCCGCCGTCCAGGCCTTGACGTCGGTGATGACGTGATCGGCCGGCAGCACCAGCATCAGCGTGTCCGGCGAGTCCTGCGCGGCGACGAGCGCGGCAGCGGCGATGGCCGGCGCGGTGTTCCGCCCCCCCGGCTCCAGCAAGATCGCCTTCGGCGTCTGCCCGACGGCGCGAGCCTGCTCCGCCAGGATGAAACGGGTATCCTCCCCACCCACCAGCATGGGCGCGTCGAGCCCCGCAGCGGCACAACGGCGGAGCGTCTCCTGCAGCATCGAATGCTCGCCGACGAGCGGCAGGAACTGCTTGGGATAGCGCTCGCGGGAAAGCGGCCAGAGCCGGGTGCCGGAACCGCCGGACAGGATGACGGGACGGATGCGGGCGAGGGGCGAGGACTGCTGTCTGGTCATCGATCCGTTGCTGCGTCTCGCGAAGGCCGGTGCGGCACCGGCGATGCGCGCAGAATAGTCCAGACCATGCACAGCGAACAGGTGCATTCCGGGTGGCGGGGGGCGCCGATCAGGCGGGTCATCCGCCCGTTCGGGTACGCCCCCCGGCCAATATCGACCCTCAGCGGGGTTCGCTCATCGCCTCATCCAGCGCCCCGGTGATGGGATAGAGCAGGTAGGACAGGATGGAGCGGTCTCCGACTTCGATCTCCGCGGTCACGGTCATGCCGGGCATCAGCCGGAACGAAGACGGCGTGTTGCGCAGGTCCGTCTTGGTGAGTTCGATCCGTGTGCGGTAGTAGGGCGCCTGTGGGTTCTCAGGATCGGTGAAGACATCCTCGCTGACCCACTTCAACCGCCCCTCGGCGGTCCCGTGCTTCTGGAACGGGAAGGCGTGGAACTTCACCCGCACGTCCTGCCCCTGGGTCAGGAACCCGACATCGGAGGCCGGGACTTTCGCCTCGATCTCCAGGGTGTCGGTCACGGGCACCAGCGTGACCAGCGCGTCGCCCTGGGAGACGACTGCGCCGATGGTGGCGCCCTTGACGTCCAGAACGACGGCGTCCTGCGGTGCCGTCAGCGTGATGCGGTCGGAACGCAGGTTCGCCTTGCGGATCTGCTCCGCGAGCGCGGCCGCCTCGCGGCGGTGTGAGACCAGCTCCTCCGCGACCTTCTGGCGCCACTCCTGGACGAAGGACTCCCGTTTGGCCATCGTGCCGGCCAGCGCGTGCTCCGCTTCCGCCTTTGCGTTGCGGGCCCGTTCCAGGCTGCCGGCGATCTCCAGCCGGTCGTTCGTCGCCAAGAGCAGGTTGAGCCGGGAGCCGACCTCCTGCTTCGTCAGTTCCTGCCGCATCCCCTCGATCCGGGACACCACGGCCAGACGCTCGGTCAGGGCCTTGATGTCGGCGGTGGAGGAGGCGACCTGCGCCTCCTGGCGCCGGACCTCCTGGTCGAAGCTGTCCACCTGGGCGCGGTAAGCGGCCCGGCGTCGTTCGAACAGGGTCTGCTGCAGCAGGGCGTCGGCTCCCGCGTCGGCGACGGGCGGCAGGTCCGCGCCGGCCAGTTCCGCCTCCAGCCGCGCGATGGCGGACCGCAGACTGCCTTCCTTCGCGGCGAGTTCCGCCAGATCGGCGGCGGCGAAAGTGGGATCGAGCACGACCAGCGTGTCACCCGCCTTCACCACGTCGCCCGGGCGCACCTTGACCTCGCGGATCAGGGACGCTTCGAAAGGCTGGACGACGAGGTTGGGCGAATGGGGCGAAAGCTTGCCCGGTGCCGAGACCACCTGGTCCAGGGTGGCGAAGGTGGCCCACGCCACGGCGCAGACCAGAAGCCCGACCATCGTGTAGAGCACGATGGCGGCGTAGCGGCTGGGCGGCGCCTCCTCCACCTCCACCATGTCGGGCTGGAACTCGATCGCCAGCGACAGGTCGCGGCGACGGTCGGCAGCGTTCGGCCGGGTGGCCGGGGCGGGCCGGGGGGCAGCAGGCTCCGGCGCGTTCTTCAGGACGGCAAGGGACATGGTCTGACCTCACTCGGCCGCGGCGCGGGCCGGCGCGCCCGCCATATGGCGGGTCTGCTGATCCCACAGGGTGCGGTAGGTACGGCTGCGGGCGAGCAGCTCCGTATGGGTGCCGGCGGCCTCCAGGTTGCCCTGATGCAGGACCATGATCTTGTCGGCCCCGACCAGGCTGGAGAGACGGTGGGACACGATCACCAGCGTCCGCCCAGCCGCGATGGCCCGGAGGTTGCGCTGGATGATCGCCTCGGATTCCGGGTCGAGAGCGCTGGTCGCCTCGTCCAGGATGAGGATGGGCGGCTGGGTGATCAGCGCCCGCGCGATTGCGAGGCGCTGCTTCTGGCCGCCGGACAGGTTGGCGCCGTTCTCCTCCAGCACCGTGTCGTAGCCCTTGGGGAGCCGCTCGATGAACTCGTCCGCACCGGCGAGCCGGGCGGCGTGGACCACCTGGTCGAGGGAGGCGCCGGGCACGGCAGCGGCGATGTTCTCGCGCACGGTCCCGCTGAACAGGAAGTTCTCCTGCAGCACCACGCCGATGCGGGTCCGCAGATGGACGAGGTCGATCTCGCGGATGTCCGTCCCGTCCACCCGCACGATGCCCTGCTGGGCGGTGTAGAGGCCTTGGATCAGGCGGGTGACGGTGGTTTTGCCGGAACCGCTGCGCCCGACCAGACCGAAGATGGTGCCGGGCCGGATCTGGAACGACACGTCGTTCAGCGCCGGGGCGCCGTCGGGTGCATAGCGGAACAGCACGCGCTCGAACTGGATGGAGCCGCGGATGTCGGGACGCAGGCCGCCGTCGGACGCGCGCTCGGCCGGGGCGTTCATCACGTTGCCCAGCATCTTCACGGCCAACGATGTCTCCTGGTACCCCTGGATCAGCCCGACCAGTTGGAGCAACGGACCGGAAACCCGGCCGGCCAGCATCTGGAAGGCGATCAGCGCGCCGATCGTCAGCTCGCCAGCGAAGACGAGCTGCACCCCGACCACGATGATGGCGACCGTCATCGCCTTGGACAGGAACTGCGTGATCGTCGTGCCGACGAGGGAGATGCGCGACACGTCGTGAAGCATCATGACCGTGCGGGCGGAGCGGTCGTCCCACTCCTGCCGCTGCTGTGGCTCCAGCGCCAGGGACTTCACCGTGCGCATGCCCTGGATGGTCTCCACCAGCAGCGACTGCCGGTGCGCGTCCGCCTCGTACAGCGCCTTCAGCCGGCGCTGGAAGGCCGGGATCATCAGCGCGATGGTGCCCAGGGTGACGACGGTGAAGCCGAGCACCAGCAGGGTGAGCTGCCAGCTGTAGAACAGCAGTACCGGCAGCACCACGAGCACGATGAAATTGTCCAGCACGGTGAACAGCAGCTGTCCGGTCAGGAAGTTCCTGATCTGGTTCGCCTGCTGCATGTGCTTGATCAGCACGCCCGAGGGATTGCGCTCGAAGAACTGGATCGGCAGGCGGAGCAGCTGGGCGAAGGTGCGCACCGCCACCCGGATGTCGATCTTGTTGGTGGCGTACAGCAGCAGGTACTGGCGCAGATAGCCGAACGCCGCCTCGAAGATGAGGACCGCGAGCATGCCGACGGCCAGCACCGTCAGCGTGGACGAGCCGTTATGGACCAGCACGCGGTCCAGCACGACCTGGGTGAACATCGGCAGCGCCAGCGCCAGCACTGCCAGCACGAGCGCGCAGACGATCACGTCGCGGAACAGCTTTCCTTGCCGCAGGATCTCCGGGATGAACCAGCGCAGCCCGAACGGCTGGTGCGGGTCGTTCAGGCGGTAGGACCGCTTGATGAAGACGGTTTCGCCCTTCCAGGCTTGGCGGAGATCGTCAAGCGACAGCAACAGCAGCTTGCCGTTCTCGGCCAGCGGATCGAACACACCGATCTGCCCGGTCTCGGCATCGCGCCCGACGATGACCACCCAGTTCCCGTTGACCAGCCGGGCCAGCGCCGGGAAGGCCATGCGGTCGGAGGCCGCCGTCGCCGGGTCGATCACGGCCGTGCGGCTGTGCAGCCCGGCCGATTTCGCCATACGGACGAGCTGGGCGGCGGTCGGCTCCTCGGTTCCGATTCGGTACTCATGTGCCAGCCGATCAACCGACAGGTCCGTGCGATGGTGCCGTGCGACGGTCACGAGGCAGCGCAGGCCGGTCTGCTGCGGTGGCGGCGGAGCGGCCTCCTCCGAGAAAGCCGCTTCCGGATCGGGTTCGGTCGTGGTCGGTTCGATCGCTGCGGTCATGCCGGCAGGTCCTCGCTTCTGGTCACGGTCGACGGGAAGTTGGCCGACCATGCGCGGCGCGGCTCCATGGGTTTCGCCTCCGCGACGGTGGGGGGCGGCGGCGGAGGCGGCTCGTCATGGCCCCCCTCCGCATCCGGCAGACCCGCCGGCTGGAAGCTGGCGCCGGTCGTCTCCAGTGGTGCGGCCGGAAGTGAGGAAAGAACCCCCCGCTCCCTCAGCGCGTCGACGGCGAAGCGCAGGGAGTCCAGGACCTGTGGAAGATTGTCCGGATGGACGATCAGACGGTGCTTGAACTCGGGACTGGGCGCTCCGTCCGGGCCGACCTCGGTCGGTGAGAGGGAATACCAGTCGATCCTGACGAGACCGCGGGTGAGCACCACGTTCATGATGCCGTCGGCGAAGATTTCCATGTCGGTTCCCATATTCGGGCTATGGCGGGCGGACGGTCCGGCCCTCTTCGCAGGACCGGGGTCGGCTTGGTCAGACCGGCGCCAGTCGAGCGGCGGAAGCCTGACAGGGCTCGGGTGGTATTACCCAGTCCGGAGCCCCGGTGAATTTGCCCGGGGATTTGACGAATGCACGTGACAAATTGTGCCTGTCCTGAATCCACCCAGAGGGAGTAACGAATCGGGATTCCGAATGATTTTACGCGTTTTCGATCCATCGTTCCGGCCATCGACCGGATCGTCCTGGATGTCTCCGTTTCCCCGTGCGCTCGGCGACGCGGTGCCGAAAGGGCTTGGAATCGCTTGTTTTCGGGGCTGAAAGCGCCTCCAGCGGAGTCGAAACGGGCTCCGGCGGGGAAAGTGGGCGGCGGTGGGTTGGCGGGCGCGCGGTTTCGGTGACATGGCGACGACGATGGCGCCGCCATCGGTCCCGCGATGTTTGACCCCCGCCGACCGTTGGGGTTAGACCTTCCGTGACGCGAAATTGTGGATCGATCCCGCGTCCTCAACGTCGGGCGGGCGGAGCATGCATTCCTCCAAGGGGCTGAAGGCGATCGAGCAGCGCACCCTGAAGAGCTTGGACCAGCTCCATGGAAACCTGGCCGCGATCGAGCGGCGGTGTGCCGCGGTCAAGCCCCCGCGGACCGTGGGCGAGGCGATGGTCGAGTTCAAGCGCGTCTGGCCGGTGTTCGAGGAGGGCCTGTCCTTCCTCGCCGTCATCGAAACGAACATGCATTCGCTGGAGGAGCAGCGGCAGCGCGAGGTGGAGGTCCAGCTCGTCACCCTGCGCCGGTATCTGTCGCGCCTGCACTTGACGACGGTCGATCCCCTTCTCCGCCTCGTCGCCGACAGCAAGGAGCCGCTCGCCCTGGGGACGCGGCACGTGATGGAACGCTGGATGGCCTATCTCGACCAGGTCGAAGGGCAGCTTTCAGGCGGCAAGGGTGCCAGCCTGTCCGAAGCCGAGCACCACCTGATGGAGCATATCCGCGGTCTGGCGCATCTCATCCTCGATCGAGCGCCCGATCTGCCGGAGTTCAGCACGCGGGAACCCGCCCAGACCGTGGAAGCCCTTCCGGCCGCGACGGCACGCCGGCTGGCGCCGATGCGTGACCAGGGAGTGGCGGGCGTTCCGAACATCGTGCGGCTCGCCGTGAAGATCCAGGGCCTGCGCGCCTACATCGACCCGACCCTGTCCGCCGGTCTGGCCGCCGAGGTGCGCCGCCTCGGCCTGACGGTCGGACTTGCCGGGGCGATGGGTATCCAGCCCAGCAATGTGGTCATGGTGTTGAACGGCAAGGACCCCTTCTCCACCGATCACCTGCAGGCCACCTCCGACTTCCTGCGCAAGAACCTTGGGGAATCACGGTTCGAACTGATCGAGGCGGGCGCTCTCTAGCCACTGGCCCGGTCAAATGGGGTTCGCGGTTTCGGTGACGCCTTCGCCATCCACCGCCAAGCAGTTTTCCTTGACCGTCCGAGTCGCGATGCAGCACTGCGGCGGCACCTTTCCTCAAACTGTCTGTCGACCCCAAGTCCTCGCGTCGATGCCTGTCGACGAGTCCCGCTGGAGTCAGGTTCTCAGGCGGTTGGGGTTTTGGTGTTAGGGAGAGTTAAGCTGTTACAGGGTTTCCAAGTTACCGTCTCGATTCAGCTCGTTGTGTCAAACGTTTACGGCGCGTTCCGTCTCCATTCGAACGTGACGGCGTCCCCGGACCAACGTGCCGGCGTCCCTGGTCCAACGAATGGCCGTCCCCGATCCCTCCTGTCCCGGTTTCCGATCCAACGATGGCCCGGAAACCCGTCGCCGAACCAACGAACGGCCGGAGGTTCCGGATTCCGTGGAATGTCACCGAAACCCCGAATCCACGTCCCGCTTTCCTCGACCGCATGTCGCCGAAACCCCGAGGATGCGGACGTTTCATGCGGGAAGGGCAGCAATCGGGCCACAAAATCTTCGTTGTTTCGGTGACGTCGGCACAATCGCTTGTGGACAGCCAGAAACGAGTCCGACCAAATGACTCGCCAGCCGCCCCGCCTGGGGGCGCGGATTCGAGGTTTCGGTGACGCGCCGGAGCCTAGGGGCCTGCGGCGCACGCGGTGGATTCGTTGGAAGGGTGACATGAGCAGAAACCTCGAAGAGGCGCATCAGCTGTCACTCCTGGACAGCCCGCTGATCGGGAGCGTCAAGAACGAGCGCTCCGTCATGGTCTACAACTTCTTCGCCCTCACGAAGGAGAAGCGGATGGACCCCATCCGCTACAACGACGGGCGGGTGAACATCGAGGTCAAGGGCACCGACGCGGGCATCGCCACGATCTACGACAAGGAATTCCTGATCTACATCGCCTCGCTGATGGTGGACAAAATGAACCGGGGGGAGAGCGTCAGCCCCGTGTTCAGCTTCTCCGGCCATGACTTCTTCCGGGTTTGCCGGGTGTCCGCCGGCGGCAAGTCCTACGACCGCATCTCCGGCGCGCTGGAACGGCTCCAGGGTACGCAGATCAAGACGAACATCGAAACGGGCGGCGAAGGCACCGACGAGTGGTTCAGCTGGCTGAAGTCCGCCAAGGCCGAGTACCGCAAGAACGCCAAGGGCGAGAAGGTCCTGAAGCGGATCACGGTGGAGCTGTGCGACTGGCTCTACCGGGCGATCCTGAAGGACAACCGGATGCTGACCTACGATCCGGCCTATTTCGACCTGCCGCCGCTCGAGAAGCGGCTGTACGAGATGGCCCGTGCCCATTGCGGCAATCAGCCCGGCTTCAAGATCAACATGGAGAAGCTGCGGCTCCGCGTCGGTGCTGAGACCGATCTCAGGCAGTTCCGCTACAAGCTCGCCAAGATCGCCGAGAAGAAGAACCCATTGCCTGAGTACGGGTTCAAGCTGGTCAACGACCCCAACAGCGATGGTGTCGGCAATCGGGGCCAGCGCACGCAGCTGAAGAAGATCATCGTCGTGTTCTGGCGGCTGGACCGCTGGCGCGAATACGATGTGGCCCGTTTCGCCACGCTCGAGGACTGAACGTCACACCGTCCGCACCAGCACGGCCAGGGCAAGCTCCCGCGTGCGGTGCAGGCCCTTGTAGCGGGCTGAATCCGGCGGGACGCTGGCGAGCACCGATGCCAGCTGCCGGGCCATCTCACCGCTCAGCGCGCCGATCCGCCGCTGGTATGTCCGGATACCGAACACCGCGGCACCGCTTTGGGGCAGCTTCACAAGGGTCTGCCGCTCGACCCGGAGGAACAGACGGTCGCCGGCGTTCTCCGCCGTGATGTCGCCACGCGGATCCCGGTGCGAAGTCTCCTCCGGCTGGAACAGGGCGGGATCGTCGTTCAGCGCCCAGTTCGTCCGCCAAGCCCCCTTGCCCGGCCGCAGCCCATCCAGGAACCGGTCCACCGGGCCGGCCAGGACCCTGTCGTATCCCGGCACCGGCGCATGCACGCCGAGCAGCGGCCGGCCCAGCTTCTCGGCCAGCTTCCACCGGTTCGGGAAGCACAGGATGGCGGCCGACAACACCCAGCCCTCCTCTTCGCGCCGTAGCAGGCAGTAATCCTCCGGCACCAGGGCGTTCAGGGATTCCAGCGGGTCGCGACCGGTCAGCGGTATCGTCCGCCCGGTGATCCCGTTGACGATGCCGCCGTGCGTGGTCGCGTACAGATCAGGATGCACCGCCGTGAGGTGGCCTATCATGAGGTCCAGCAGTTCGGCTTCCGCGTCGGCCGTCCCGGCGAGACGGCCGAGCACGGCGGCGGGCCGATCCCGCAGCAGACGGTGCCGTTCCGCCAGAAGCTCCGGCGCGGCGCTGTCCACGGTCGTCCACGCCCCAAGGTCCAGTGCCCGCAGGCCCATGGTCATGCGGTACGCGTCCGCATCGAAGGGCCACGGCATTTCCTCCCGCGGGAGCGCATGCGGCGGCTGAAATCCGCCGCGATTCCCGGCATGCTGCCCCCCATGCGCCGACCCCTCGCCCTGCATCGACCGCTCCTGCTGATTCCGCTGCTGGCCGCCCTGGCCTTGTGGCGACCCGCCACCGCCAGTCCTGCGGAGACGATGCGCCTCGGCCTGCCGATCGACTGTACCATCGGCAGGGACTGCTTCATCCAGAACCATGTGGATACCGATCCGGGACCCGGCTTCCGCGACCATGCCTGCGGGACGCTGGGCTACAACGGCGACACGGGCACCGATTTCCGCCTGCCCAGTTTCGCCGAGATGCGCGCCGGGGTCGCCGTATTGGCGGCGGCAGATGGCGTAGTGAAGGCGACCCGGGACGGCATGCCGGACACGGGTCGCCCGGCGGAGGGTCCGGCGGCGCTGGAGGGGCGGACGGCCGGGAACGCCGTCATCCTGGACCATGGCGGCGGCTGGGAGACCCAGTACAGCCACCTGCGGCAAGGGTCCGTCCGCGTCAAACGCGGCGACACGGTTGAGGCGGGCGACGTCCTGGGCCTCGTCGGCTATTCCGGCAACACGCAGTTTCCGCATGTCGAGATGATCGTGCGCCGCGACGGCACCGTGATCGACCCTTTCCTCGGTCCGGCGGGCTTCAAAGGCTGCGATGGTCCGCGAGAGCCGCTGTGGCGCGCCGATGTCGCCGGGTCCCTGGCGTACACGCCGACGGGCCTGCTGCAGGCGGGGTTCGCCGCGGAGCGGCCCGCCGACGATCGTATCCGCGACGGGGCCCATCGCGACGCCGAGCTTCCGGCCGACACCCCGACGCTCGTCTTCTGGATGGAGCTGTTCGGCCTCGGGGCCGGGGACAGTCTGGCGGTGCAGGTGGAGGGTCCCGGCGGGCGGCGCGTGTTCGCCCACAGCATGACGATCGACCGGAACAGCGCTGCGCGCATCTTGTCGGCCCCGGTCCGCCGCCCGGCCGAAGGCTATCGTCCCGGTGCCTACGAGGGACGGGTCGACATCATTCGTGACGGGGAGACCGTCGTCAGCGGGCGGCGGACGGTGACCCTGCGGTAGGTCCCTTCAGTGACAGAAGGCGGACAAGGCATCCGGCGCCAAGGTCTGCGCGGGGCGCCGTCCAGCTTGCGCGCCCATGGGGGATGTAATCCCGCACCAGTTGGGATAAATCGAACGGACGTCCCGCCGTCCTTGTGTTCCGGGTTCCGCGCCTTGTCAGACACAGATCCGATCCTTGCCGCCGCCCGCGAGCTTCTGCAGATCGAGGCCAAGGCCGTCATCATGCAGGAGCGTGCCCTGGACGATGCGTTCCTTGCCGTCGTCAACCATATCGGCAGCCGCGATTCCAACACCCTGGTCGCCGGCATCGGCAAGTCCGGGCTGATCGCCCGGCTGCTGGCCAGCAAGCTTGCGTCCGTCGGCGCACGGGCCTGGTACTACAGCACCATCGACGCTCTGCACGGGGAGCTGGGCGGGCTCCGCCCGGATGACCTGCTGATCCTTCTCTCCAACAGCGGACAGACGCAGGAGCTGGTGGACCTCGGCAAGGCGGCTGTTCAAAGGGGTGTCCGCGTGGCCGCGATGGTGTCCCGCGTCCCCTCCGCACTGTCCCGGATCGCGGACTGGACCCTGCAGGTCCATGTCGAGCGCGAGGCGACCGAAACCAAGCTGCCGACCGCCAGCACGACGGCGATGCTGGCCCTGGGCGACGCGCTGGTGATCGGTGTCGCCCGGCGCCGCGGGTTCACGGTGATGGACTATGCCCGAAATCATCCCGGCGGCACGCTGGGTGTCGTCCTGGGGTCCCGTGTTCGCGACCTGATGGTCAAGGCGCCGGACGGGGTCGCCATCGTGACGCCGGACACGCCCATTTTCGAGACGCTGCTGGCGATGACCCGGTTCCCGAACGGCGCCGCCCTGGTGGTGCGGGCGGGGCTACTGGTCGGCATCGTCACGGAAGGCGACGTGCGACGGGGTCTGGCGACGAAGGGCAAGGGGTTCCTGGAGCTGGACACGGCGGCCTGCATGACGCCAGATCCGCGCGCCTGCGGTCCCGACCTAACGGCGCTGGAGGCGCTGGAAGTGATGGAGACGCCAAATCAGATTTATGTTCTTCCGGTCGTCGACGGCACGGGCTCGGTTGTCGGGCTGCTGCGGATGCACGACATCGCCGGACTGGAGGTCGAAAAGTCTCTCGGCTGACCGGAGGCCCCGGCGCGCATCTCCGTCTTGTACTGTTGGGCCCTTTTTAAGTAAACGCGTTAACGGGCGATGATTTCGGTTGTCCGTATGGTGACTGGACGACTTGTTTTGTCTTAACGAACATCCTTGCATCCCCCCTTCAATCGGGTAGCATGCCTCACGAACGGCGATCCCGGGCGGAATCGGGCACCCGCCGCCATCCGGGCGGACCTGTCCGGATGTGATGCGATCAGTCTGGTTTGCCATCAGGGGACAAGGGTGTCGACTGCCGTTCCGACAACCCATCTGGGGATCATCCAGGGCCGCCCCTCCACCTTCGCCGAGCGTGGCGTCTGCGTCCCGTTCACCACGCCGATCCTGGCGCAGGCGCGCATCGGCATGGACAGGTACGAGCAGCTGGAATGCCTGCTGCCGGGGTTTTCGGGTGGAAAGGGCACATATGTCTTCTCCTGGAAGACCGTGCCCGAGGTCATCAAGATCACCCTGCATGACCGCGCCCTGCACAAGGAGATCCTGGAAGTCGGCGCCAACAGCCCGGACACCATCCGGACCTGTGCGCTGACCATCGCTGCGCGCGGTTTCGCAGGCCTCGCGGCGGCCCATCAGGCAAAACAGGCGCTGGCGCTCGACCAGCAGTATGTGGTCCTGACCAATTACGTCTTCGTGCTCGAGCTGCTGAAGCTCGTCGGCGTCAGCACGCCGGACCTGTTGAAGACCGGCCTCGGCACGGAGGAGGCGCGGCAGACCGCCAAGAACGCGCTGAACCAGGTGGCCGAGAACTTCCGGATCGCGCCGGACGTCCTCTATGGCAGGGTGGAGGAACTCAGCCTCCAGCTTGCGCCCGTGGGCCTGCCGCAGGCGCCACGGCCGGGTCGCCTGCGCAGCCTGGTGGATCGTCTCCGCACCTTCGAGAAGTCGGTCCTGGACTGGGGGGCGGTGGAGACCACGGAAGCTTCGGGTCTCGCGAGCTTCATCGCGGACTGCGCGCAGCAGACGGTCGGCCTTGCGGAAACCAAGCTGTCGCGACTGGACAAGCTCCTGAAGAAGACCCGCGACGTCGTCGTCGGCAACAACAAGGTCTCGGCCGAGGTCGACAGCACGGTGACCGCCCTCTCCTGGCTGCTGGACGGGTGGGAATACATCTGCCAGCTCTGGGAGGACAGCCGCGACCAGTCCGAGGACATGCAGCGCATCGCCATCTGCGAGGTGTTCCGGATCGCGCCGGTCATCCCGTCGGAGGAGCTGGCCGCGAACGAGACCTTCGATATGGAGGATATGAAGCGGGTGCAGCGTCGCTGGGTCCGGGGCAATCAGGACTGGCGGACGGGTGGCATGGACTACGACGCGGTCCGCCGCATCGAGCAGCTGAAGGCGAAGGTGGCATGAAGACACCCAGCCGCGAATGGACCCAGCTGGCGGCCAGCGCGGCCGCGCTCACGGACTCCAAGTTCCTGAAGATCGTGGAGCTGTTCGAGCGCATCCGCCATGAGCCCGGCATCGCCGAAGCCATGGGCATGTTCCGCCCCCGGCTGGTCGAGCTGCGGCCACCGCGCCGCATCACGGCGTCGCGCCTGTTCTTCCTGCCCGTCGAAGACCTGCTCGACGACCTCGAGCGTTATCAGCGCAAGCTGTCGCGGGTCTGCCGCGCCACCATCGACCCATGCTGGCGGATCGTCGCAGACGGCTTCGGCGAAAAGCGGCTGGCCAAGCTGGAGCGGACGCTGCTGGAAACCGACAGTCATGATGTGTCCGCCATTGTCCGGCTGGGGGAGCCGCTCTGGAAGGAGGGCTCCCGGGCTCTGGGGAAGGCGCTGGACGAGGCGGAGACGAACCAGAAGGCCCGCATCGCCCTGTTCGGCCGCGACGACGACGTGCTGCGCCAGGTCGCCGTCACGGTGGCCGTCACCGATATCGGCGCCTTCCTGCAGGAGGTGAAGTCCAAGCTGCCGGACCGGCCGATCCAGACCCTGGCGGAGTTCCACGTCGAGGTGTTGCGCTCGGCCATCAAGGAGCTGGCCCAGGACGACATCCGCAGGGTGACCCCGTTCCTGCTGGTCCTGTCGGCGCGCATGCTGCGCCCCGGCGACCTGCTGGCCGTTCTGGGCGACACCCGGCTTGACGGCTATCAGCAGGAGAAGGACGAGATGGCCCGCGAGGTGGGCGTCTTCGCGCTGGAGAACCTGCTGCGCCAGTCGGGCGACATGTCGAAGGCGATGGGGGAAGGTGCCGCCGCCAAGGAGATCGCCAGCATCGCCGAGCGTCTGCTCGACGGGTTCGATTCTATGAAGACCACGCTGCAGCGGCCCGACCAGAAGGCGATGGTCAAGCGCGTGGATCGCGCCCGTGCGGTCATCTCCGACGCCCTGCTGGAGCGGGTGATCAATCCCGCCGACCAGGAACTGCTGGGCCATGTCAACCGGCTGGCCGATTCCAACCTGCTGCGGATGGGCCTGGACGAGCCGACCTTCCCCACGCCGGAGGAGATCGGCAAGGCGGAGGAGTTCGCGCGCGCCTATCGCCGGTGCGCGCGCATCGCGCCGCTGGTCGGGCTCAAATCGGAGGTGCAGGAGAAGACCGCCGACATATGCAGGACCGTGCGCAAGGTTTCCGAGAACCTGGGGAATGTGGCGCGGCCGGCCCGTGGACCCGTGCGGGTCGACCCGGCGGTCGCCGACGAGCAGTTCGTCTCCATGCTGCGCCTGATCGAGATCATCGCCGGCCCCGACGAGGCCGAGACCCTGCTGACCGACTGGCACGAGCGGATCGGCGATCTCCCCAAGCCGCCCCCCTTGAACCCGTGGGGCGACGACTGATGAAGGAGATGCGGACCCTCGGCTTCGACGAGCGCGAGGCCATCATGGCCATCCTCGACCTGATGCGGAAGCAGCGGCAGAAGCTGCCCCCGGGTCAGATCGTCGGGCTGCAGATCCACAGCTCCCCCATCAGCGCCGACCTCGTGGTCGAGGACGACCATGGCGAGCGGATCACGATCCACAAGAACGCGACCGAACTTGCGGCGTCGCTGGTCAACTACTGCATCGAACGGCGGATCAAGCTCCCGACGGGTGGCCGGAAGTTCGTCGAGGTGATCGCCGGCGGCCTCAATCTCATCATTTTCTTGGAAGAGGCGCCAAAATCTGAGAAGCGTACCACGCGCGCGCCACGGCGCGTTGCCGCCTTCCAGGATTGAGGTCGGGTGTGGAGCTCACCAACGAACTTGCCTTTTCGGCGACAACGCTGCTGGCCGCGATCGGGCTGTTCGCGGTCGCGATCTGGATGAACGCGTCCGCCAACACTCACACGGTCCGCAAAACATTGAAGATCAAGAAGCTGACCCGGCAGCTGGAGGCGGACTGCGAGGAGCTGATGAACCGGTTGAACGAGCTTCAGCCGGACTCCCGCAAGCTGGAGGCGGAGGAGAAGGCGCTGGGCACGGAGAACACCCAGCTTCGGAAATCCTGCGCCGCCGCCATGCTGGACACTTTCGACATCGTCCATGAGATCGGCACGCCGGCCGGCGGCGCCACCTGCTATGAGGTCGAGATCCTGCTCAGCCCCGCCGCGATGCAGGAAGGACCGGCGGCGGCGCAGAACGACCCGCGCATCTGGGCCCTGCGCAACATCGCGCACATCTGGTCGACCTCTCCATACGAGGCGCTCCAGGCGGCCGGGCGGGCGTTTCCGGCGCGCTACGGCTTCGTCGTTACGAAGTTCCTGAATGCCCAGATGCCGACGGAGCTGTCGGAACCATGACCGAACTCCTCCTTTTCGGCATCTCGCTGGCGATCATCTATGCCGCCGCCAAGCGGATGATTCAGGCGAACCGCACCTATCAGCGGTCGGTCAAGGAGATCGAACTGCTTGCCGCCATCCCGGTCGAGCTCGCCAAGAACAAGAAGAACCTGGAGAAGAAGGTCGCCGAGCAGATCGACCTGATCGGTCGTTCCAAGGCCCGCATCGAACAGCTCAAGGGCGAGAAGGTCCAGCTGGACGAGGAACTTAAGAAACTGAAGGCCCGTCCGAAGGACAATCTGTACGTCATGGAACGGGTCATGCAGCCCGGCCAGACCCTGTGGGAAGTCATCATCTCCAACGACAGCTATTTCCGCGACGTGCCGAACGAGGAGTTCAGAACGTCATGGGCCCATGGCCGGAAGTTCGTCGTGTCCGCCCCCAGCGAACGGGATGCCCGCCGCCGGGCGGAGCTGAAGTTCCTCAGCAACCAGGGCTATCGGATCCTGCAGATCCAGAAATCGGGACGTTTCTAGAACGCCAGGGACGGGCCGGGGGTAGCCCATGGTGCTGAAGGGCCTGATCGCCGTCGTGGTGCTCTATCTCGCCCTGCTCGGCCGCAGCGCCTGGAAACAGGGCGAGTTCGCCCAGTTCGTCCGGTCGTTGGCGCTCGTCACGGCGCTTCTCGGCGCCATCGTCGCCTTCGTCGCGGTGTTCATCTGGATCGACAGGGGGTGATCGGCCGGATCAGGCTCCGTAGCGCTGACGGTACCAGTCCACGAAACGGCCAAGGCCCTCCTCGATGCCGGTCCGGGGTTCGAAATCGACGGCCGACCGAAGGTCTGCGACATCCGCGCAGGTCGAAAGGACGTCACCGGGCTGCATCGGCGCAAGTCGGACGATGGCCCGCCGGCCGATACGCCGCTCAAGGATGTCCACTACGGTCCGCAGGCCGACGGGCCGATGGTTGCCGATGTTGTAAAGGCGGAAGGGCGCACGGCTCGTCGCCGGATCGGGGGACGTCGCGTTCCAGTCCGGCGCGGGGGCGGCGGCGCGGTCCAGCAGCCTGACCATGCCTTCGACGACGTCGTCGACAAAGGTGAAGTCCCGGTCCATGTCACCATCGTTGTAGAGCGTGATCGGCTCGCCCCGCAGGATCGCCCTGGTGAACAGGAAATACGACATGTCGGGCCGGCCCCAGGGGCCGTAGACGGTGAAGAAGCGCACACCGCTGGTCGGTATCCCGAACAGATGCGCGTAGGCGTGTGCCATCAATTCGTTGGACCGCTTCGTCGCCGCGTAAAGCGTGAGCGGGTGGTCGGCCGGATCGTGAACAGAGAAGGGCAGACGGCCGCTGGCGCCATAGACCGAACTGGTTGACGCGAACACGAGGTGCCGCACCTGTTCCTGCCGGCAGCATTCCAGCAGATTGGCGAAGCCGACGAGGTTGGCCGACACGTAGGTTTCCGGATTGTCAATCGAGTGGCGCACGCCCGCCTGCGCGGCCAGATGCATCACGTCACGCGGGCCGTGGGTTTGGAAGACCTTCCTGAGTCTCGTGGCGTCGGCCATGTCGAGCTCGACGAAGTTGAAGCCGCTTTCGCCTTGCAACAGGGCCAGTCGGTCGCGTTTGAGCGCCGGATCATAATAGGGGCTGAGATTGTCGATCCCCAGGACGGACCGTCCCTCCCGCAACAGGCGGGCGGCGATATGGAAGCCGATGAATCCGGCCACGCCGGTGACAAGGACGGGGGCGGGCGACATGAAGCGCCTATCGAATCAGGACCAGCCCCCTTGGTAGCCTTTAGGGGCGGTCGGCGCCAGCCCTTCGCTTCGTCCCGCGACCGCGCAGGATCAGCGCGAGATGCGATCCAGAAACTCCTCGTCCTTCACGATCATGTAGCCGTTGCGGTAGGTGATCGCGCCGCTGCTCTGGAAGCTCTTGAGCGTCTTGTTCACGATCTCGCGCGAGACGCCGAGCATGTTCGCCAGGTCCTCCTGCGAGATGTATGTCGCGATGCGTATCCCGTCCGCCGTCTTGCGCCCGTAGCTGTGTGACAGGGTGATGATCCGCTTCGCCAAGCGTCGTGTGAGGCTGAGGAAGACCGTGTCCTCGATGATGGCGCTGGTCCAACGGATGCGCTCGCAGAGGACCCCCATCAGCCTGATGCACAGGTCAGGGCGCGTTTCCAGGAAGGGCATGAAATCCCGCCTGTCGATGCGCAGGAGTTCGCAGGGCTCCTGCGCCGATACCGTCGCGGTGCGCTCGCCGCCGTCCAGCATGGCGATTTCCCCGAACACCTCGCCGGCGCTCAGGATGTTCAGGAACATCACCTTGGCGTCCTCGGACTCGGTCTGCACGGCCACCTTCCCGCGCAGGATGGCATAGAGGCAATCGCCCGCGTCGCCCTTCGAGAAGATGCGCTGGTCCACGTTGAACTTGCGCACGCGTGCGAACGCCAGGACGGCCTGCAGCTCGGAGGGATCAAGGATGCCGAACAGTCGGTTCCTCTTCAGGATGCCGACATCGATGGGGGGTCGTTGTGCCACTGTCCCGAATCGCTGCGCTGGGGCGGCCTGCGACGTATCGCGCGGAACGCGTCGATCCGTTGGCGATCCCATTGTGCTGGAACCCGCGCGGCCGGGGAAGCGTCAGGCGCCTTCGGCGCCGACGCTCCGGAGCGCGGCCACGAAGGGGCCGGTATGCTCCAAAGAGAACAATGGCGAGGCCTTCGTCCATCCCTGCTCCGCCTCCTGGCGCATCCGGCGCAGCATGGCCATCGCATCGTCCCGCTTCTGGTCGGCACGGCCTCTTGGCAGCCAGGACAGGAAGTTGTCCAGACGGTAGGCGGACAGGCCGGCCTCCCGTCCGAGCCGGAGGATGCGGGCGTAAGTGCGCTCCTTGTAGTTGAGGCCCTTTGCGACCTCCTCCAGACCCCGCCGCGCCGGCTCGTCCAGGATGCCGGCGGCGTGGGCGTCCGACAGGGTTCGCCGGATGTTAACCATCGCTTCGGTCAGGATGGGAAAGCCGATCTCGGCCGGACCGTGTGTGACCGCCACCTCGTCGTCGTCCTCGAGGCGGCCGTCCATGTACGCCTCGAAGATCGCGCCCACGCCTTCCATGCCGAAGGCGTGCAGTTCGGCCGCCCGCAAGGCGCCCATGCTACCGCTTCCGAAGACGCGCACGCCTTCCGACATGGCGAAGAGGATTTCCTTGTGCCAGACCGACGGCACATTCTCGAAGTAACCGTCGATGATGCCGATTGCCGCCGGCTTCGAAGCCAAGGCCCGAAGCACATCGCCCTGGGCGACCGGCGGCCGGTAATCGGCGTCGAGCACCTCCTGGGCGTCGGCGATGGCCAGTGTGGGGCCGATGAAGATGATGATCCCGGTCATGGTCGCCGCCCTCACTGACCGATGACGGCGCGGCCGCGCGCCCCGAGAAGATAATCCGGAGAGCTGTCGACCCCCTCCAGGCCAGGCACGATCACACGGACCACGGGGATGCCCAGCTCCGCCCGCGACAGATCGACCACGATCACCTCGTCGAGGCCGACCTTTGCCAACCGACCCAGGATCTCGTCGAGATCGGCCCGAAGCGAACGCCCTCCCCAACTCGGCAGGGAATTGAAGCCCCGTACCGGTCGGCCATGCCGGATGGTGTCCAGCCAGGACCGCTGTATCTCCGTGTCGAGGGACTGCCGGTAGGCCGAACGCGGCATGTCGTCCCTGGCGCCCGCGATGTGGGTCAGCCGGCTCTGCGCCGCCTCGGTCAAGGCGCGGGACAGCGCGACCTCCTTCATGAGGTGGGTGCCGCAACCGGTTGCCGGTCGGATGGTTGCGACATGGTCGCCGGTGGACTGCACGATCCGGCACAGGAATGTGGGCAGACCCACATCGGAGGTCACGTCCCACACGCCGACTTCGACGCCAGCCCTCCCGAACCGCGCGATCAGGTCGCGGCAGACCGGATCGGACACGGTTTCGAGATCGACGCGGGTGTCCTCCTGTGCGGCTGCGCCGCG
Source organism: Rhodospirillaceae bacterium (assembly GCA_029267445.1). GTDB lineage: Bacteria > Pseudomonadota > Alphaproteobacteria > Azospirillales > Azospirillaceae > JAJUIU01. The sequence goes on from JAJUIU010000003.1 coordinate 21,701, forward strand.
CAGATGCCACAGGGTCAGGGCGTCGCGCTCGATCACCTCGCAGAGGCCATGGACGATCGCCTCCAGTGGATGGTTGCCGGAGGCGAGGCCGTTGGACGACGCCTGGAAGCAGCCGGACCCCGGCGCCATCTGCGCCGTGTAGTTCGTGTGTACCATTTCGTAGGGCACCCACACGCCGCGATCCCTGGTCAGGCTGCGGCCTTCGACCCAGAGGAGCTGCTTGAAGGGCGTGTAGGAGCTGTCGGCCAGACGCGGCAGCCGATCCGCGTCGACCATCACATGGGAGTAGCAGAGGTCTTCGAACGATCCCAGCTTCAGCGGAAGCGTGATCCGTTCCGCGTGCCAGCCCTCGATGGATTCCATGAGGGCGGACGCCTTGGCGGCGGCCAGCGTCAGACCCTTGCCCTGGGAAACCGCCAGTGAACGGGAATTCGGCCGCACGGCCATCACGACCGGGATGCCGATCGTATCGAGGCCGGTGACGTTGGCGACACGGGTGATTCCGAACATCGGAAGCAAGGGCGACAGCCGCGCGATCGTCGCTTCGGCCGGCACCATCCGCCGCCAGCGGTCGGACTGCAGGGTCTGGAAAAGGGTCTCGCCGAGCATCGCCATTCCGATGGGCCGTTGCGTTCAGAGATCCTGTGGGGAACGCGCGGCGGGCATGGGCCCGCCGCAGGCGTCCGGTACGGTCGGATCAGGGAATGAACGGCGGACCATAGATCATTTCGCCGGCCAGGTGGTCGTCGCCCTTGTAGCCCGACTGCACGGCCTTGCCGGCTTGGCCCTTCACCGTCTCCTCCACCGCGACCTGGGTACGGTTGCTGATGCTGTAGAGGCGCCCATCGGCGCCGCGCACCTTCATCTCCATCGTCTCGCTCCATCGTTCGATCCGCTGGCAAGGAATCGCCTGCGGTGCTGAGGACTTTCGGGGCGCGACGGCATGCGGAGGTGTGAAGCACTTCACAGGCGGAAACGGCACACCCCCATACTCTCGGAAAGGCTCAATGCGTTTCTCCATGTATGCGCGGGAGGTGGAAAATGCCGAGGATTGGGAAGAGCAAGCCCACCCAGGCCGGGGGCGTGACCGGCGGCCGGAAGCGGCGTGCCACGCGGGACGTCGGCACGGCTGCGGAGGAGAACAAGATCGAAGTTTATGTGCCGGGGCCGCTGGAGGTCGATGGCCAACTCATCAGCCACAATGTCTGGGTCGATGGGCACCGAACCAGCCTGCGGCTGGAGGCGGTGATGTGGCGGGCCCTGCGCACTGTCGCCGAGCGGGAGAAGAAGGATCTGCACGAGCTGGTGACGCTGATCAGCCGTCACCAGCATGAGAACTCATCCCTGACGGCCACCGTCCGGGCCTTCCTGCTGGCCTACTTCTTCCACATCGCGCCGGAGGACGGTCCACCGATCCTGCAGCGCCTTCTCGCCGAGGAAATGTTGAAGCGTCCCAAGCGTCGGCGCAGAAGCGCCTGATCTGGATTCCCGCGTCAGCCGTCGAGCTGGCGCGGGACCCCTTGACCGCTCCGCTCCATGCATTCCATTAGCACGTCACACTGGCCCTGAAGTCTCCCCATCCCTAGCTCACGGGCGCGTGATCGTGCGGATACGACGATCCGTCGGGCTGCCTGAACCTCACCTCTGGCAAGATGGCAACGCCCAATCAGCTCCAAAGCACGAGCGCCAGTGCCTTGGGCGCCACTTTGTACGGTCGCAGCCAAGCAGCGCTGCCCCACCTCGCTGGCGGAAGTGATATCTCCCGCTTTGAAATGGCTTTCAGCAAGAAGCAACAATATCGCGCCCTCGTATACCCTGGCTCCCAAATGACATTCGCGCAGGGCGGCATTTATCTCCCCGATGCCGACATCATGTTCCCCGAGAGAGACGCTGGCCGCTCCTGAGATTGCCCGCGCGTAACTCATGAACATGTTCGCGCCTGTCATTTCGATGAACTGGAGTGCGCTGTCCGCCGAGCGTTTGGCGCCAGTAGGGTCGTCCATGTTCATCATGCATTCAGCGCGATACACAAAATAATAAATTTGGTCAAAAGGATGGTTACCGTTTGCAACGGCTGACCATGCTTCGCTGAAATGTTGCTCGACCTGCTGCCTTGCTCCGAACTCGCACGCACATCGCGCTAACTGCGTATTGATCACCATTTGTGGGTTCAGGCGCATATACTTATGCTTCAGCCCACCTTCGCCACTTATCTGGCGGAAGGCTTCGTTTAGTATCTGTTCCGCAAGTATGAAGTCTCCCTTTTCAACCAATGACGCCGCATAAGTTGCAAGTACCTCAAAGTGTGGAGTCCCATTGCTTTCGATCGCCGCAGAGAACTCCATTGCCTTCTTTCCAGCAAGGAAAGCGTCAGCGATGCGGCCGAGGGCAAGATTGGCTGAACCCAACAACCAATAGATCTTTGGAGGCCATGTGATGGCTCCAGTAACTGCCGCCAAATCCGCCATCGATTCCAAAAGTCTCGCGGATTTTTCCGGTTCGCCAAGCATCATATAGGTACGTGCGAGCAACATTCGGAGTTCGAGCGCTGTCTCCTTGTCGCGCTGATCCTCAGGCAATTGCCCGTGAGCGTCCACGGCACGACTGAAAAGCTCCAGCCCCTCCGCTGCGAGGCAGCGGGAGAATGCGTCCGTTCCCGCGGCCCGGCCGGTTTCGACCGCCTTCGCCCAAAGCTCGCCGTGGAAGGCATGCCGGGCCAACGTGGCCAGCCGTCCTGGAAGATCGGCGAAATCCGCGGATTCCAGCAGCGCCACCAGCGACTGGTGGAGCTGCCGCCGGTCCTTCTTGGTCAGGGTGTTGTAGGCTGCCTCATGCAGCAGAGCGTGCCGGAAGCTGTATTCCTGGCGCGGTAGCAGGCGGGTATTGTCCATGAAGCCCCAGGCGATCAGCCTGGACAGGGCTGCGGCGGTCGTATCCTGGCCGAGGTTCAACACTCCCCCCAGCAGTTCGGAATCGAAGATGGGACCGACGACGGCAGCCGTCAGGATGATCTGACGGTCGAACTCGGGCAGGCGGTCGATGCGGGCCACCAGCAGCGCCTGCAACGTCTCCGGCAACCGGCCGGCACCGTCCCGGCCGACCCGGTAGCGACCGTCCGTCCCCTCCAGCAGACGCTCCGCGACCATGCCGCGCACCAGCTCGACCAGAAAGTATGGGTTCCCGCCGCTCCGCTCGATCAGGGTCCGCTTGACCCTTTCCAGCCCCGGCGCATCACCGAGCAGGCTGTCGACCAGCACCTGCGTGGCCTGTGGATCGAACGCCTGCACGGGCGTCGTCGTCAGGCCCTCCGGCGCATCCGGCATCCCCTCGCGCGACGTGATCAGGACAAGGGGCGTCCGGCATCGTTCGACGATCCCGCGGACGGCCGCCGCCACGTCCGAACCGGCCAAGTGAAGATCATCGATGAGCAGCAGCATTGGCCGTCTATGGGCCACGGCCTCCACCAGCGTGGCGACGCCCTCGGCCACCAGCGCCAGCATGGCGTCGATCGTCATCTCCACCTGCCGGCGCTGGGCCGGCAGTACGAAATCCGTCAACGCCGCCGCCGCCGGTCCGCGGAGGCCATGCTCCACGAGGATCTTCTCCAGCGTGTACCTGTGTTCAGGTAGTTCGCGGTCGATCAGGTCTGCGACCAGGTCCTGCAGGGGTTCCGGTGTGCCCACCGGCCGGATGGGATTGATGTGCCAATCCAAAATGCGCAGCTGGCAGCGGCTGGCGATGTCCGCCACCTCGGCGGCCAGCCGTGACTTCCCGACTCCTGCGGGGCCGACCAGCAGATGCGCGGAACCCGTCCCAGCGCGGGCGGCCTCCAGCGCCGCGACAAGCTGTGCCAGCTCCCTGTCGCGCCCGACCAGCGGGCTGGTTTCCGTCTTGCGGCGGCGGCGGAGCACATGGTGCAGGTCGAAAACGGCGATCGTGGTGTTGTCGTCCACCGCGAACTGCCCGGTCTCCTCCACATCGACCCAGCCGGAGACGATTCGACATGTCGTCTCGGAAACCTTCACGCCATTGACCGGCGCCAACCCCTGGAGCTTTGCGGCGACGTGAACGGCCAGAGGCCGACAGCCGGGGGCGCTTCCCCGCCCATGCCGGGCTTGCCCTCCCATAGGATCTCCCCCGAACTCACACCCACCCGTACCTGTGGGCCGCCGCCCTGGCGGCCCTCGCGCGCGATCGCCTCGGCCGCGAGGCAGGCGCGGACGGCATGGTCTTCCAGCGAATAGGGAGCTCCGAAGATCGCCAGCAGTCCGTCGCCCATGACCTGGCACACCGTCCCGCCGAAGCGCGCGACATGGTGGCGCATGCCAGCGAGCGTGGCCGACAGCCTTTCGCGCGCCTCCTCCGGATCGGCGGCCGCGACGAGGCGGGTGGACCCGACGATGTCGGCGAACAGCACGGTCGACATACGGCGGTCGAGACGCGCCTGGGCGCCCGGACCAGTCGATCCGGTCGGCACAGTCGGGGCGCTCTCGTGATCCAGCATCGTCTCGGCCTTTCACACGCCCCGTCCGCCCGGCCCAGCCGTCCCGTTCAGGAAACGATCGGGTATCCGAGCGGCGACAACGTGATCGGATGGCCTACGACGATATCATCGCACCCTACAACTGTGAATACCAAGGCGTGCGCCCACGTAAGGCGTAAATGCCGTTGGACGCCTATGACCGTTGATGAAACCTGACGGCGCCTCCGCCCGGTGTCAGAAGCTGGCCGTCACGCCGACGAAGAACCGGTTGATGTCGTAATCGCGCCCCGGACGATTGGACGAGCGTGTGTCGAAACTGTAGCCGGCATTGACGTCGAAGTTCCTGTTGAGCAGATACGTCACCGACACTTGGAACCGGGTGAAATCATCCTGCCGGTCGATTTCCTGGAAGTCCTCCTCGCGGTAGGCCACGCCCGCCCCGATCAGCAGATTCCGGAGCAGTTCGTGATTCGCGTCGACGCTGTAGGTGATCGCCTCGTATGAGGAGCTTCCGGCCAGGATCGTCTCCTCGATCTCGTCGACGATGGCGAAGCGGACGCTGGTCAGCGGCGTTGGATTCCAGAGCACGCTGGCGCCATAGGTGAATCCATCCACCGGCTGGAATGCAGGATTGTCATACTCCTGCTGGCGATAGCCGATGAAGGCCTCACCGGTCGTGATGCCGCCGAGATCGACGGTGACGCCGGCATCGATCTGATAGCCGTCCGAATCCCGCGATCCCGTAAGGTCGTAACGGCGCCAGTTGTATGAGCCGCGGAGGAACCCGATGAAGTTGGGTGACGCGGCATATCCCACCCGCAGGTACGTGCCGTAGATTTCGCGGTCGCGGTCATCCTGGTCGATGATCGCGCCGCCCGCCGCCGGGACATCGTCGAAATCGAAGTTGTCATAGAAGACGCCGCCGCGGAGCTGGAGCTGGGTCACGGCCCGCTCCACGTTAAGCCGGGCGTTCCAACGGTCGAACTCGGCGGGCTCGATGCCTCCGACATCGTTGGGCGAACCGCGATCCTCGTGCAGCCGCTCATACCCCAGCGTTCCTGTCGCGGTGGTGCCGCGCAGGATATCCAGCCTTCCGTCGGCGAGCAGGAAGTAATCCTCGTAATCCTCGCGCGGATTGTCCTGGTAATAGCCGAGGGTGGCACCCGCCCGGAGCGCCAGCGCGTGGCGCACCCAGTCTGACTGCACTCGAACCTGCGGCGTGATCTCGATGACATAGTCGTCGATGGTGTCGGTCGTGGTGGCGAAGATGTTGTCGTCGTATGTCGCCTCGACCGTGACCTCCGGGAAAATGAGGAAGGCGCCGGCCCGGACTCCCGAAGGGTCGTAATCGGGACGTGCCCGATCCTGGACGGGGACCCCGCGTGGGGGCGCGTCCTGCTGCGCCAGCGCGATGCCCGGCAGAAAGGCCGCGCAGGCGGCCAGCGTCAGAATTCGGCTCCGCATCTTTCGCCCTTTTTGGATTATCCCAAAGGGATCGGCGCTCAGGGAATTGTCGCCGTTGCTGCGTGCCTAACATCTGCAAAAACGTACATCAATAATGCCTTTAGTAAGCCGTTCGGTGCATATGGATAGGCAAGAGGATATACAGTATGTGCATGCTGGCCGTGCGTATGGGGCTTCAACCACTTCAGACGCGCACTGCACATTGCGGCTAGACCGCAGGGGATCAGCGCCAGCGCTGGTGCCACGCCACATAGGAGAGGATGCACCACAGGCGTTCGGCCGCGTCCTCGCGGCCGGCGAGGTGCGCCCGCCAGGTTGCGGCGACCGGTCCGGGGTCGACGCCCGCCGTCTCCAGGGCGCCCGAATGCAGCAGGGTCTCCGCCCACTCCCGCAACGGGCCCCGCAACCATGCACCCAGCGGCACGGTGAAGCCCGCCTTGGGCCTGTCCGTCAGTTTGCGGGGAACATACCTGTCGAGCAGGCGGCGGAGGAGCCACTTTCCCTGTCCGCCTCGCACGAGCTGACGCCCTGGGATCCGCCAGGCGAGTTCCACGAGCCTGTGGTCGAGGAAGGGGACCCGCACCTCCATGCTGGCGGCCATGCTGGCGCGGTCCACCTTCACCAGAACGCCATCCGGCAAGTAGCCGCCCATGTCGGCAAGGCGGAACCTGTTCATCAGGTCCGGACCGTCCGGCAGGCCGAACGGCCGCCGTTCGAACGGTCCGACAAGCGGTTCGTCATGCCAGCGTGCCGTCACGCTGGCGTAGAGATCCGCCGGATCCATGGCCGTGAGCCCACCCGCCAGCTTGCGCACCTTGTCCCCCAGTTGCCGTGGCGCTGACGGCAGTCGCCCGGGACCTTGGTCCCAGACGGTCGGCGGGATGGCTTGGAGGGCGGCGGCCGCGGCGCGGCGCGCCGCGCCTGGAACGGTGCGGCGGAGGGCGTCGATCCGATCCGCCCAGACATGCCGCGAGTACCCGGCGAAGCACTCGTCGCCCCCGTCACCGCTGAGCGCCACGGTCACATGGTCCCGCGCCAGACGGGACAGAAGCAGAGTCGGAATCTGCGAACTGTCGGCGAATGGCTCGTCATGGACGTCCGGCAATTGGGGGATGACCGCCATCGCCTCGTCCGCCGTGACGGTCAGCGCCGTGTGGTCGGTGCCAAGATGCGCCGCCACGGCGGCTGCCGCCGCCGCCTCGTCGTGGCTGCGTTCCGGAAAGCCGATGCTGAAGGTGCGCACGGCGGCACCCCCCTGGGCGCACATGAGCGCCGTCACGAGGCTGCTGTCGATGCCGCCCGAGAGGAAGACGCCGACGGGCACGTCGGCCAGACGCCGCAAGGCGACGGCGTCGGCGAGCAGTGCGTCCACCATCGCCACCTGGTCATCGGCGGACCCGCCCAGCGGCGCCGACAGGCCCCGCCGCGCGATGTCCGGCAAGGACCAGTAGGTTCTGGAATGCGACCGCCCGTCCGCCTCGATCGATACGAGATGTCCTGGCTGGAGCTGTTCCACCCCGTTGTAGATCGTCGCGGGTGCCGGTATGCGGGACCAGCGGAGGAAGGCGGCGACCGCTTCGGGAGCCAATGTCGGCCTGAATTCGATGTCCGCTCGCAGGGCCTTCAGTTCGGAACCGAAGCGGAGGACGCCGCCCGACAGGCTCCAGTAGAGCGGCTTCTCCCCCAGCCGGTCGCGCACAAGGGTCAGCCGGCGGGCGGCAACGTCCCAGACCGCCAGGGCGAACATGCCGTTCAGCTTCGTCAGCGTCGCGTCCAGGCCCCAGCGGGCGATCGCCTCCACCAGAACCTCGGTGTCGCTCCTGGAGCGGAACGCCACCCCCTCCCCCTCCAGATCGCGCCGCAGGGCGGGGTGGTTGTAGATCTCGCCATTGAACGCGATCACCACGCGCCCATCGGCGGACCGCATGGGCTGATGCCCGCCGGGTGAAAGATCGACGATGGCGAGACGGCGGTTGGCCAGGGCGAGTCCTGCGGCCTCATCGACCCACACACCGCGATCGTCTGGCCCCCTGTGGCGCAGGGTGTCGATCATCGCCCCGGCGACCCGCGCGACAGCGTCGGCGGACCCGCCATTCAGGCGCCAGATGCCGGCGATGCCGCACATCAGAACCGCCGCGCCATCATGCGCGTCGTACGGCGGCGGTTCCGCATGCGGGCCAAGGGGGTCAATCCAGGTCCAGCGGCGGCAAGGCGACATCGCCGTGCCGGAACGGGATCCAGTCGGCGTGGTCGGGCCGCCATTGCAGGCCATAAGGCGATTTCAGGAAGATGCGTGACGGAGACGTGCCGCCTTCGCGAAGGGTGCGCTCGACATCCACGAGCGCGGCGCCCTTGAAGAACCGGTCCCAATAAACCGCAGGTGTCGGTGGCGGCACCAGGCCTTTGGCGAATTCCCTGGCCTGATCGCTCAGCTGCCAGCATTCCTCGACCTGTTCGAAACTCATCCTGGCGCCCGTGTTCCCCGATTGCGCGCCACCGCTCCCGCACGGAACGGCGTCAGGACATCCTTCTAGAGGAATCCGTGCCCTGCTCCCAAGGGTTTCGAAACACCCGCCTTCGCCAGAGGCGGAACCACTCAGGCCGAGGTCAGGCGAACTGGTCGACGATTCCGCCCCGGACGAGGGATTGCTGGCCGATATTCTCAAGGCGCGACGGCTGGATCGAACTGATCAGCTGGCGCGCCTGTCGGTCTATCATGGCGTCCGTGAACTCATTGAGCCGCTCGAGCCGGCTTGTGGCCGCGTTGATGTTGGCCTGGGAGGCCTGGGCGAACGCCCGGGCGATCTCGCCCCCGTTCACCATGCTGACACTGCTCGACATCGTTCGGTTCCCCTTTAGGACTGATTTTGGGCGGGCTTTTCCACCACCTGGAGCCACATTAAGGGCCAGGTCCCTCAACGAACTCTTAATCGTATACGAATCCAGGTAGGCCCTCAATCCGGTGCGGCAACTGGACCCGCCCACGACGCCCGCCACTAGGCACCTTTCGCCTACCGGCCACATGCAGCTTCTGCCGCCGGATCGGCGGAATGTATCCGCGAACGAACGTGGAAACGGCGGAAATCCTGGCTTCCAGCGACTGGCACACCCCTTGCTGATGGTTGGCGGGACAATTCGCCGCCACGCCTGTGGCCCGTGCAGGAAGGAGACTTGCCATGTCCGTTTTTGGTTCACTCACCACCGCGGTGACCGGCCTTACCGCACAGGCCCGGGCACTCGGCCACCTCGCCGACAACATCTCGAACTCGCAGACGGTGGGCTTCAAGCGCGTCGACTCGAGCTTCCAGAACCTTGTCACACAGTCGAACTCGTCGATCCATGCGCCGGGCGGCGTGCGTGCCCGTCCGCAGTTCACCAACGACCTGCAGGGCACCATCCTGCAGTCCGACACCCGGACCCACATCGCCATTTCCGGCAACGGCTTCTTCCAGGTCAGCCGGGGCACCGACGGCCAGAGCGATGTCGCCTTCAGCGGCGCGCCCGTCTTCACCCGCGCCGGTGACTTCGCGCTCGACCGCTTCGGCTACCTGCGCAACAGCTCCGGCCTCTATCTGAACGGCTGGGGCATCAACGCCGCGACCGGCGACATCGAACGCGGCATCCCGCAGCCGATCCGCCTGCAGCAGCTGATCGACAATCCGAGCGCCACGCGGAACGTGAACCTGTCGGCCAACCTGCCGTTGACGCCCCCGGCCAACCAGCCGCTGCCGCCGCAGACCATCTCCATCATCGATGGCAACGGCTCGTCGCGGGACCTGCAGCTGAACTGGCGCCAGCAGTCGCCGAACAACTGGCGCCTCGCGATCAATTCCCCCGACAGCGGCGTCCAGGCCACGTCCGGCTCGCTGACCGGCATCAACGACAACACCATGGGCCCGGTGGTCGCCGTCCGCGCCGCCGTCGCCCCGGTGCCGCAGGTCGACACGGTCACGGTCAACACCGCGACCGCCGGTGCCACCTACTCCGTCACGCTGGAGGGCCAGACCTTCTCCTACGTGGCGCAGGCCTTCGACACCACGGACTCCATCGCGGTCCAGCTGTTCAGCCAGATCAACGCCAGCGGCCGGGCGCCCGGCACGGTCACCATCGCCGGCAGCGTGATCACCTTGAACGGCAATGCCAACGGCACCTCGTTCACGTCGTCCGCCACATCCTCGGCGGCCGGCGCGATCACGCGGGTGAACGCCACGCCCAACACCGTGGGGGTGCGTCAGCAGGATTTCGTGCCGCTGGCTGGTTCCGCCGGCGACGTCGGCGACATCTACTCGATCGACGTCGGTGGCACGGTGATCAGCTATACGACCGACGGGACCGAGAGCGGCATCGCCACCATCGCTGAGCGGCTGGCCAGCGCGATCAACGCCAGCGCGCCAGCGACCATGACGGCTGAGGTCAGCGGGTCCGGCCTGTTCCTGACCGCGAAAACCTTCGCGGCCACGACCGCCACCCCGCAGGCGACCGTCAACGGCACCACACCCGCCCATATCGGCGTGACCTTCGGCGATGGCGGCACCATCACGTCGCTGACGACGACCAACGTCGGCAGCGGCAACGCCAGCGTCTCGGCCAACCAGACGACCGGCGACGACGCCTTCGTCGAGTTCAACCTCAACTTCGGCACGGGCAACCAGACGGTCCGCCTGAACTTCGGGCAGTTCGGCAGCAGCACGAGCGGCCTGACCCAGTTCGCCGGCGAGGCGATCGACGTCTTCGCCCTGACGCAGGACGGTTTCACCCGCGGCGCCTTCCGTGAGCTGGAGGTCCGGTCCTCGGGCGATATCGTCGCCAACTACGATAACGGCCGCTCCCGCGTCCTGGCCCGCATCCCGGTCTTCCAGGTGACGAGCCCCAACGCCCTGCAGAAGGTCGACGGCAACGCCTTCGTGACCACGCTGGAGAGCGGTGCCGCCCGCGCCGACGACCCCGGCTCCAACGGCGCCGGCGGCCTGGTGGTGAGCAGCCTGGAAGGGTCGAACGTCGATATCGCCCAGGAGTTCACGAAGATGATCGTGACCCAGCGGGCCTATTCGGCGAACACCCGCGTGGTGACCACGTCCGACGAAATGCTGACCGAAACCCTGGCGATGAAGCGGTAAATCCGCTGACCGACATCGGTCGGTGACACGGGTCCGGGATCGCAAAAGGCGGTCCCGGACCCGATTTCTTTACGTCCGGTGCCTCAACACGCGCGTATGCTTCAGCCCGCCGGGCCGGACTTGCCCGGCGGCATCCCCCGCGTCTCCGGCGGCAGGAACTTGTCGTCGTGCGCGAACAGGGCCCGCGCGGTGCGCATCGCCGGATAATAGTCGCCCTGCTGGAAGCTGATGCGGAGCTGGCTCAGGCTTTCCTTCACACTGGGCAGCGTGGTGGCCTCGCTCAGCTCGTCGATCAACCGGTTGGCCTGCTCGACCCAGTAGGGCTTCTCTCCGGGCTCGCTCACATAGGCGTTCTGCACGGCGAAATAGATGCGGCGGCTTGGCGTGTTCGCCTCCTCCGGCCGCATGATCTGCCGCTCCAGGATCATGGTCGCGCGATTGTGGAAAATGAGGCTGGTCGGGTTCTCCGCCGAGATCAGCGCCCCGTTGACGATAAGACGCTCTCCCGCGCGCAAAGACACTTTCAGCGGCATGGTCTGTCCACCAGAGAAGACGATCCGGACCCCGTCCGTCGGACGCGCGTCGCTCAACCCGGGACCGAACCGGCGACGGTCGCCCGATGGCGCCAGTATCGCACAGCGTTTTCGATCCTGGATGTCTTTATCCGTCAACTGATCCGACAACACCACATCCATCGCGCGGCGTCACGGCGGGCTTGGCAGGCCGATCCGACCCGGTGGCCCGGCAGAATGTGCCGGGTTGCCGCCACGTCCCGCCGGTCCGCAGTGACCGCACCCCTGAAATCCTGCGGATTCCCTGACGGCGGCGCTGGCATGCGACTTGCTTTTGGAAGGACGACACAGTCGGGACCGCCTTCCATGACCCTGAACCTCGCGATCAACAACGCCCTCAGCGGCCTGCGCACCGCGCAGCGGAGCCTGGACACGGTTTCGCATAACATCGCGAACGCCGAGACGGCGGGCTTCACGCGCAAGACGCGTCAGCAGGAGGCCGTGGTCATCGGCGGTGTCGGTACGGGTGTGCGCTCGTCGGAGGTGGTCCGGTCAGTCAATGCCACGCTCCAACGCGAGGCCTTCCGGCAGAACGGCCTGACCCTCGGCCTGGAGGTGCGTGAGAACTTCCTCAGCAAGATCGAGCTGTTGAGCGGCCGGCCGGAGGACGAGACGTCACTGGCCGCCTCGCTCGCCGATCTGCGCGTGTCGTTCGAGCAGCTTTCGGCGACGCCGGAATCCCGCACATTGCAGCTGAACGCGATCAACACGGCCGAGCGGCTGACCCGCGAGCTGAACCGTATGGCCCAGGGCGTCACCCAGCTGCGCAACGATGTGCAGGCCGACTTGGACGCCGCCATCGACAGCGTCAATGTCGAACTCCGCAAGATCCACGAACTGAACGAGGCGATCGTCCGCGACACGCAGGCCGGCCGCAGCACCGCGGAGCTTGAGGATAAACGCGACCAGGCCCTGCGGACCCTCTCGGAATGGGTTGACATCTCATACGCCAGGGTCTCCGACGGCCGCATGGTCGTGCTGACCCGGACGGGCCAGACCCTGGTCGAGAAGCAGCCCTACCCCTTGTCCTTCACGCCGTCCACCCTCGACGACTTCTCCTACTATCGCGCCTCGCCGCCGGGCAATGTCGCGCCGATCACGCTGGCGACGAGCCCTGACAGCCCCGACATCACCAACCAGCTGAAGGGCGGCAAGATCGGCGCGTTGCTGGAGCTGCGCGACGTCACCATGCCCACGCTGACGGCGCAGCTCGACGAGTTCGCCCACAAGCTGGCGCTGCGCTTCCGCGCGGCCGGCATGTCGATCTTCTCCGACGACAATACCCGGGTCTACACCGATCCCCTGTCAGCGCCGCCGCCCGTCGGTGACGGTGCGCGAATCCCGCCGGATGTCGCGGGACCGGCCGGCTATGTCGGTCTGGCCGGGCGTCTGCGGCTGAGCCCCGAAACGGAGAACCCGGAGTTCCTGCGCTACGGCAACGCCGGCGTCCCCGCGACGCCGCCCAACCTGACGGTCGCCAACAGCGTCATCGAGCTCGTTCTGGACGTGGCGTTCGGGGAGACCCAGCGCGACGGCACGCCCCATACCCCGTTCCGCACCCGCAATGTCGGGCCGGACGTGCTGGCGAACCTGGAATCCCGGCTGCCCCAGCAGGCCTCGCTCCAGAACTTCATCGAGGCGCTGATCACCAATCAGGGACAGGCCCGGTCGGAGACGACGTCGCTGGTCGCCCAGGCCCGCGATCTCCGGGAGTCGCTGGACGGACGGATCTCGAACGAAACAGGTGTCAATCTTGACCAGGAACTTGCGCAGCTCACGATCCTGCAGCGCACATACGGTGCTGCGGCTCAGGTGCTGCGGACCAGCCAGACGCTGCTGGACGAGATCCTGGCGATCAACCGCTGATTCTAGGGGGAACCTGCCATGACCACCGGGATTTCCACCATCGGTCAGTTCAAGCGCATCCAGACGGACATGCTGCGCACGCAGGAACGCCTGCTGGATTTGCAGACCCAGGCCACGACCGGCAAGCGGGGCACGACCTTCGGCGATCTTGGCGCCGACGCCCGGCGCTCGTTGAATGTGCGCGCCGCCGTCGACCAGATCGAGGTGTTCCGCCGCAACATCGACACGGTGGAGACGCGCGGTGGCGTCATGGACGCCGCCCTCGCCCGCATCACCACCCTGATGAACGAACTGCGCACGGAGTATTCCAAGGTCGCCGGCAACGTGAACAACGACACCACGTTCCTGAACGAGTTCGGACGCCGCGGACTGCGCGAGATCGCGAACATCCTCAACACGCGCCTGGACGGCCGCTACCTGTTCGCCGGCAACGACATCGACCGCAGGGACGACCCGCCCGTCCGTGATCCCGCCGAGCTGATCACCCGCTTCCAGAACCTGGTCGGGGAGTATCGCACCGGCGGTGTCGACGGCACGGCCGTGGTCGCCGCCATGGACGCCGCCCTGAACGATCCCGGCCGCGCCTACGATCCCGCACCGGCCGGTTTCGTGACGGCGCCGGCGCCGGCGGCACCGCCGGGCACCGCGTCTGTCGACGTGGCACCGATCTTCCGAGGCAGCCTGTTCTATGCCGGCAACGGCCCCCGCGCCCGCGTCGACACGAACTTCGACGTCGAGTACGGCGTGCGTGCCGACCTGCCGGTGTTCCGCGACATCATCCAGGCTTTCGCGATCGCGGCCACCGTTCAGCACGACCCCGCCGAGGACGCCGATTACCGCGCCGTCCTGGCCCGCGGCCAGGAACTGACGCTGAACAGCATTCCCGAATTGAACAACGAGATCGGCAAGCTGGGTCTGACGCGCAAGGAGATTCAGGCCCTCAAGTCGAAGCACGAGGATGTGGGTGTCTACCTGGAGACTGAGATCGGCCAGATCGAGGACGCCGACCTTGCGGAGGTGTTCGCCCGGATCGAGCAGAGCCAGGTCGTCCTTCAGGCGACCTACAAGATCACGGCCGACCTGCAGGGGCTGTCGCTGCTGAACTTCCTGCGCTGAGCGGGGTCGGCGCGCTTCGGTCTGTTCCGCCGGCGTGATCGCCGGTATCCTGCGCCGCCGGGCAATCCCGCCCGCCGTCGCGCAGCCGGAAACCGGCCATGTCCCTGGGTTCCTACAAGCGGGTCCATGAGTCCACCGAAACCCCGCGGCAGACCGAGATCCGCGTTCTCCGCGCGATCAACTACGCGCTGCGGCACAGCGTGGAGAACCAGGACCGGATCGGCCTGATGAAGGCCGCGCTGAACAACCGGATGGTCTGGCAGGTTTTCCTGGACGACGTCCAGCATCAGGACAACAAGCTGCCGCGCGACCTTCGGCGGAGCATCGTCATCGCCAGCCGCTCGATCATCCAGGAGATCGACGACAACATCCAGGCGGAACTGGATGTCGATTTCCTGCTGACGATGAACGAGAACGTGATCCAGGGCCTGATCGCCGGAGCGGCTGCGGAAGCCCAGCTCGCTTCCGGCATCGCGCCGGCGACGACGCCCTGAAACCGTCAGACGACGATGTTGACGCCGGTCCGCAACGCGTTGACCGAGGGAAGCAGGTCGTTCAGGTTTCCGCCGCCGAACAGGGCCAGCGCCGACGCGCCTGCGGCGTTTCCACCGCTCGCCGCGGTCTCCTGATCGACAATGGTCAGGTACCGCCGGATGAACTTGTCGGTGAACTCCGGATCCTTGAACTTGGCGAGATCGACGCGCGAGCTGATGGCGCGGGCCTGCGTCTCCACCGGTTGGACGGCGATGCGCTCCGGCAGGCCGAGTGTCTTGGTGATGACGTCGCGCAGGAAGCGGTCGCCCAGGATCTTGAACGGGTCGTCCGCCGCCGCCGCGATGTTCTGCTTGAAGTAGCGGGCCCGGCTCACATTGCCGTTCCCCTGCGTCAGCGACCGCTCGTGCTGCGTGGAAACGTAGGCGTCGACCAGTTCCTTCACCGTTTCCGGATTCTTGAGCTTGGCGATCCCATTGTTCAGGCCGAGGAAGCCCACGGCCGACTTCAGTTGCGGCTTGTTCAGCCGGGCCGCGATGTTCTTGTCGTCATCCGGCGAGGTCAGCGCCCGGCGCACCACGCCGACGGACTCCATCTCCCGGCTGTTGCCGGTGGCGTCCATGAGAAACTGCAGAAGACGGCGATCACGGAAGACGTCGTCAACCGAACCCACGCGGTCGAGCCGGGCGCGGAAGTCAGTGACGGTACGCTGGATCTGCGCGCTGCTGCGCGTCCGGTCGAGGGCTGAGGAGTCGGATTTCTCCGCCAGCCGGTAAATGACCGATGCGGGCAGACTGCCCAAGGACATTGTGCTCTCCTTTTGATCGCAGTTGCATCCTACCCCTTTCTCGCGGAAGACTCAACTCCGCCATGGGCTCGCCATGGGAAAGGTCGGCCACATCTCCGTCCTAACCTTGAAGATGACGCCTCGTCGACTGTTCCCTGAACTTCCCTGGGTCTTGCGCTTCCACCGGTCCGGCAGCGTTCAGCTCCGCTTCTCCCGGCGCTATACGGACGCGTAGGGGCGCGTTCGGATTAATTCTTTCATTTGCGGACTATCCGGGCGCGCGTTAAGGTTTTCCTCAGAAGATAGCGGCAGGATTCCGCGATCTTTGGGGGGCAGCAAGAAAGAGCGGGACGATGAGCGACAAGCCGACCCTGAGTGATCTGGTGCTGATCCAGCGCATCGCCGATGAGCATACCCGGTTCGCCAGCAGCCAGCTTGAGCAGTGCTTCAGCGATCTGCGCGCCGTCGGCATCAAGGAGCAGCTGATCGGGGCCACCGCCATGCACCTTGGCCTCGCCTCGCTGGTCAAGGTGTTCGGGCGGGACCAGGTCGTGGAGATGCTCGGACGCCTCGCCCCGCTCGTCGCCGATGGAACCGTGGGCGGCGAGTGATCGTCCACGCCGTCCGCGAGGACGATTCCAGCCCTGGGCGGCCAGCCGCCGACCTGCGCGCCGTGTCCTCCTGGGGGCGGCGACGGGAGACCCCACATGACTGACGCCGCCGCGAGCCTCGCCCAGCAGATCGAGGCTTTGCGCAACGACCTGCATACGCTGGCCACGTCCGTACTGCCGGACCTCGTCGCCCGGCAGCGCTATCATGCGGAGGCCCTGGACCGGATCCATTTCCGCCTGAACTGGCCCCGCGGCGTGTTCCCGCCCGGGAACACCTGGGCGGCGGCACCGGACATGCTGCTTGAGGTCGTCAACTGGGCCCTGGACAATGGGCCTGAAGTCGCGGTCGAATGCGGTAGTGGGACTTCCACCGTCGCCCTCGCCCGCTGCATGCAGCTTGCCGGCCGGGGCCATGTCTACAGTCTGGAACAGGACGCGGACCACGTGGCGCTGACCCGCCGCAACCTGGCCATCGCCGGGGTGGCGGACTATGCGACCGTGATCCAGGCGCCGCTTCAGCCCTACAGCTTCTATGGCGAGGACCACGCCTGGTACGCGCTGGCCGACCTGCCGGAGCGGCCGATCGACATTTTGCTCGTCGACGGACCGGTGGGCCGCCACAATATGCTGGTGCGCTATCCCGCCGGGCCGCTGCTGATCACCCGGCTGACCGATCGCGGTGTGGTGTTCCTCGACGATCTGAAGCGCCAGGAGGAGCGGCGCTGTTTCGCGCGCTGGCGCCTGGAACATCCGGCGCTGAAGGCGAGCGTGCGCGAGACCGAACGCGGTCTTGGAATCCTGAGCGCCGGCTGACCCGGTCCCTCACCTGTTCACGTTGTGAGGACGACCGGTCGCCCCTTGCCGGCCATCGCGATGTAATGCTCGACGGGCTTACGCTCCTCCATGCGGAGCTGGTCCTCGATCACCACGAACTCGGTGAACCCGGCCTTCCGCAGGCAACCCTCCAGATAGTCCTTGGCGTAGGCGAAACGGCCGTTCGGCAACAGCTTGTAGCGCCCCGTCTCCGTCGTCTTCTCCACCGTGAAGATAAAGAACCCGGGGTCGGCCAACGCGGCGTGGACATCGGCGCAGACGGCGTCGAGCTCACCGATGTAGAGGAACACGTCGGCGGCGGCGATCAGATCGAATCGCTGCCCAGCATCCGACTGGGCGCGCAGGTAGTCTTTGATATCCGCCTTGTCCAGGGCGTCGTAAATCCCCTTCTCCCGCGCCTTCTCCAGCATGTTGCCGGACAGGTCCATGCCGGTCAGCCGTTCCACATGGTCGCGGATGACGAGGCCGAGCAGGCCGGTGCCGCAGCCCAGGTCCAGGCAGTTCGTGAACTTCCCGCCCGCCGGCAGGTTCCGTTCGATGTGGCGTGCCATGACCCCGGGACCGCGATAGACCAGACCCTGGATCAGGTGCTCGTCGAAGGTGTCCGCATAGGCGTCGAAGACGTTGACGATGTACTCGGCCGGCGCTGAGGTCACATCGTCGCCGCGCATGGCGGCGCCGAGATGCTTGAACAGCACGTTGTCGGGATAGAGGGACTCCGCCTTGGCCAGGGTCTGGCGGCATTCGTCCAGACGATTGGCGCTCAGCAGGTAGGTGGCGTACATGGTGAGGTAGTTCGCGTCCTGGCTGCCCCGCGCGAACTCCTTCTCCAGCAGCCCGGCCGCCTCCTCCCGGCGCCTCATGCGCCACAGCAGCTTGATGACATTGCCGCGCACATTGTCATTGTCCGGGTTGATCGTGGCCAGCGCCCGGAAGATCTCGAGCGCCGCCTCCTCTTCCCCCAGCCTGTCCATCGCAAGACCCAGCTTGAACTGGGCATCGACGACTTGCTGCACGTTGGAGGCGGCGAGGGCGATGTCCGCCGCTTTCTTGTAGTAGAGTGCCGCCTCATCGTGGAGATTGGCGTCGCCCAATGTGTCGGCGAGGTCGATGAGCAGGTCGTAATCGTCGGGCGACGCCAGGAACGCCTCCGACAAATCCATGATGGCGCGCGCGGGCTCGCCTTTGAGCGACCAGCACTGCGCCCGGCTGCGCAGAAGCGTCACGTTCCGGGGGTGTGCCGCCAGCGCCGCGGTGAAATGGTTCATGGCGCCGGGCAGATCGCCCGAGCGCAACGCCATCTCTCCCGCCAGCGCCCTGGCGTCGGGATCCGTGCCGTCAAGCCGGAGGGCGAGGTCGATGCAGACCCGGGCGACATCTCCCTTGCCTTCGCCGATGAGCTTACGGGCCTGTTCGACGAGGCGCGCGCTTTCCTGATTTGCCGTTTCCATACTGCCCTGTCCCCTTGCCTGCCCGTTCAGCGCCTGATGCCCGCGGCGACCATCGGCTACTGGCTCGCCAGCCCGTCGATGATCGCCTTGTTGATATCGAGGATGAAGTCGACGTCGACGTCCTTGGGCGCCTTGCCGTTTATTTCATTCAGCACCGCCATGCCGATGTTGACGATGCCCTCGCGCAGTGGCTTCGGCAGCGGGTTCCCGTCGTTGCTCACCTCCACGACGAAGACGCGCCAAAGCGTCTCGACCTGTGTCAGCGCGGTCTGGAGGGCCGCCATGTCCCCCGCCGCGTGCGCGGCCTTGAGCG
This sequence comes from Rhodospirillaceae bacterium, assembly GCA_029267445.1. Lineage (GTDB taxonomy): Bacteria > Pseudomonadota > Alphaproteobacteria > Azospirillales > Azospirillaceae > JAJUIU01. Next base: position 40,807 of record JAJUIU010000003.1, read on the forward strand.
CGGCCGTCACCGTGCTGAGCACGGCATGTTCGGTCGCCCTGCTGTTGCCGCCGACGGTGGCCGTTCCTGTCATCCCAAATCCCCCCTCAAGCGATGTCCAGCCCGTCAGCGCGTCTTTCCGGTGACGGCGAAAAGCATGTCCTCGAAATCCCGGGCGAACCGCGCGTGATCCATCAGCGGCGATGCCTGCATCCTCGACCGCAGGCCCGCGCGGAGCGTCGCGAGGCGATCCAAGTCACGGGCGGTGGCCACGGCGACCTCCACATAGCGGTCCATCGTGGCGCAGACGAATTCCCCCAGGCCGGCGTTCACCAGATGCGACGCCGAATGGCGGCTGGCGAAGGAGGCCTGTGGCGCGGTGACCACGGGGACGCCCATATAGAGCGCTTCGCAGGTGGTGAGGCCGCCGCTGTATGGCGTCGGATCGAGCGCGACGTCGATGCGCCCATAGGTCTGCAGGACGACCCGGTGGGGGCTCTTGCCGATGCATTCGATCCGGTCGGGGGTGATGCCCCTCTCGTAAAGCCGCCCCTTCAGCGCTTCGACGATCTTCGGATTGCCGTACTGCAGCGACAGCAGCAGCAGGCGGGAGTCCGGGCAGGCGTGAAGGATCCGGGCCCAGGCGTCCAGCAAGGGATCGTTGAGCTTGGCGTAATTGTTCAGACAGCCGAACGTCACGAACCCGTTCTCAAGCGCGGGCAAGGGGCGCACCTCGGGCGTGATCGCCGACGGCATGTAGGAGACATAATCGTGCGGCAGGCGATACACGGATCGCTCGACGAAGGCCGCCTCCGCGCCGGCGGGGCTCTCGATCCAATCGCTGATGACGTAGTCGAACTGTCTGACACCGGTGGTTCCGCACAGACCGCCCACCCACTTCATCTGCACGGGCGCCACCCTGGAAACGGGAAGCGCCAGGCGGGCGCCCTGGAAACATCCGGCCAAATCGATGAACACGTCCAGGTTCAAGGATCGGGCCCGGGCGACCGCCATCGGATCGCTCATCACCGTCAGGTCTACGACCTCGTCCGCCAGCTTGAAGAAGATGTCCGTGGTGGCATCCCGCTCGGTCCCGGAATCCAGCAGGACGACACGGAACCGCGATTTGTCTATGTGTTCCAGGAGGCCCCGGGCGAAATGACCGACGGGATGGTTGCGGAATCCACCGGACATGAAGCCGATGTTCAGGCGGTCGCCCTGCCCAGGCGGACGCGGGTTCCAGTGCTGTGCAAGTCCGCCATATTTGCGGTCGCCCGCGTCGGCCAGCAGCTCGCCGACCGCCCTCATCTGCTCAACCGTGGCCGTGGGCTGGTAATGCATGGCGAGCAGCAGCGTGCCGATGATCTCAATGCTGTCCGGCCAGCGTCGGGCGGCATTCATCAGGACATCGACGGCCTGGTCATGGGCGCCCGTTTCATAGAGCGTCGTTCCAAGCCCCTGCCAGACGGTCGGCGAGTCCTCCATCGAGGCCATCGCCCACTCCAGGAACTCCCGTGATTTCATCGCGTCGCCGGACATCCGAATGATCGCCGCGATGCCGGTCAGGATTGACTTGTCGGTTGGGTCCTCCTGGAACGCGTACTGGAACGCCGTCATCGCCTCGACCGAGGCATAGTCCTGGTACAGCAAGTGACCGAGCAGACTGTAGAAATCCTTGCGGCTGTCGACCTTGGTGGCGAGTTCATCCGCCAGCGTCCACAGAGCCTGCCTGCCGCGGCGATGGAACACGACATGGCAGACGTGTGCTGCGTCCCCCGGAAGGCTCTTGAGCGCGAACGCCTCGCGGAAAGCGTCCTCGGCGCCCGCATGGTCCTTCGCCCGGAAGAGCATTTCCCCAAGCTGGGTCCACAGCTTGTTGTCCGTCGGATGGTGGTCCAGAGCCTGTCGCAACCACGCGGCGCCCGCCTTGAAATCCTCCAGGACATACTCCTGGCTCGCCAGGGCGCCAAGCACGCCCTTGCTCTTGGGATCCAGGCGCAAGGCCTGCTCGAGCTTGGATCTTGCTTCCGCTGGCTTCAATTCCGCCAGATCCAGCTTCGCGAGGACCAACAGGGCCTGTGCGCCGAGGGGGCTTGCCTCGGCCGCAAGATCGGTCAGGAGGGCTCGCGCTTCCGTATGCTGGTCCATACCGACAAGCGCGATGGCGAGGTTCAGGGTCGCCTCCGGGTTCTGGAGGCCCGCCGCAAGGGCCTGTCGGAAGGCCGTAAGCGCCTCGGCGACGTTTCCCAGCTTGAACTGGATCGCCGCCCAGTCATGGAGAACTCTGGAATCCTCGGGTGCGATCTTACGCGCAAGGTCGAGGTAGGCCTTCGCGCCGGACTGATCGCCATTCTCCTCGGCGATCACGGCGGCCGACAACAGGTCGTCGATCATCGAGTCTGGAGCGGAGCCACCAGCCAGCACGGCATCGAAAGCCGTGATGATCCCGACCGTCCCCATGCGCTTGCGAAGACGGTCCGTGAACCCGGCGGCCATCTCGGGTCCGTAAGACAGGAACTGGAGGAACTGGGTGACGATCTGCGACGCTTTGCCCGGGGAGGAAGCGGTCTGATTGTCGGACATGAAATCCCCGTGCGCCTGCTGTTGCCGGTCTTTCGTCGTTCGAGGCATGACCGAGCCTACCCACTATATCAAGTGGGCGGGGAATAGGTACTCCCAACTTGCTGGGTGTTGGGACCAGCAAGGGACAAGCGCTCGTCCCACACCGTGACAGGGATGCGTAAATGAAAAGGGGGGCTTCCGCCCCCCTTTCCGGTTTCCGTCTAGCGCCGGGAACCTTACCGGAACAGACCCAGCAGGATCTGCGGAGCCTGGTTCGCGATGCTGAGCGTCTGGGTGCCCAGCTGCTGCCGGATCTGCAGGGACTGCAGACGGGCGCTTTCCTTCGCCAGATCGGCGTCGACGATGGCGCCGATGGCCTCGTCCGTCGCCTTCTGCAGCGCGGCGTTGAACGTGATCTGGTTGTTGATGCGGCGCATGTCGCCGCCCAGTTCGTTCAGGGCCGTCGAGGTCGCCGCGTTGCCCTTGCTCCAGGCGCCACCGGCCGTCAGGGCCGCCGCCGCCGCCGTGGCGTCCGCCACAGCAGCGAGAGCGACCGTCGCAGAGTTCAGCGTCTGGGCGTTGATGGTGAACAGCGTGCCATCGATGTTCGAGATGATCTTGCGCGACGCGGCGGTGGCGCTGATCAGGTTCACGCCGTTGAAGTTGGCGCTGTCGATGAAGTTCTTCACTTCGCCCAGCAGACGCGCCAGGTCGGCGTTGTACTGGTTGCGCTGATCGGTGCTGAGGTTCGCATCCGCCAGCTTCGTCAGAACCTCACGGCCCTTGGCGAGCGTGTTCGAAATCTGGGTGGACGCTTCCAGAGCGATACCGACGACACCCTTGCCGACGTTCAGCTGCTGGTTCACGGCACCATAGGCGCCGGACTCGCTGCGGAGGGTCTGGGCAACGGCGAAAGCGGCACCGTCATCGATCGAGTCGTTGACGCGGTTGCCGGTGGTGACACGCTTCTGGACGGACTGGAGCGCCTCGTTCGTCCGATTCAGGCTCTGGAGAGCGACGAGGGCGCCGGGATTCGTGTTGACAGAGTTCATGACCATTTTGGTGATCTCCCTTTTTTAGGAATACACGGTACGCTGATGCTTAACGCGAAAGGGGCAGCCGACGCAAGACCTTTTTCTTTCGGGCTGCCGCCTGGACGAAGATCCTATCCTTCCGATCAGGCTTCCGCGGAGATTTCGCGGCTTGGCCGCTGGGGCGCGGGGCCGGCGGCGGGTCTTTCCGACAGCCCGGCGATGATGTTGCGGTTCACCTCGACGAGGAACGGGATGTCCGGGTTCTCGAAGTTCTCCGACATCTCCTTGATGACGGCCATGCCGACCGACGCGATGGAGGCGCGGAGCTCGGCCGGGAGCTTGTTCCCCTGCCCCACCACGTCGCTCACGAAGATGGTCCAGAGACTCTGATTGTCGGTGATCGCCTTGATCATCATGAAGCGGTCGCCCTTCTCGTCGGCCAGCTCGAGAGCCCGCGTGACGCGCAGCAGCAGGTCGCGCTCGATCGCACGGGGATCGTTCGTCGCCGCGGCGGCGGCCTGGGCTTTGCGGTACGGATCCATGATCAACAGTCTCCAGGGTGCGCTTCACGGGCGCCGCCACGCGTCCGGACGGCGCCATCGCGGCCACACCATAGCCGCAATAAATTGCCAAATCACGAACATGTGCGTCGCCCGGCCGCGTTATGGCCGCTTGCGCAGCCCGGGCTTCAGGCGACGATCTGGGTGACGTTGAAGCCCTGCTCCGTCCGGATGGTCAGCGAACTGCCGCCTTCTTGCAGCTTCATGAGGGTCTGCGCCGCGGTGTAGCTGCCGATCGCCGAATTGAACTCCAGGTCGAACTGGTTCATCCGCACCGAGTTGCCGTTGCCCGTCAACACCATGAAGCGGTTGAAGTTGATCCGGTCGGCGGGGTCGCTGGAGGTGTAGTTGACGTCGTAGGACAGGCCGGCTTCGGACACGCCGTTCACGAGGCGCGTCTGCAGCAGGTTGTCCAGGCTGAGCGGCACGCCGCCAAGGAGCGCCGCGTTGTCGAAGCCGAACAGTTCGCTCTCGTTGTCGATGCGTCCGTTGTCGTTCGCATCATAACCGAGCAGGCCCTGCGTGCCCCCGAACAGGTTGCGGATCTGATCCTCCTGCTTGCGGATGGCATCCTCGAAGGCGAAGTACTGATTCTGGGTCGCGGTGCCGATCGGCACGAAGACGCCGTCCACAAACGACCCGAAAGGATTTGCGAGGCGCGTGCCTTCTGCGACGGAGCCGCGTGTAAGGTCGATGAACAGCGCGCCGCGTGTCGCACTGGTCACAGGGGTCGCCGGATCCCGCGCCGTGATCTGCGACGCGATGTCGTCCTCCGTCGCCCAGATCTTCGCGAAGGCCTGCAACGTCTCGGCCGTCGGGGTGGCCGAGAAATAGTCGAGCCGGTTGGCGAAGACGTTGGCAGGCAACGCGTTCTGCTGGCTCGACCCGCGCGACACGAAATTGCCCGTGGGTGTTCCGGTCGAGCCGGTGCCGCTCGTGCCGGTACCCGTCGTGCCCGTGCTCGTGCCGCTTCCGGTGCTGGTCGATGTCTGTGGCGGATTGGAAAGGATTTCCGAACGGCGGGTGCTGGTAAGGCTCTCCCAGATCGTCCGCCGATTCAGTTCCGTCACCGTCCCATCACTCAGGAAAAAGGACGGCATCGCCGGGATGGATGTGGTCATTGTGACCTCGCGCTCATTCTGAACTACATCTTCGGTAGTGGATCATACCCCGATTTTGCGCTCGGATAAAGTCCCCTGCGCTGTCGGGCAGCCCCGACTCGGACGTGTGTGTCAATCGGGCGGTGAAAGCATCAGCCAACGGCTATAGGTTCATGCCTGATGGGCACGACCGACCGAATGTCAGGCGATGTCGCCTGAACCGGCTGCGGCCTGCGCAGCCGGGCGGCCCGGCGCACGGTCTTCTGCGCCGCTGACCGTCGTGGGTGGCTGGGGTTCGGAGGGCCGGGGCGCGACCACCGGTGCCGGATCCTCTCCGCCCTGGGCGCCGCGTCCGCTTCCCGAGACGGCGACCGGCGCCTCGTCACGCCCCGGCAGCCGTTGGGCGTCGGCGTAGGCCTTGAGCTGACGCTCACTCGGAACCGAGCGGGCCACTTCGCCGGTCTCGAAGTCACGGAATTCCATGACGATGACGTTTGCGGCCGTATCGAAGCGGAACCGGGGATTGTAGATGACCTGGGGCTTGGGCAGCGCCTCGGCTCCCACGGGCTCGCGCGACTCCGTCCGTTCCGCGCCCGTCGAGGGCGGGAGCGGCGAAATCGCCGGCGGCAGGGACTGGACCGAGATCGCGGTCATCTAAACCTCCAAACCGCAAGATAGTGTTATCGCGGAGTGGAGTCAATTACAGGGGGCAGTGTTCCGGCCGGTCTGCCCGGTGCCGGCTGCGCCGCTGGATTCTCGGCGGAGGTGCCCGGTCAGACGGCGATGTCGATCGTCCCGCCGCGCTCCGGCGGGGGAGCGGCCGCCACGGCCGCCTTCATGCCGGCCAGGGCGTCGCCCACCACGGTGGCCAGTGTTCGCTGCGAGTCCAGCTGGCTCTTCAATCCGATGATCGCCAGCTGCTGCCGCAGTTGTGTCGCGCCCGTAATGTCCACGTTGTTGCCCTGTCCCTCACCCGCAAGTCACTCAACTATGCCAGAAGGGCCGCCATCGGCAAAGGGCCCACCCTAGACGACGATGTCCAGCACGCTGCCACGCTGGCGTGACCGCACGCTGCCCTGCTGTTCGAGCTGCCGTTGCGCGGCTGCGTCGGCCTGTGCCTGCAGCTTCTGCTCCCGCGCTGCGGCCGCGACCTTCATATCCTGTGGCGACGGTTCCGCCGGGGCCAGTGCCGCGCGGATGACCACCTCCATCTTGGCCACCGTGGCTTCCGGGTCGCCGGGAACCGGGGAGGCGTCGATGTTGACGCTGCCGCCGACGGCATAGCGCTGTCCGTCCGGCCCCTTCTGATAATCATAGTAGGGACCGGAGACATAGGGGCCGCCCGCCGCCATGTGCGCCTGTTCATGGGCGCGGACCTCCCTGTCCCGCGCCCGCAGCTCGCGGACGACGCGCTGTTCCTCGTCGCTGAGCTGGAATGGGGATGCTCCGGCGCCACCCTTCCCCAGGGCGGTCGCGGGCCTTAGCCCGGGCGACATGACGCCGGCTGGCATGGTGGACGACGCTGTGGAAACGGGCGTCATGCTGTGCGGCGATCCGGAGGTTGTGATGCCCAATCTATCGTGGAGCGGAGGGCTCCGGCAAACGATCGTGTGGCGGACGGACAGGATCGGGTTCTGCTAGGGTCGGCGGGCTGTCATGAGGAGGATGGGCATGTCACGTCGCGTCGCGCGGCCGCGAAGGCCGGATCCGGACCAGTTCGACCTGTTCGAGATGCCTGAGCCGACTGCGGTGATGCTGACTTTCTCCGGGCGTACGGTCGATTTGGAGGCGCCTGACCTCACCCGCTTCGACATCGAGGATATCGCCCGGCCGCTGGCGTACCAGTGCCGGTTCGTCGGGAACACGATCGGCTTCTACAGCGTGGCTCAGCACTGCGTGCTGGCGAGCCAGCTGGCACCGGAAGGTTTCGCCTACGAGGCGCTTCTGCACGACGCGGAGGAGGCATTCACCGGTGACTGGCCGACGCCATGGAAAGTGCGCATCGGCCGGGAGGCCATCGAGGCGGCCATGGCGCCTCTGAAGCGGGCCGTGGCGGAGCGGTTCGGGGTGACCTATCCGCAACCGAAGGCCGTCAAGATCGCCGACCAGCGCGCCCTGGCGACGGAACTCCGTGACCTCTGCGCGCCGCACCGCGTCAACTGGCGGGACCTGCCGCCGCCCTCGCCAACGCCCATCGTGCCGCTGGGTCCCGAGGAGGCGATGGCGGCCTTCCTCGCGCGTTACCGGGAGCTTCGGCCGGTCTGACGGGACGCTGCCGTAATGCCGACATGCCAGTGCGCGGAGGTGTCAGCGCGCCAGCATGCTGGCGGTTCAGCGAGTCCGCATGCAGACGTGCCGTCTGCGGTCAACGCCTGTGTGCCGCGATGCCGGCCTGGAGGCATGCCAGCACGCCATGGTACAGGCATGGCCAGGCGCCGAATGGCGGTCTAGCGGAGGACGTCCATGAGGATGGAGTAGAGCTCCTCCAATTCCTCCGACCGCAGACGCGGCTTCTTACCGTTCTGCGTGAAGTTATTGAAGATTTCGATGCTGTGATCGATCTTGTTGAAAGCAGCACCCATCTCAACATAGTAGCGCCGGCAGTTCTTGAGAAAGTTTTGAAAATCGCCGGCGGCCTGCTTCTTGATGAAGAGCTTGTCGTAGCTCGTCTTGTATTCCTCGACGATGTTGGCGACGCTCCGCCAAGCCTCGCGGAGCTTCGTCTTCACCACATCGCACTGTCCCTCCAGCTGAAGCTTCAGGGAGTGCGGAACGAAGTCGGCCGGGCCTGAGGCCTCCTTCAGCCAGGTCGCCAGCTGCCGGATCGCCTCATAACGCCTGTTGTATTGGAACTCGAAGAAGGTGACGCCCTTCCACGCGAAGACCACTTCGTTGCCATCGCTCAGCGGGATGGAAAGGGCGGAAAGCAGGGGGAAAAGGCTGGAGATATCGCTGCCGTCCCAGATCCGCTCGATGAAATCGTCCACCTTCTTGATCGTGGCGGCCGTCTTGTCGGTCAGCCCGAACTCGATCATGGGCGACACTTTCTGCCGCACATGGTCGCGGATCGCGTTCCACTCGTCGTCGGTGATCCTGAGATACTGGGTCGGCACCTCGATCCCGTGGCGCTGGAAGTTCGTCTTCAGCAGGAACGGGTCGAGGGAGGGTGACTCCTTCAGCACGCGCAGGATGGTGCGGTCGGTGCCGGAGTCTGAGTGGCCGGACGTGCCGAAGGTCTGTGCGAACTCCCGGATCACAGCCTCGAAGCGCGGGTCGTTGAGCGAGACCGACGCCCCGCCGTCCATGATCCTGTCTGCGTCGTACGGGAAATAGAGCATGGTGTCGATGGTCAGGTCGCCGCCGCGGGTGGCTTTCCCATCCAGGGCCGGCTCCTTGAAGAAGACGCCATAATTGAGCGCCTTCACGGAAAACAGTTTGGGCGCGTCCTGTCCTTCGGCGGCCGCCATGGTCGCCTGTTTGGTTATGTCGAGGACGTTGAAGACCTTGGACGAGCCGGAGGTCAGCGTCAGTTTTAGGAGCTTCTTGTCCATGCCCACTCGTCGAAAAGGCCGCGGTCGCGACGCGGCCAATCGCGTCCCAGCATCCCACTGGTGGGAATAAAGAAGAAACGCGACCGGATGTCCAGTCGACTGGACGGCTTTGGACACGGTTTCAAGACGAATCATGTGTGAACCGCACATTAATGAAGTGGTTTTGGCTACCGGGATGACCTTGAGGATTATGGGGTCGATGCCGCCAACTCTGCGTCCCGGGTATGGTCATGCGGCGTGCTAGATGCGTCGGGACGGAAGGCCGGCGCGGCAGCATATCCTCATGGCAGCATGCCGGCATGTCGTCGCGCTGTGGCCCGGACGAAGCCGTTCTCCATGCCGGCAGGCTGGAATGCTTGAAGGCTGGCAAGCTGGCACGCAGCCGTGAAGGCGTGTTGTCAGCAGCGAGTGGCTGCCAGTGTACATGCTGGCGTCATGTCGCCCCTGCACGACCCAGACGCTGTCACGCCAGCATGTTGGCGACCTGCCATGTCGACGATCATGTTGCTGGCGGCGGGTGCGGTTCCGGCGTAGAAAACCGTGCCGTACAGCCATGCCGGAATGACGCCGCGTTGCGCACCGAAGCTTCTGCCATCCATAGCGGGCCCATGCCAGGTGGGGCGGACCCCACCCGCCTTCTCTACCTGGTGACCGAGGATTGGTACGTCTGCTCCCATAGGCTCCCGCTGATCCGGGCGGCTGTCGAGGCCGGCTTGGCCGTGACCGTCGTGACCCGCGTCCGAGACCATGGCGAAGCGATACGGGCCACTGGCGCGCAACTCGTGCCGCTGGACTGGCGCCGTGGCTCCGCGGGGCCGGTCGCGGCGTTGCGTGACGCTGCCAGGATCACGGCGCTCTACCGGCGTCTCAAACCGCACATCGTCCACCATGTCGCCATCAAGCCGGCGGTTCTCGGCGGGATCGCGGCAATGCTCGCGGACGTGCCAGCGGTGGTCACGACACTCGCCGGGCGCGGTGTCGCTCTTTCCGGCGATGGTCCTGGCGCGCGGATCGGTGGCGCGGTCCTGCGGGGCGTGTTGGGCTTGCTGGAATCGTCAAGGATGGCGCGGCTGATCGTCCAGAATGCCGACGACCTTGAATGGGCCCGTCGCCGACCCGCCGTACGTGCTGTCGAGCTCTTGCGCGGCTCTGGAGTGGATCTCGCCCGCTTCAGTCCGGTCGGGGAGCCTTCGACACCGTTCACGGTCGCCCAGGTCTCCCGCATGCTGACGATCAAGGGTGTCGGAACAGTTGTGGATGCGATCGGGAGGCTGCGAGAGGCCGGGATCGATGCCCGTCTGCTGCTGGCCGGTGACAGCGACCCCGAAAGCCGTGCGGCCATTCCGGAAGAGACATTGCGGGCCTGGTCCCAGTTGCCGGGGGTCGAATGGCTGGGCCGCGTGCGGGATGTGCGCGCCGTTTGGGCGCGGGCCCATGTCGCCGTTCTGGCGTCGATCGGCGGGGAAGGCGTGCCGAAGTCGTTGCTCGAGGCCGCCGCATGCGCCAAGCCAATCGTCGCGACCGATGTTCCAGGAAACCGGGAGGTGGCTCGGCCGGAGGTCAACGCCGTTCTCGTGCCGCCCGGGGATGCCCGGGCGCTGTCCGAAGCGCTGGCCCGGATGGCCGGGGACCCGGCGTTGCGCCGAAGGCTTGGTGCCGCGAGCCGCGCTGTCGTGGACCCGGAGTTCGGGGACGCGTTCGTCACCGCCCGTGTGTTGGAGATTTACCGCGAACTGGCGCCCATGGTGGCTTCGGTCGCGTCGTGAGCGACGAGGCTGTGACGCTCCGCCAACTGGGTCGCAGCATGCCAGCATGCCCGCATGGCGGCACATCGGCGCGCTGGCCGGCCATCGATCACCCCATGTTGCATGCAGTCTCGATGGCCTGCCAGCATGCCCGCAGGCCAGCCTGCCGCTAGGGAAGTCCGGTCAATGCGAACACCCGGAACGAGGCACGGCCGGTCACATCGCGGATCAGCCCGCGCTCCACCAGCAAGTCGATCAGCATCGCCGCGGCCCGCGGCGTGATCCCGGCCGCGGTCCCCAGGTCCGACGCGGTGACCCCCCCGTTAGCCACAAGCGCCGACACGGCAGCAGGCAAGTGCCTTTCCCGGCGGCGATCCGCCAACGCTTCAATCAGGTCGGCCCGTCGCCGCGCCAGCGCGCCGGCAAGCTCCAGGCCCCGTATGGCTCCCCGTTCGAATCCCGACAAGCATCGGCTCTCCCAGTCCGGCGCCCACGGGCGGTAGGAATGGGCCTGTCCCAGGAACCCCAGCGATAGCAGGGGCAGGGGGGTCGCGGTCAGCCCGACCCTGGCTGAAAGGGCGGTCGCGATCATGCGCCCAAAGGCCCCCCCGAACAGGGTGCCCGCATCCGATGCATGCCAGCGCGCCAGCATGGCGGCGGAATGGCGTAGCGCGACATGACCGCCGACATTGCCGACCGTGAATCCGGAAAAGAAGCTTTGAAGCGCTTCCATCCCACCGGCACTTCCGTCGGGAACAAGCCCGAGCCACGCTGCCGCGCGCCGCATCCCGACACCGTCGCGCACGCTGGCGAGGGCGGCAAGACGGCGGGCCGTGAACATCTGCCGCGGTGAGCGTCGAGCCGCCGCACGCACGAATGCCAGGAGACGGAGAGCCTGCGCCTCATGCGCATCAGGTGCGCCGACAGCGGCCCCGCGCGCCAGCAGCTCCAGACGGTCCGCATCCACGATCCAGCCCTCCAGGCGCGCGCTCGCCGCGGCCTCCCGGACAAGCATCCGCTCCAGCCAGCCGGACCGGACATCCGGCGGCGCCATGGTCAAGCGCTCATCCAACCGCACAACGGCAGCCGTTGCGGCGACGAGACAGAACTCCGGCACGTCAGGGGCGTGCGACGTCTCATTCCCAGCGTGCGGGTTCCGTGTCGGCAAATCAGGATCGGTCGGTTCCTCGAACAACCAGTCGAAACGTCCCGCCCCACCCGTCGATCCCATATCGCGTTTCCATGACCGCTCAAAGGCCGCTTCATCTTGGGGCCTCCGGCGCGAAATGGAAAGATCGTCATTCAAGTTTCCGCGTGACGGCCATCGCGTCGGTCCGTGCCGCGCGCCGGCGATTGCGTCCGTGCCCTCCAGTCAAGCGCCGGCCCCTGGGCCGCACGGGCCGAGGGCCGGCGTCCGTCGGCAGCCACAGAACCGACGTGAACACGCTTTTGCGCAAGAATGCAAAGGGTCGTTTTCAAACTTGCGCGACTTTGTATTAGCTCCTATGACCGCAGGAGCGATCCGATCGTGGGACAGAATGCTTTACCTGACGCTGCTCATCGTCGCCCTCGGACCCTTTTGCGCCATCTTGGGACCGCTCCTTATTCGTCCCAAGACGTCCCGTCACATCATCGCGACGGGGCGCGTCTCTAGCATGAGAGCTTTGACCAAGCGGCAGGTACAGTTCGAACTGGACAACGCGCCGCCGACATACCGCCTCACCGTAAGCGAGGCGTGGGTGATCAAGAAAGGCGACGTGGTGTCTGTTGGCGGCACACGCAACGCGGACGGAACCGTTGAGGCTACCGCTTATCGGAACCATTCAGCTGACGTCAGGGGGGCCGCATATGTCGGCAGCTATCTGGGCACGACCGTCCTCTTGACGTTCGGATCCTGGGCGCTCGCGGGGGGCTTGCTGACCGCGGTCTTCGAAAGCTGGGAGGGCGCGGTCATCGCGGTCATCGGCGCCTTCATGCTGCTGCTGGGTGTCGGACATACGGTCACTGTGAAGGATGCTGCAATGATCAGGAAATCGGTCCATGGCATGCGTCGTCCAGATCGATGACCCTCATCGGCTACGCCCGCGTCTCGACAGACGAGCAGACCACCGACCCGCAACTGGACGAGCTCCGCCGCGCCGGCTGCGCCCGCGTCTTTCAGGACATCATGTCGGGCTCCTCGCGAGCGCGGCCGGAACTCCGCAAGGCACAGGCCGCCGCGCGTCCTGGCGATACCCTGGTCGTCGTGCGCCTCGACCGCCTGGCGCGCTCGCTGTCCCATCTCCTGGAGGTTGTCGAGGACCTGGACAAGCGCGGCATCGGCTTCCGCTCGCTGAACGATCCGGTTGACACGACGACACCGCAGGGAAGGTTCACGCTGCAGATCTTGGGGGCGGTCGCGGAGCTTGAGCGCGCCCTGATCCGTGAACGGACCAAGGCGGGCCTCCGCGCGGCGCGGGCGCAGGGCAGGGTAGGGGGCAATCCTGGCCTCAGGCGCCGTGACCCGGATGCGGTCGCGAAGGTCGCCCGGGCGCGGGAGGATCGACGGTCCGACATCGTGGCCGCCGCCGCCGCGGAGTTCCTGCCGCAGGTGCGGCGGCTCCGGCCGGCCGGTGCCAGCTGGGACCAGATCGCGGCGCTGCTGCGGCAGCAGAACAGGCAGAGGCCCGGCGGTGGGGATTGGACCCGCGACGCCCTGATCAGGGCCGTCCGCCGGCTTGTCCGGGACGGGCTCGCCGAGGCGGCACTGCTTCGCCCCGCTGGCAGGAAAGGGGCGGAGGATGAGACGGCGTTGGCCATGGTGGCCGCCCTATGGACCGCCATGGAGAAGCCGACCTTGCTCGGCGTCGCGGCACGTCTGGAGCAGGCGCGGGTGCGCACGCCGCGCGGCGGAACACGCTGGCACGCCAGCAGCGTCAGGAATCTTCTGGAAAAGGCCCGGCTGATGGGTCTGCTGCCGGAGTTGACCGCTGCGGTCACCACACGGGCATGACTGCCGGCTGGCAAGCTGCCATGCCAGCAGAGTAGGCAGGCTCGCAGGCAAGCCGGTCCTCGACCGTGCCTCTGTCCTGTTCCGATCGGCGCGGATATGCTACCGCACAAGGGTAAACGAACGGGCCCGCCGCGCATGCGGCCAGCTGAGGGTCAGATGAACGACCTCGTCATCCGAATGAAGTCCGGTATCCGGGTCCAGGTTCCCGCGCGGCTCGACTCGATCACCACATACGTGCTGCTTGAACAGGAACAGTGGTTCGAGCGCGAGGTGCAGTTCATCGCCGCCTGGCTGAAGCCGGGGATGACGGCCATCGATATCGGGGCGAATCTCGGTGTGTACGCGCTCACCATGGCGAGGGCGGTCGGCGAGGGCGGCCATGTCTACGCCTTCGAGCCGGCCGCCGCCGTTCGGGCCAGTCTTGAGGCCAGCCGCGATATCAACGGCATTCGGAACCTGACCGTGATCGGTGCCGCCCTTGCCGACACGGAGCGGGAGGGCTGGCTGGATTACGGGCAGTCCAGCGAGCTGAACGCGATCGGGGAAGGGGGGTCCGCTGCGGAGGGTCGCCTGGGTGAGCCGATCCGGGTCAGCACCCTGGACGCGCAGGAGCGGGAGGTCGGCTGGCCCGCACCGGATTTCGTCAAGATCGACGCGGAGGGTGCGGAGGCGCTGATCCTGGAGGGCGCGCCCCGGTTCTTCCGCGAGCACTCGCCGCTCATCATGTTCGAGGTGAAGGCCGGGGCGACGCAGAACAAGGGGCTGCAGGCCCTGTTCGAGGCGCGCGGCTTCGTGACATACCGCCTTCTCGGCAACGGCCGATTCCTGGTGCCCGCCCCGGTGGAGGCGGCCCTCGACGGGTTCGAGCTCAACCTGTTCGCCTGCAAGCCGGACCGGGCCCGCCTGTTGGAAGGGGAGGGCTGGCTTGCCGCCGCCGCGACGCCCTACTCCCCGACGCCCGAGGCGCGGGCGGCCGGACTGCGGGCGTTCCACGCCCAGCCCTTCGCCGGCCCGCTGGCACAGCTCGGCCACGACCCGGCGCGCTTCGAACCCGCCCTAATGGACGGCCTTGCGGCCTTCGTCCTGTCGCGGGATGCGGGAAGGCCGGCCGCCGAGCGGTATGGAGCGCTGCTCCACGCCCATGGCACCCTTGGCGCGCTCTGCGACAGCCAGCCCAGCGTCTCCCGCCTGTCCATGTTCGCGCGCGTGGCGGTGGAGCTGGGCGAGCGGGGGCACGCGGTCAGCGCCCTGCGGATCGCCATGCAGATGCTGGGCGGAACGGACCCGATCGGCATCGGCGAGCCGTTCTGGCCTGCGGACGAGCGGTTCGACGCGATCGATCCCGGCGCCCAGTTCGGCGATTGGTTCGTGACCAGTGTCGCCGAGTCGCTGGAAAGGCTTTGCGCCTACTCCTCGATCTTCGGCAAGGGGCCGGTCCCGGTCGAGTGGACGGCGGCCTTGCCGTTCGCCAGCGCCGAGATGGAGCGGCGGCGCGTCCTCGCGGCGCTGCTGGCGGGTCAGCCCGCGTCCATGCCGGACAGGCTCGCCGTCGAGGCGCCCGACAATCTGAACGCCGACATCTGGAAGGCGGTGCTGGCACCGCGGGCAACCGCGACCGCCTGAGCGTCGTACCGGAGGGGCGCGCATGAGCGGCGGTCTCGGTGTCTTGTTGTCACCGGTCATTCTCTTCTTCGTTCTGGGCGCCTCCGCCGCGTTCGCGCGTTCGGACCTGTCGATCCCCGAAGCCATCGCCAAGGGCCTCTCGCTCTACCTGATGGCCGCCATCGGGCTGAAGGGCGGGGTCCAGGTGGCGGAGGCGGGATTCACGGCCGACATGGCCGCCGCCGCCGCCGCCGGTCTCGTGCTCAGCTGCCTGATACCGTTGCCGGCCTACCTCGCCCTGCGCCGGTTCGGCCGACTGAACGCCGTCAACGCCGCCGCCGTGGCGGCCCATTACGGCTCCGTCAGCGTCGTCACCTTCGTCACCGGCGTGGAGGTTCTGGACTCCGGCGGCCTGCCGCCGGCCGGCTACATGGTCGCCGTGCTGGCGCTGATGGAAACGCCGGCGATCATCGTCGGCCTCATGCTGGCCCGTCGTGGTGCGACCGGGGTGGAGGCGCAGCCGCGCGGCGCCCTGCTGCACGAAACGCTGCTGAACGGCTCCGTCGTCCTGCTGACCGGCAGCTTCGTCATCGGCCTGATCGCCGGGAAGGACGGCTACGCGCCGATCGCCCCCGTGTTCGACACGGCCTTCCGGGGCATCCTCTGCCTGTTCCTGCTGGACATGGGGCTGGTCGCCGCCCGTCGGCTGCGGGACGCGCGCGCCCTGACGTGGCGGACGGCGATCCTGGCCGTGGTCTTTCCCGTCGTGAACGGGACCGTCGGGGTCCTGGTCGGGGTCTGGGCGGGGCTTGACACCGGGTCCGCCGCAGCGCTCGGCATCCTCGCGGCCAGCGCCTCCTACATCGCCGTTCCAGCCGCGATGCGGCTCGCCTTGCCGCAGGCCGATCCCGGCCTGTACCTCTCGATGTCGCTCGCGGTGACCTTCCCGTTCAACATCACCCTGGGCATTCCGCTCTACACCGCCCTCGCAACCGCGCTGAGCTGAGCCATGACCGACACCGTCTCCCGCCGCAAGATCGAGGTGCTTGTCGATGCCCCGCTGATCCCGCGCGTCACGGCGGCGGCCGAACGGGCGGGTGTTTCCGGCTACACCTTGTTGCCGGCCCTGGGCGGATCCGGGCGGGGTGGGCGCTGGTCCGACGACCAGGTCACCGGTGTGGAATCCAAGGTCATGTTCATGACCGTCGCGTCGGCGGAGAAGGCGGCCGCCCTGATCGACGCGCTGGCCCCGGTTTTGGAAAGCCACGGACTCCTGCTGATCAACACGGCCGTGGAGGTCGTGCGCGGAGGCAAGTTCTGACGCGCGTTCAGACGGTGTGCAGGTACAGCCTGTAATCCAGGTCCGGCACGGCGGCTGCCACGCGGCGGTACTCCGCCTCCTTGATGGCGACGAAGGCGCGGTGCAGTTCGGGCCCCAGCGTCTCGGCCAGGAAAGTGGACCCGCGCGCCAGTTCGATGGCCGCGCGCCAGTCCGTCGGCAGGGGCCTGCCGACCGACGCGGGCTCTCCCGGCTGTGCCGGCGGCCCGGGATCAAGAGCGCTGTCGAGTCCCCGACGCATCCCGGCGAGCGCCAGCGTGGCGACGAGATAGGGGTTGGCGTCCACACCCGCCAGCCGATGCTCGATCCGGCGGGAGGTGGCCGGCCCCGCTGGAACCCGCAAGGCCACGTCGCGCGTGTTGAAGCCCCAGCAGGCGGCGGACGGGGCATAGCTCCTGGACACATAGCGCCGCCAGGAGTTCGCATGCGGCGCGAATGCCAGCATGCTGTCCGGCAGGCACTCCAGCAGGCCGCCAAGGGCGTGCAGCAGGGCGGGCGCGAAGCTGCGGGCGCCGTCATCCTCGCCGAAAATACTTCGACCGTCCGCAGCCGCGAGCGACAGGTGGAGATGCATCCCCGAGCCGGCCAGCCCGGCGAAGGGCTTGGCCATGAAGCAGGCCTCCATGCCGTGGCGGCGGGCGATCCCCCGCACCAGACGCTTCAGCATGGCCAGATCGTCCGCCGCCCGCAGCGGGTCGTCCCGGTAGCGCAGCGTCAGTTCGAACTGGCCCGGCGCATACTCCGCGATCAGCGTCTCCAGCGGCAGCCCTTGCAGGGCGGCGGAGTCGTAGATGTCGGCGAACAGGGGCTGCAACGCGTCCAGATCGTCCAGCCCATACACCTGGACATCGGCGATGCGCCGCCCGTCAAGCGGGCGGCGGGCCGGCTGCGGCCGCCCGTCCGATCCGGGGTCCCGGTCCAGCAGGTAGAATTCCAGTTCGAAGGCCGCATTCGCCCGGAGGTCCGCGGACTTGAGCGCGGCTATCTGGCGCGCCAGCGCATGGCGCGGGTCGCACGGGGCCGGCCGCCCGTCGAGCTGGTGCAGGGTGACCAAGACCTGTGCCCGCAGCGGCGCCGTCCAGGGCAGCAGGACCAGCGTCCCGGCCACCGGCCAGGCGCGCAGGTCGGCGTCGCCGACCTCCCAGACGAGGCCTGTCTCCTCCACATCCTCACCGGTGACGTCCAGGCCGAGGATCGAACTCGGCAGATGCCGTCCGTCCCGGTACAGGTCCATCAGCTCGTGCCGGCGGATGATCTTGCCGCGGCCGATCCCGTTGACGTCGATGAGGACGAGGTCGATCGCCTCGACATCGGGATGGCGGGCGAGGAAGGCCTCGGCCTCCGCCGGATCGGCTCCCAGGCTCATGCGTCCGCTCCCGTCAGGGCGTCCAGCACCGCGTCGAAGGCGGCGATCAGCCCCGCCACCTGCGCCGGCTCCGTCGCCGGGCACACCAACAGCATGTTGTGGAATGGCGTGATCAGGAAGCCCTGGTTCAGCAGGCCCAGATGCAGCGCCCGCTCCAAGGCATGGACGTCCAGCGCTTCAGCCTCGCCGCCATTGCGCAAGGGCCGTGGCGCGCAGACCACCTCCACCCGGGCGCCGACCCTGACAACATGCCAGGGAAGGGCGCGGGCGGCGATCACGCGGGCGAGGCCCCGCTGGAGAGTTTCCGCCAGCGCCTCCATATGGGCGTAGGCAGCCTCCGTCATCACAGATTCCAGGCAGGCCCGCATGGCGGCGAGCGACAGCGGGTTGGCGGACAGGGTCGTCCCCATGCCGGAATGTCCGGGGGGAAGTGCCGCGCGTGCCCGGTCCAGCCCGTCACCCACCGCGTCGGTGAAGCCCCACACGGCCGCGGGCACGCCGCCGGCGATCGGCTTTCCGACCACCAGTATGTCCGGCTCCAGCCCGTGCATCCGGGTGTAGCCGCCTGGACCGGTGGAGATCGTATGGGTCTCGTCGATCAGCAGCAGGGTGCCGTGACGCCGGGTCAGGTCGCGGAGAGCCGCATGGAATCCCGGCTCCGGCAGGACCATGGCGCAGTTGGTCAGCACCGGTTCGGTGATGACGCAGGCCACATCCCCTGCCGCCAATGCCGCTTCCAGTGCTGGAATGTCGTTGAACTCCACCACCCGCGTGCCGGCCGTCAGGTCCACGAACTGGCCGAGCAGGCCGGGCCGGTGCAGCGGCCGCCCGTCGATCAGGCGCACGAAGGTTTCGTCGACGGTGCCGTGGTAGCAGCCGTTGAAGACCAGGATCTTGGGCCGTCCGGTGACCGCGCGCGCCACCCGCAGGGCGAACCGGTTGGCATCCGTCGCGGTGGTGGCGATCTGCCAGCGCGGCAGCCCGAAACGCTCCCGCAGCAGCGCGCCGACCACGGCCGCGTCGGGGGAGGGGAGCATGGTCGTCAGGCCCCGCGCCGCCTGCGCCTGCACCGCGCGCACCACGGGGGGTGGGGCGTGGCCGAACATGGCACCGGTGTCGCCCAGGCAGAAATCCGCCACGGCATGCCCGTCCACATCCGTCAGCGACGCGCCCTCCGCACGGTCGACCAGCAACGGGAAGGGCATCGGCCAGTCCCGCATCCAGTGCATTGGCACGCCACCATGCAGGCCTTCCAGCCCGTCGGCCGCCATGGCGCGGTTGCGTGGGCGCACGGCGGCGAAGCGCTCCGACTCGCGCAGGGTGAAATGCCGGATCCGCTCCGGATCGACGCCGGCGATGGAGGTAGGGGGGTCGTTCGTCTTGCCGTCGAGCATGCCCCAAGCCTGCCGGGACGCGATGGCGTCGCGCAACGACTTTCGCGGAGCGTTCAGCGCCCGGCCACCTGCTCCGTCGGCGCGACGGCGGCCCGCTGGGTGGCCCCCGTCCGGCCCGACACTTCCCGCAACGCCGCCAGGGGTGATCCGTCGAAGGTCTCCGGAGAGCAGAAATCGCCCCGCTGGCGGATCGCCTCGCACAGGCGGGCGACCTCGGCATCCGTGGTCAAGGGGCCGGCCTTGAGCCTCAGCAACGTGGCACCGCGATCCGTCTGGATCGGCGCAACGACGGCGGACAGGGTGCCGAGCAGCGCCGGATACCGCGCCTGCAGCGACCGCCAGCCGCGTGCTGCGGTCTCACGCGACCCGTATGAGGCGAGATGGATGGCGAGCCCGCCGGCCGGCGGCGCGGTCGCGGCGGCCGGCAACACGGCGGGCTGCTGAACCTGTGCGGGCTGTGCTGCGGGCAGTGACGGTGCGGAAGGTGACGGTGCCGCGGCGACGGGCACGTCTGGCCGCGCCGGTGCCGGGCTGGGCGCTTCGACCGGCGGCGTCTCGACGGGAGGGGCGGGCTGTATCGGTGGCGATGCCGCGGCCGGGGCGGGCGCCGGGCTGGGTGCGGGTGTCTGGGGGGCGGGTGTTTGGGGAGCGGGTGGCGCAGGCGCTGCGGCGACCGGCTGGGGTGCCGCGCTTGCGGGGGCCGGCGCCTCCGCCAGCATCTTCAGGTCCTCCACGACCTGCCGGATGTCGCTTTCGACCTGCACTAGCCGCTCGATGGCGGGGCGCATGGCGGACATCTCTTCGCGGATCGCCTTGACCTCCGCCTCCAGCTTCACGACGCGGTCGCTGATCGGCCTGACGCCGTCGCTCTCGTCCGACCCGCATCCGGCCAGCAGCAGCGCCAGAACGACAATTGAGGGAACCCGCTTCACGAATCGCTTTCCCAGTCTGCCGCCAAACAAAATCGTGGTACTGTCGGTTACTGATTATACTATATGATGAGACCAAAAAGGTCCAATCGGTTGTCGAACCCCAAACGGGCTGGTTTTCGGAAGATGACGTCACCGTGGCGGCGGCAGGGGAGCTCGATGCGGCCTGCGCGGACCGGACCGTTGGTCTTCGTTTCCGGTCTCGCCATTCTGATGGGGACCGCGCCCGCCCTGGCGGACGAGGGTGAGCGGACCGGCATCCTGAAGCGTCTGCTCGACCGCCTGTCCACCCATTACGCCGCTCCGCCGCCATCCGTCCTGGTGCCGGTCGTGCGCGGCCAGCCTGCCGATGTGCTGTCCGCCTTCGACACGATCCCGGACGGGGATGAGCTGCTGCTGGAACTGCGGCTCGCGGACATTTCGCTGACCCAGTCCCTGATCGGCATCAAGTCCGGCCGCACCGTCCTGCTGCCCCTGGCGGAGCTGACGAACGCCCTGTCCTTCTCCATCGAGGTCAACCCCGCCCAGCGCCGGGCCGAAGGCTGGTTCATCCGCGAGGACCGGCGGTTCCAGCTGGATGTCCGGGCGCGGCAGGCTTTGGTCGACGGCATCGCGTACCCGTTTCCGGAGAACGCCATCGAGCCGCGCGAAGCGGACCTTTACGTCAGCCACACGCTGCTGAACGCGTGGTTCGGGCTGGGCCTCGATCCGAACCTCGTGGATCTCGTCGTCACGGTCAGTCCGACGGAGCCGCTGCCGATCCAGGAACGCCTGCAGCGCGAGCAACGGCAGCAGGGGGGGCCGGGCGAGTCGATGGCCGGCTCCACCCTCCCGATCAAGCCCACGCCCAACAGGCTCATCGACTGGCCGGTGCTCGACCTCACGGTCGCCCAGCGCCTGAGCAAGCGGCCCAACAGCCCGCTCACCTTCATCGCCGACTATGCGGTACAGGGCACCGCCGATCTCGCCTACTTCGGCGCGAGCTTCTTCGCCACCGGCGACCCCGTCAGTCCGGGGCAGGAAACGCTGGTCAGCCAGTTCCGGACCACGCTTGTGCGCGAGGATTACGATGATCTGTTCCCGCTCGGTATCACGCGGGTCGAGGTGGGCGAAATCCGCCCCCTGAACGCCCCGTTGATCGGAGCCGGGTTCGAGCGTGGCATCTTTCTCAGCAACGAGCGGCTGGACGAGGTCACGCGGTTCGACACTGTGGACATCACCGGCGAGGCGCTGCCGGGCTGGGACGCCGACCTGTTCCAGAACGGCGTCCTGGTGGCGAGCCAGCGCATCGGGCCCAACGGCCGCTTCCTCTTCGACGACCGGAACCTCTTCATCGGCGACAACGAGTTCAAGGTCGTCCTCTACGGGCCGCAGGGCCAGATCCGTGAGGAGGTGCGGCGAATCCCGCTCGGGCTTGGCCTGACGACGCCCGGTGCGACGGCCTGGTCCTTCAGCTTGTCGCAGCGGGACACGCCGATCTACGACCGGAACTTCTTTGAGACGGAGGATCAGGGCGGGCTTCGCGTGGTCGGCTCGGCCTCCTACGGTCTGACGCGCAATCTGTCCCTGACCGGTGCCGCGCAGCATGTCGATGTCGGCACCCAGCGGATCAACGCCGTGCAGACCGGTGCTGTTGGACAGCTCGGCGGCGCGTTGCTGAGCGGATCGGTCGCCACGGCCACCGGTGGCGGGTACGCGTTCACCGGGTCCGGGCAGGGGTCCATCGGGCGGGAGCGCGTCTACCTGACCTACGGCCGCACGGAGGGTCTGCTCGGCGCCGGGACGTCCCAGACCGCGCTCATTTCCCTGTCGGGATCGCGCAACAGGGGTCGCAGCAGCTTCTCCTACGGAACGTCGTTCGGCTGGTTCGATGATTTCAATGGTGAACGGATGACCGCGACCGTGCGCGGCGGCCTGTCGATACCGGGCTATTCGCTGCTCGGCTCGCTCTCGGGGGAGGACAGCACCCGGCTCGGCACGACGCTCGACGGAACGCTGCAAGGCTATGCGCGCCTGGGGCGCCTGCTGCTGCGCGCCCAGGTGGACGCGGAACTCTATCCGGACCGCAAGCTGAACGATCTGTCGGTCGCCACCAACATCCCGTTCAGTCTGTTCGACCAGCTTTCGGTGAATGTCAGCTACGAACCGACCACCAGTGCCGCGACACTGTCGGCCTTCTACGACCTGTCCGGCCGGCAGTTCCGGCTAGGGCCGAGCCTGTCGCTCGGCAGCGATGGGGCCTTCGGCATCGGTGTCGTCGCGGGCACGACGGTCTACAGGCATCCCGGTAGCGGCTCCGTGCGGCTGGCCGAAAACACCCACGAGGCATTCGCCCGCCTCGCCGTTCGTGTGCTCGAGGATGTGAACCAGAACGGCCGGGCGGATCCGGAGGATCGCCCCATGGAGGGCGTGGCCGTGCGCATCGTTCCGGGCGACATCATTTCCGCCCCCACCGACGCCAGCGGCGCCACACTGGTCTCCGAACTGCTGCCAGGCCGTCCGGTCGACGTTCTGCTCGACGACTTCAGCCTGCCGGACCCCTTCCAACGCCTTGTCGGCGACGGCTTCGCCGTGCGTCCGCGCAAGGGCACCATACCCGGGGTCGACCTCCTGGTCGGCATGACGGACGAGGTCTACGGCACCGTCCTGGTCGAGGATCGCGGCGGCGATCCCCAACCCCAGAACGGGGTCAGGCTCCGCCTGTCGCCGGCGGGTGGCGGTCGCGCCATCGTCGCCAGCACCGATTCCCAGGGCAGCGTCTACCTCGGCAATCTGCTGAAGGGCAGTTATGTGATGTCGGTCGATGAGGCGGACGCGAAACGCCTGGGCGGCGTGGCGCCCCCGCCCATGACTGTCGAGGTCCAGGCCACGGGCACCGTCGTCAACCTTCCCACGGTGATCGTGCCCCGTCGGTATCGCGGATACTTCGTCGCCGTCGGTGACAACCAGTCGGAACTCGGCCGGATGGCCAGTCTCATGGTTCTGCGCCGGCGGTTGCCGTCTCTGTTGCAGGAGCTGCCCATCTTCACGCCGGCCGAGGGTGACCGGCCGGCCCTGCTGTTCGGGCCGGTCCCGACACGCCAGCAGGCCGACGCCTGGTGCGAGCGCGTGAGGGCGATCGGGCGCGACTGCGCCCCCGCCTGACCGGACGGTTGCGCGGACTCCGTCAGGAGGTCGCGTAGATCAATGGAATGATGAGTGTGCCGTTGGTGCAGCCGCCGGTGCCGATGTCGGCGGGGAAGTTCAGCACGGGCTGCACCCAGACGCCACAAGCGCCACTGGCCACGCTGGAGCAGGAGGTGCCGATCGTGCCGGAACCGGTGAAGGTCAGGCTTCCGATGGTGACCGCCGTGGTGCCGCCGAACGCGCTCCGGCAAACCAGATCCAGAGACGCGTCCTGCATGGTGACACCGATCGGGACATTGCGCGTGAACGCGACGGCGCCCACCTGGACCGGAAGGGTGTGCCCTCCGATCGCGGGACCGCCTATGGTTCCGCTAGCCACACCTGGTGGTGACGACCCCGCGGGCGCCGTGATGCCGACAGTACCCGCCGCGACGACCGGCAGATTGTTGATCACCAGCGTCTGGTTCTGGAAGCTGATGACCGCGCTGACTGTGACGCGGACGTTCATCGTCGCCGAGCGCGGGTTCGCGTCGGCGAAACTCGGGGCGAGCACCGCCATGGCGCCCAGTCCGGCCGTTACGGCATATGGCTTCCTGCGTCGCATCGCGACCTTCCGCCCCAACCGCAGCTACGGTCCCGTTTCAGCGATCGGAATCCGAAGCTTGGCTTCCATCCGATATTACTGAAATTGGACCTGCCAATCCAGGACCAGCGGCTCACAGGCCACGGCCGGCGTGTTGGGGGGCATTCTCAACGTCGCTCCGACGTAGATCCGGCATATCCCGGTGGATCGGATGGAGCATTCGCCATCGTCCATCGCGATTGTGATCGGTACACGCACGGACCCGCATTCGATGGAGCTGACAGGAGCGAGGAGAACCGCCGTCGCCGTCGATTCCATGCTCCGCGCGACGGTGATGATTCCCCGCCGCGGCAGCCCCACAACGTTGAGCGCACCCTCCAGTCGATCCGCCCCGGTGGGGAGGACGACGTCGCCGCCCAAGGAGGAGAACCGCCCGAATGACAGGCTTTGGACCCCCTGCACCTCGTTGGCCGAAGCCGAAGATGATGGGGACGCCAGTACAAGGAACCCCGCACAGAGGGTCCAAGCCAATCGCCCGAACGACACGGCCCAATCAGGCCGTGGTGTAGGTCAGCGGGATCGTGAGGGTGCCGTTGGTGCAGCCGCCCGTGCCCACACCCGTGGGGAAGGAGAGCTGCGGCAGGATGAAAATGCCGCAAGCACCAGTGCCGGCCGCCGCGCAGGACGTGCCGACGGTACCACCGGTCGCTTCGCTGGTGGCCGCCACGGTGATCGTGACTTCCAGCGTCGACGCGTCGGTCGCGCGGCACGCCATCGAGGCGGTCACGGTGCCGACGTTGACGATGACGGGAGCGTTGCGGGTGAACGCGAACGCGCCGACCGTGGCCGCGACGCTACCACCGCCGAGGGCGTTACCGCCGATGGAACCGACCGCCGTGGGCGCGCTGGGGGCGCTGACCTGGGCGGTGCCGGACGCGACGATGGGAAGGGCTGCGACGCTCATGTTACGGGACGCGATCGTCACGACCTGCTGGACGGTGACGGAAACGCCCATGGTCGCGCTGGCCTGAGCCATCGCTTCGGTGGCGCCGACGGTGGACAGAACTGCGCCGAAACCGGCGGCACCAACCACAAATGGCTTACGCTTTTTCATAGGGGCCTCCACTTTTTGGGTGGTACATCTATACGATAGGACTAGGCGGCCGTCAACATGCCGCGAATCAGAGGTGGAAAAAATGGCAAGCAGAAAGCGCGTGACTTCGCTGATCGCCGCGGTTTTCCTGGCTTTTGGCGCACTTCTTTCCCCTGGCGCCGCACTTGCGAACCTGACGATTCTGGACCCGATCATCACCTTCGCGGAGGGCGAAAGGACCAAGGCGATCCGGATCGTCAACGCCGGCGCGGCCCCCCTCCAGGTGCGAGTTTCCGTCGTCAATCTGCGCCGCATGCCGGACGGGACGTTTGCCGAGGTGACCGACCCGCAGCCCGGCGAGAAGTTCGCGGACCGGATGGTGCGGTTCTCGCCGTCCCAGTTCACGCTGGCACCGGGCGCCCAGCAGGCCATCCGCCTCGCGGTGCAGATGCCGGCTGATACGGCACCGGGTCAGTACTCCACATTCCTCCGCGTGGCTGAGGTGGGCATCGGCGAAACCGGCACGTCCACCGGTGTGCAGATCGGTCTCGGCTTCATGCACCAGCTCCCGATCACGATCACCCGGCGCTGACCCCGCCACCGGGGGCGCGACCCTTGATGAAGCCGCGCCGGAGCGCGGCTTCCACGGGTGTCTCGTGGAGCAGCCAGCCCTCGACCTCGACGAAGCCCGCGCTTTCGACGAGCAGGCCCAGCATGGCCAGATTGGGCACCGGGGGCCTGTCGCCGGGAGAATCGGTATCGAACTGGAAGGCCGGCGGCGAGCCGGCGTCGCTGGTGTCGCTGACCGGGGCCTCCAGGATGAACTCGCCCCGGCACAGGCGCAGCGCCGCCTTCAGCGCCGCAAGCGGATCGCGCCAGTCCGGCCGGAAGTCGGGGAACAGCACCAGATCCGCCGGTTCGATCGTCGCCTCCAGCGCCGCGTCCCCCGGCGCATGGGGCAGTGCGGCGCAGATCGTCTCCGCATGGCCAAGCCGCTCCCGCGCGTAGGCGAAGTTCGCGGCCGCGTCGGCGAGATAGGCGGGCCTGTGCGGCGCCGTCCAATGCAGCCCCGTGGCCTTGGCGGCCCCCCGCCGCAACGCCTCGAAGCACCAGTATCCGTCGCGGGCGTCCAGGTCCAGGACGGTCAGGCCATCCAGGCGCTCCGGCAGGCCGAACGCCTCCGGCGCCAGCGGGGCCAGCCCTGGCGTGACGATGCCGTCCGGCAACGTGATCCGGTGCGTCCAGAAGCGTGAGGCCACCTGGGCTGGCAGGACCGGACGGGGGCTGGGCTCCACGGGCTTGTCGGCCGGTTCCGCCAGCGCGGTCGGTGGCGGAAGCGACAGGTCGGACGGCGGCGGCTCCACCGGTTCGGGGGCCACTTCGACACGGCGGCGCTCGCGCCATATCTGGCGGATGGCGTCCTCGAACTGGCGCGTGAACGTCTCGCCGTCGGCCAGCGGGCTCGCGGCGACCTCCGCGCGTAGGCGGCTCCGCTGATCGGCCAGGGCCTGCGGATCGGAGGCGAGGCGCGCGGCGATCTCGACATAATCGGCATGGCTCTCGGCAACCCATTCCGGCCGCCCAAGGCGGGTCAGCATGCTGGCCGACACCCGGCCCGAATGCCGGTCGCCGCGCAGGGTGACGACCGGGACGCCCATGATCAGGCTGTCGAAGGTCGTGGTGGTTCCGCTGTAAGGGTTGGTGTCGAGCGCGATGTCCACCTCGTGGAACCCGGTCATGTAATGCCGGTCCTGGATGAACGGTTTGGGCAGAATCCGCTCTGCCTCGATGCCGCGCTGGCGGAACAGGTCCACGATCCTGTCGCGCGCCTCCGCGTCCGCCAGGGACCAGCCCTTGATCGAGAGGCGGGCCGTCGGCACCCGCTTCAGGAGCTCGGCCCAGGTGTCCAGCATGGACGGAGTGATCTTGGCCAGCTTGTTGAAAGAGCCGAAGGTCACATAGCCGTTCTTGAGGCAGGGCG
The DNA here is from genome assembly GCA_029267445.1 of Rhodospirillaceae bacterium. Classification (GTDB taxonomy): domain Bacteria; phylum Pseudomonadota; class Alphaproteobacteria; order Azospirillales; family Azospirillaceae; genus JAJUIU01. Next base: position 67,743 of record JAJUIU010000003.1, read on the forward strand.
CCTCGTTCACGTCCGGCGCGTCGATGGGGATGCGGAAGCAGAGGAAGCAGCCGGGCAGCCGCACCAGCCGCTCCGTCGCGAACCGGTCGGCCTCGTCCGGCGGGTCGGAGATGGCGTCGACGAAGCGGACGTCGATCGCGTCCATCCCCGTCGTGTTCGGATATCCAAGATATGTGGCCTGAACCGGCGCCGGCCGGTAGGCCAGCGCGCGCAGGCGGTTGCCCGCCGTGTAGCCCGACAGGTCGATCATGACGTCGATCTTGTCGTCGCGGATCCGCTTGGCGACGTCCTCGTCGGTCATGCCGACCGTGCGGACCCACCGGTGGCCGATTCCCCTCAGATAGGCCGAGGCCTGATCCTCCATCATGACCTCCGAGTAGAGCGTCACGCTGAAGGCCCGCCGGTCGTGCCGGACCAGGATGGGCTCCATGAAGTTCATCACCACATGGCCCCGGAAATCGGCCGAGATGTAACCGATCCTGAGGGGGCGGTCCGGATCGTCGTCGTCCGGTTCCGGCGGGCGGGGGGGCAGGGGCGTCACGCCCGCCTGCATGCGGACGCCGTAGGCCTTGTGGTCCTCGAAGACCGTCTCCCGGTCCAGCTCCTCCAGATAGTTCAGCGCGAGCATGAGGTTGCCGCCGTAGGCGAGCGGCATATCGGCGTATGCCAGCGCCTTGCGGTAGGCGGCGATGCTCTCCGACATCTGCCAGCGCGCCTTCAGCACATTGCCCAGGGCGGCATAGAGCGCGCAGTCGGGCTGCTTCTCCAGAAGGCTGCGGATCTCCCGTTCGGCCAGATCGAACTGACCGCCCGCCTCCAGCGAGATGGCGTAGGCGATCCGGGCGGACATGCCTTCGGGATCGGCGATCAGCGCTTCCCGCGCGCACTCCAGAGCCTCGGAGGGGCGGCCCTGCTCGCGGGCGATGTGGGAGAGCGAGATCAGCGCGTCGGCGTTGTGCGGGCGCAGCGTCAGCAACTTGCGCAGGCTCTCGGTCGCCTCCGCCGGGTGACCCATCTCATGCATCAGCCGGCCGCGGACTAGGTAGGCGTCGGCGAAGTTCTCGTCGCAGGCGATCGCCGTGGCGGCCGCGGCGGCGGCCTCCTGTTTGCGGCCGGCGCCCTGCAGCGCGATGGCGAGATGGAAATACCCTTGCGGGATGGACGGATTGGTCCGGATCACCTGCCGGAAATGCTCGGCCGCCTCCTCATGCCGCTTCTGGTCGTTCAGGATGGCGCCAAGGCCATTGTGGATATGGCCGGCCTCCGGATGGCTGCGCAGGAGCCGCTCCAGCAGGGCCAGGGCTTCGTCCGTGCGTTCCCTCCGGTGCAGCCAGGCGGCCAGCTCCACCCCCGCCTCGATCCGGCCCGGGGCCTTGCCGATCACCTCCTCCATGGTGGCGATGGCGGCGTCCATGTCCCCCGCCGAGGCCTGCGCGCGGGCGAGTCCCTCCAACGCGCCCAGGTCTCCCGGCCGCAGGCCCGACAGCGTCCTGTAGGACTCGATCGCCTCGGCGAACAGGCCCAGCGCCATCTGCACCGGCGCCAGCTTCTCAAGGCATTCAGGGTCCTTTCCATCCAGCTTCGCCGCGCTGGAAAGGGCCGCGTGCGCACCCCGCGCATCGCCGGTGCGGAACAGCAGCTCTCCGGTGGCCACCATCCACTTCCGGCGGTTGGCTCCGGTGATGCCCGAGGCCTTGCGCAGATGGGTCAGCGCCTCGCCCCACTGGCCCAGCTCCTTCAGCGTCAGGCCGATGTTCAGGTTTGTCAGGATCGGGTCCATGCCCAGCGCCAGGGCGCGCTTGTGGCAGGCCAGCGCCTCGGCAAGCCGTCCCGTCGAGGCCAGCATGACCCCCAGGTTGCTGTGGGCGTCTGGATACTCCGGCCGCTGCGACACCACCTTGCGGATCAGTCGCTCCGCGATGTCGGCCCGTCCGACCTGCATGTAGAGCACGCCCAGCTTCTCGGTCGCGACGATGTGCTCGGGATCGTGCTCGAGGATTTGGCGGTAGATCGTCTCCGCCTCCGCCAGCCGGCCCTTCTCGTGACGGTGAATCGCCGCGTTCAGTTCCTGTTCAAGGCGCAGCGGGGTCAGTGGACGGCTCACGAACGGTCTCCGGGCGGGGTGGTTCAGGCGGGCTTGACGGCCTTGACGTTCAGACTGGTCGGCTGACCGGCGTAGCGGTGCTCGCTCGCGTCCAGGAAAAGACCGAAGCCGCCAACCCGCTCGACGTCGGTGAAGCCGGTGTGCCGCAGCATGCTGGTCAGGGTCGCCTCGTCGAACCCGGTCAGGTGCCGCTCGACGGGTGTCGCCTGCGAGCCGAAGATGTGGTGGATCAGGCGCTGCTTGGAGGCGAGGTCGCGGTCCGGTTCCAGGAACATGCGGAACAGGCGGTCGAGGTCCGGCACGGACAGCCGCAGTTCCCCGCCCGGAGCAAGGATGCGATGGAACTCGGTCAGCGCCCGGGTCACCGTACCGTCATGCGGCAGGCGGGCCAGCACGTGCACGCAGTAGATCGAGCTCACCATGCCGTCCCCGAACACGGCGTAGTCGTGGAGCGGGCCGACCTGATCCACCTCCGGCCCCGGGGCGCTGTCATAGTTCAGCCAGCCCTTGGCCCGTGTGGGTGCCGCCACGGTGAGCCGGATACCGGACCCGACAAGCGAGCGCAGCCCGGCCGAGGGGTCGACCAACTGCGAGCGGCTGAGCGATTCGTCGAGCGCCTCATGCAGGATCTGACGGTCGTCGGCCGTTGTGAAGGACAGCATGACGTGGCCCGGTGGCGACTCGACCTCGCCGGCGAGGCGCCACTGCGTCGGGACGAGCCGGTCCTCGAGAAAGGATTTGGCGGCGGGCCAGCGATGCCCGGGCACGGCGTAGAGATAATCCATGCGATCGCGACCCCGCCCTCAAACAACCAATACCTTGGGGTTCTAGCCGATTTCGCACACGAAATCGAGAGACAGGCGCGGGTATGGCCGGTGCCGCGCGGGCATGCGGAAGCGGGGACGGCGAAACCCGTCCCCGCTGTTCCGAAAAGACTTTTGTCGTCAGGCGGCGCGGATCGCCTGCAGGAAGCCTTCCACCTGCCGGCTCAGCAGGCTCGACTGGTTGGAAAGCTCCCCGGAGCTGCTGGCCACCTGGCTGGCGGCACTGCCCGATTCCGCCGCCGCCTGCGTCACGCCGGCGATGTTGGACGAGACCTCGGTCGTGCCTTGGGCCGCCTGCTCGACGTTGCGGGCGATCTCCTGGGTGGCCGCCGCCTGCTCCTCCACGGCCGCGGCGATGGCGGCGGCGATCTCGTTCACCTCGGTGATCACGCCGGTGATCCGCCGGATCGCGTCCACGCTGCTGGTCGTCGCGGACTGGATCTCCCCGATCTGCGACGAGATCTCCTCGGTCGCCTTCTGAGTCTGCTGGGCGAGCTGCTTCACCTCCGCCGCCACCACGGCGAATCCCTTGCCGGCCTCTCCGGCCCGTGCCGCCTCGATCGTGGCGTTCAGGGCCAGCAGGTTGGTCTGGCTGGCGATCGAGTTGATCAGGTTCACGACCTCGCCGATCCGGTGCGCGGCCTCGGCGAGTCCGTTCACCACGGCCTGGGTGCTCTGCGCCTCGTCCGCACCCTTGGCGGCGATCCGGCTGGAGTGGCTGACCTGCTTGCCGATCTCGGCGATGGAGCTGGAAAGCTCCTCGGCGGCGGACGCGACGGTCTGCACGTTGCTGGAGGCCTGCTCTGCCGCGGCCGCCACGGCCGTGGCCTGCCGGTTCGTCTCCTCCGCCGTGGCCGACATGGCCTGGGCGGACGCCTCCAGCTCGGTGGCGGCGGCGGCGACCGTATCGACGACCGCCTTCACGGTGGCCTCGAACTCGTTCGCCAGCTTCACCTGTGCCGTGATCAGGGACCAGCTCAGCATGGTGCCGACATAGTCGCCGCGCCGGTTCTTAACGGCCGAGATGCGCAGGTCCATGGCTTCCGAGCCCATGGTGATCTTCGCCTTCCACGGCAGTTTGGTCGGGTCCGACAGGATGCGCCGCTGGTGCTGCGGGTTCTTGTGGAAGATGTCGATGGACTGTCCGATCAGCTGTTCGGCGCGCACGGGGATAAGGTGTTCCATCCCGCGCAGGGTGCTGGTCGTCATCTTGTTGGCATAGGTGATCTTGAACTCGTCCTTCGGGTCCGCGAGGATCACGGCGATCGGCATGTCATCGACCATCTGCTTCAGCCGGAAGGCCTCGACGACGGTGTCGCGCAGGGCCTGCATGGCGGTCTGCATGCGGCCGATCTCGTCCTTGCGGTCGGTGGCGTCGACCGTGACCTCGTCGTCGCCGGCGGCGAGCCGGGACATGGCGTCGGTCAGCCGGGCGACCGGCCCGGAGATGGAGCGGACGATCAGGTAGGCGATGGCGACACCGATCGCCAGGGCGACCAGACCCGTCAGGATCATGGTGAGGCTGGCGCTCGACTTGGCGTCGGCAACGATGGTCACGGCCTGCTCGGTCGCCGACTGCTGACGGTCCTCGATGCCGCGGAAAAGGGCGCGCAGTTCGCTGACCGTGGCGACGCCGGCATAGGCGGCGCTTTCGGCGGCCTTCAGGTCGCCGGCCTGCCCATGCTTGACCACCTGGGACATGGTGCCCTCGTATGCCGCAAGCTTCTGCTCGACCGTCGCGAGGGTGTCGGCGATGGCGGGATCGTTGGCCGCCCGCAGCTCACGGACGCGGCCTTTCAGCTTGTCAAGCTCGGCCGCCGCGTCGGCCTCGTGCTTGCGCCGATCGTCCGGGCTCAGTTCCAGGGGCAGGAACTCGACGTCCCGGGCCAGCGCCAGCAGGTTGGACGTCGCCCGGCTCGAGGAGAACATCGTCTGCGAGACCTCCTTCAGATGGAGGGTCTCGGCATAGAGCGTCTCGAGGGAGAACTTCGCGACGCCGAAGAGGACGGCGGCGATGGTCAGAAGCATCGCCACCAGACCGAAGATTTTCCGGCCCACCGGTTGGTTTTGTATCCACGCCTGCATGTTGGCCTCCGCCCTGAACAGAAAACCGGACGTAAGGCAAGCATGACACTTCTTGCGGAAAAATTAATTTAGCAAAAAATGTATGGTTAAGGAATCATTGACGAGTTCTCGATGTCGCAACGTATCGTGGACATCGTGGCCGCCTTGCGAGTCCTCGGCGAATTCTTTGTCGATCTTCACCCGCCGACCGGCGGGCTTTGCATGTACAGCGTGATCAGCCGGGCGAGATCCTCCAGCGCGCTCACATGCGTGCGTTCGTAGCCGTGGGAGGCGTCGACCCCGAAGCAGAGCAGGGCGGTGCGGATGTCGTTCCCCGCCTCGATGGCGGCGGCGCTGTCGCACCGGTAGTAGCGGAAGATGTCGCGCTGGTGCGGGATGTGGAACTCCCGCGCCAGCTCGATCAGCGACCGTGTCAGCCGCATGTCGAACGGGCCGGTGCTGTCGGCCATGGCGACGGTGACCCCGTACTCGCTGCTGTTCTGGCCCGGTGCCGGGGTGCCGTTGTCGATCGTCACCATCTCGGCGACGTCCTGATGCAGGACGGTGGAGGCGCCGGAGCCGACCTCCTCGCTGATGGTGAATAGGAGGTGGCAGTCGACCGGCAGTTCCACGCGCGCTTCCAACACGGCCTTCGCCGCCGCAAGCATCGTGGCGACACCGGCCTTGTCATCGAGATGGCGGGAGACGATGAAGCCGCTGGACAGGAACTCCGGCTGCGGATCAATGGACACGGCGTCGCCGATATGGATGCCGAGTTCCATCAGGTCCGCGATGCCGGAGACGCGCTCATCCACCCGCAGCTCCACATGCTGCCAGCCGACCGGTGCCGTATCGACCTCCTCGTTGTAGGTGTGGCCGGACGCCTTGAGCGGCAGGATCGTGCCGCGGCGGATGCCCGTCTCCGTCATCACGGTGCAGCGCGCACCCTCGGCGAACCGGGCCGACCAGTGCCCGATGGGCACAAGTTCCAGCCGGCCGTTCTCCTTCAGCCGCTTCACCTGGGCGCCCAGCGTGTCGATATGGGCGACGATGGCCCGGTCCGGAGAGTAGCGCCGGCCCGACAGGTTCGCCCGGATGGCGCCCCGGCGGGTCATCTCGAACGGGATGCCGAGGCGGCCCAATTCCGCCTGGAGCACCCCCACCGCTTGGTCGGTGAAGCCGGTGGGGCTGGGTGTGTCGAGAAGCTGCCGCAGAAGCGTGGTCAGATAGTCGGAGTCGATCGGCAGCGGCCGTGGCATCAGCCTCCCCCTTTCGTGTGCGGGAACAGCAGGTCGATGAAACGCTCGGCCGTGGGCTGGGGTTCATGGTTGGCGAGGCCGGGCCGCTCGTTCGCCTCGATGATCACGTAGTCCGCCCCGGCGGGATCGGGCACGAGGAAGTCGAAGCCGACGACCGGGATGCCGATCCGCCGCGCCGCCTCCTCGGCCACGACGGCGAGTTTGGGATTCAGCCTCGCCGTCACGTCGTGGATGGTGCCGCCCGTGTGCAGATTGGCGGTCTTGCGGACCCGGACGGTGACGCCCGCCGGCGGCACATCCTCCATGCCGAAGCCCGCGGCCCCCACGCAGCGCTCGGTCTCCGCGTCAAGCGGGATGCGGCTTTCGCCCCCCGTCGCCGCCGCCCGTCGGCGGCTCCGCTCCTCGATCAGCGCCCGCACGGTCTGCCGTCCGTCGCCCACCACCTCGGCCGGGCAGCGGATCGCCGCCGCGACGACGCGATAGTCGATGACGACGATGCGGAGGTCATGCCCCTCCACGAACTGCTCCAGCAGCACCGTCTCGCAATGGTTCCGCGCGGCGGCGACGGCCCGCTCCAGGGTCTCCGCGTCTCGGACGTCGACGGTGATCCCCCGGCCCTGTTCTCCCCGCGCCGGCTTCACCACCACGCTGCCATGGGTCGCCAGGAACGCGCGGTCCGCCTCGGCGTCCAACGCCGGACGCTGGTCGGGAACGCGCAGGCCCGCCTTGGCCAGGAGGCGCCGCGTCACAGCCTTGTCGTCGCAGCGGCTCATGGCGACGGCGTTCGTCAGTTCCGACAGGCTCTCGCGGCAGGCGACGCTGCGCCCACCGGCGGTCAGGCAGAAGAAGCCGGCTTCCGCATCCTGCACCTCGCAGGCGATGCCCCGCCGCCGGGCCTCGTTGATGATGATCATGGCGTAGGGGTTCAGCCGGGCCTCGTCCTCCGGCGGGGGGCCCATGAACAAGGCCTCGTTCATCGGGCTCTTCGTCTTCAGCGCGAAGGCGGGAATGCGTCGGAACCCCAGCCGCTCGTACAGCGCGATCGCCGCGTCGTTGTCGTGCAGCACCGACAGATCCAGGAAGGTGCGGCCGCGCGCCATGAAGTGCTCCGCCACGGTGCGCACCAGGTTCTCACCCACCCCGGCGAAGGGGGCCTGGTCGTCGACGGCGAGGCACCAGAGCGAGCTCCCGTTCTCCGGATCGCCGAAGGCGCGTCGGTGATCGACGCCGGAGACGACCCCCACGACCCGCCCGGTCGCCTCGTCCACGGCGATGAAGTGGGAGAGGGTGCGGCTGTGCCGGGTGGCCATCAGGAACTCGATCCCCGGCGGCACCATGTGGCGGCGGGCATGGATGGCGACCGCCGCTTCAGCCTCCTCCCGGCGGCGCAGGCGGCGCACGGCGTAGCCTCGCGGCCGGCGCCGGCCCGCACGATAATCCGACAGCCAGAGCCGATAGGTGTGCGACGGGTCGAGGAACAGCTCCTGCGGCGCCTTTGCCAGCACGACGTGCGGGTCCTGCAGGTAGAGTGCTATGTCGCGCCGCTCCGGCCGTTCCCGCCGCATCGTCTCGACCAGCCGATCCAGGTCGGTGAAGGTGTGGGCGAAAATCAGTCGCCCCCAGCCGCAGTCGATCACCGCCTCGGGCCTGTACTCCACCTCGGGGTCGCCCTGCGGCGCGCGCCGGCGGATGAGGGACAGGGTCGGGCTGACGTGCCGCTCGAGCCTGTGCTGGTGGCCTCGTGGAACGCTCATGGAATGTCCTCCGCGGGCCCGCTCAGAGCCCATGTTCCTGGAGCCAGAATTCCAGCAGGCCGATCTGCCAGAGCTTGGATCCGCCCAGCGGCGTGATGTGCGCCTCCGGGTCCGCAAGCAGACGGTCAACGTATCCAGGCTGGAACAATCCCCGCCGCCGCGCCGTCCCGCCCGTGGCGAGATCGCGCACCAGCTCCAGGAAAGGGCCGCGCAGGTACTTCAGCGCCGGCACCGGGAAGTACCCCTTCGGGCGGTTGATCACGGCGGCTGGAATGACTTCGCGGGCCGCCTCCTTCAGCACATGCTTGCCGCCCTCGGCCACCTTGAACTCCGCGGGGATGCGGGCCGCCAGCTCGACCAGCTCGTGGTCGAGGAAGGGCACCCTGGCCTCCAGGCCCGACGCCATGGTCATGTTGTCCACCCGCTTCACCGGGTCGTCGACCAGCATGACGGTGGTGTCCAGACGCAGCGCCTTGTCGACCGGACGGTCGGCACCCTGCTCGGCGAACCGCTCCTCCACGAAGGCCCGGGCATGGTCGCCATCCAGCAGGCCCGGGTTCAGCGCGGCCGCCATCTCCGCATGGTCGCGGTCGAAGAACACCCGGGCGTAGTCGGCGACGGCGTTGCCGCTGTCCAGCAGGGGCGGGTACCAGTGGTAGCCGCCGAACACCTCGTCGGCACCCTGGCCCGACTGCACGACCTTAACGTGCTTCGCCACCTCGCGGGACAGCAGGAAGAAGCCGATGTTGTCGTGGCTGACCATCGGTTCGGCCATGGCCCGCACACAGGCGGCGAGCTCCGGCAGCGCCCGGCCGCTGTCGACGAACAGGCGATGGTGGTCGGTGCCGAACCGCTCCGCGACGATGTCGGAATATTGGAACTCGTCGCCCCGCTCCTCCCCGACGGTTTCGAACCCGATGGAGAAGGTCTTGAGGCCAGCCTGACCGTCCTCGGCCAGCAGCCCGGTGATCAGGGAACTGTCCAGCCCCCCGGACAGCAGCACGCCGACCGGAACGTCGGCCACCCGGCGGCGGCGGACGGCTTTGCGCAGGCATGCCAGCACGTCCGCCTGCCAGTCGGCCAGGGTCTTGCCCGCGTCCTCCGGTCCCGGACCGTAGCGGACCCGCCAGTAGCGCGTCTCCGTTCGCCGCCCGTCCGGCTCGATGGCGAGCAAGGTGGCTGGCGGCAGCTTCCGCACTCCCTTCAAAATGGTGCGCGGGGCGGGGACCACGGCGTGGAAGCTCATGTAATGATGCAGCGCCACCGGATCGATCGCGGTGTCCACGCCGCCTCCCGCCAGCAGGGCGGGCAGGGTGGAGGCGAAGCGCAGGGCGCCCTGGACCTCCGCCAGATAGAGCGGCTTGATCCCCAGCCGGTCGCGGCCGAGCAGGACCCGCCCGCTGTCCCGTTCCAGGATGGCGAAGGCGAACATCCCGTTCAGCCGCTCGACGAACCGGTCCCCCCAGGCCTTGTAAGCCTTCAGCAGCACCTCCGTGTCCCCGGTCGAGAAGAAGCGGAAACCCGCCTCTTCCAGCTCCCGGCGGAGCTCCTTGTGATTGTAGATGCAGCCGTTGAAGACGATCGCGAGACCGAGGGCCGGGTCCACCATCGGCTGCTGCGCCGCCTCGCTCAGGTCGATGATCTTCAGCCGCTGGTGGCCCAGCGCCACCTGCCCCTGCGCGAACACGCCGTGTCCGTCCGGCCCGCGGTCGGCCATCCGACCGCACATCGCGGCTACGGCGGCGACATCCGGCCGCCCGCCCCGATCAAGCCTGATCTCTCCACTGATGCCGCACATCGGCCGTCCATCTCCTCACGTCTGTCCGCGCGCTTCCGGGGCGCGGAACGGCGTGCCGCGACCCTGGGAAAGGGTCGGGCACCGTGCGGACCTGACGGGGAGGCGTTCGCCGATTCCATTGGGATCGGACGGACCGGGCCTGCGCGGGCCAGATACTCGAGCGTCACCGCCAAGTCGCTGGATGTCGGTGCGCAAGCGCAACCGGCCTCGGTTGTTTAGAGGAGGATGGGGGAGGGGTCCACACACCCTAGGTCGTACCCGGACGGTGCCCAAAGGCCGACCACCATCGGCCTAAGCCTCCCCCCAAGCCTCAGCCCGGCACGGCGCGCGGCCAGGTCTCAGCCTCCTCGCGGGGGACCGCGAACGGACCGGCCGAGTCGTCCAGGGCCCGCAACACCGACTCCGCGATCTCGCGGCGGAACCGCTGCGGGTTGAACCGCAAGGCGTTCTCCCGGCAGACCGCCGGGACGATGCGGTCCCGTTCCGCCTCGAACGCCGTCACGGCGTCGATCAGGCTTTCCACATCCTGACGGTCGAAGAAGGCGCCGGTCGGCCGATCCGAACCCAGGCCGCGCACGCTTTCCAGCACGCCCCCCTTGCCGAAGGCGATGACGGGCGTTCCGCAAGCCTGCGCCTCGACCGGCAGGATGCCGAAGTCCTCCTCCGCCGCGAAGACGAAGGCGCGGGCGCGCTGTATGTGCCGGACCAGGACATCCGTCGGCTGGAAGCCCATCAGGTGCACGTTCGGTCCCGCCTTGGCCCGCACCTTTGGCATCTCGGGGCCTTCGCCGATCACCACCAGGGTCTTGTCGGGCATGCGGGCGAAGGCCTCGACGATAAGGTCGATCTTCTTGTAGGGCACCATCCGCGACGCGGTGACGTAGAAGTCCTCCTTCTCCGCCGCCAGCTGGAACCGGCCCGTGTCGACCGGCGGGTAGATGACCTCGGCGCTGCGCCGGTAGGTCTTCCAGATGCGCCGGGCGATGAACTGGCTGTTGGCGATGAAGCTGTCCACGCCGTTTGCGGTGCGGGCGTCCCACATGCGGATGTAATGCAGGATCTGGCGCGCCATCCAGGCGCGCGGCCCGGAAAGCAGATTCGACTGGCGGAGATAGAAGTGCTGGAGGTCCCAGGCGTAGCGCGCCGGCGAGTGGACGTAGCTGACATGCTTCTGATCGGGGCCGGTGATGGCTCCTTTGGCGACAGCGTAGGAACTGGACAGGACCACGTCGTAACCGGACAGGTCGAACTGCTCCACCGCGACAGGCATGAGCGGCAGGTAGGGGCGGTGGTTCTTCGCCACGCGCGGCATCTTCTGCAGGAACGAGGTGTGCACCGGACGGCCCTGCAGGAACCCCGTCTGGTCCGGCGGCAGGAAGTTGATCAGGGTGTAGACGTCCGCCTCGGGGAACAGCAGCAGGAACTGCTCCAGCACCCGCTCGGCACCGGCGTAGGTGTAAAGCCAGTCGTGGACGACCGCGACCCGAAGGTCCGGCAGCTCTGGAATTGAATTCATGCGCTCGCCCGTTCTGCGGCTGTTTCGGCTGCGACTGTTGTGGCTGCGACTGTCGTGGTTGTGCGCGTCAACTCGTGGAATCGACCTTCAGGACCGCTCCGACGGTCGCGATCAACAGACGCAGATCCGTTCCAACGGAACAGCTGTCGGCGTAATGCCGCTCGATCTCGACGCGTTGCGCGAAGGTGGTGCGGTTGCGGCCGCCGACCTGCCACGGGCCTGTAAGGCCGGGCTTGGCGCGCAGGATGCTGTCGTAGGCCCCACCCATCTTGCCGCGTTCGCCCGGCAGATACGGGCGCGGACCCACGATGCTCATCTCGCCGCGCAGCACGTTGATCAGCTGCGGCAGCTCATCGAGGCTGGACTTGCGCAGGAAACGTCCGAACGGGGTGACGCGGGGGTCGCGCGTCAGCTTGTGGAAGACGGCGTACTCGGCCCTGAGTTCCGGCGAGCCGGCCAGGACGGCCTGGAGACGCTCCTCCGCGTCGACGACCATCGTCCGGAACTTCAGCAGGTGGAAACGCTCCCCGCCGGCCCCCATCCGCTGTTGGCGGAAGAAGATCGGGCCGGGCGATCCCACGCGGATCGCCAGCGCGATCACCAGCATGGCGGGCAGGAACGCCAGGAGCGCCAGCGCGCTCACCAGGACGTCGAACAGGCGCTTTCCGGAATAGGTGGCGAGCGCCGGGCCGGGGGAGATCCGGTCTTCCCGCAGTCCCGAACTGTCGAGACCATGCCCTGCGCCGTCCGAAAGGTCCTCCGGATTGACGAGCATACGAGGCTCCAAGCTATGTCATTTTTTTCGTGGCCGGCGCCACGAACTTAGCCGGCGCAGACCCGCTTAATAACGCGGACTGCCGAGAAACGTATAATGATCAAATGGTTTTTTTACGAATTAGCCCAGCCGAAGGTGGGTTCTATATTGATTGTTCTCTCCATTGTGGGCCAACAAATACTCTGTTTGTGCTTGACTGCCCTCGGTTTCGATGAAAGAAGGTGGTAGAACGCGGATGCGCCGGCGCGAATGGGGCGTGCGATCCGCCCGCCGCGCTTTGGCGCCGCCGGGTCCGGGTCCCATGATCCGGTCCGCGATAACCCCGTGGAGCCCGACATGCCCCGCTTTCTTGAGGATCTGGTGCCCGGCGAGGTCGCCGAGTTCGGGGACAAGCTGATGACGGCGGAGGAGATCGTGGCGTTCGCGAGCGCCTACGATCCGCAGCCCTTCCACATCGACGAGGCGGCCGCCCGGTCTTCGATCTTCGGCGGCCTGATCGCCAGCGGCTGGCATTCCGCGGCCGTGGCGATGCGCATCTGCGTGGATCATTTCCTGTCGCCGGAATCGTCCCTCGGCTCGCCCGGCGTGGACGAGCTGCGCTGGCTGAAGCCGGTTCGGCCGGGCGACCGGCTGCGGCTGCGCGTGACGACGCTGGAGGCCACGCCGTCCCGGAGCAAGCCGGACCGTGGCCTGTCCCGGCACCGGATGGAGCTTCTGAACCAGGATGACGAGGTCGTGATGAGCTTCATCGCGATGGCGCTCCTGCGCACCCGGGCCGGCGGGGCGGCGCCATGAGCGGGGAGGCGCCGGGTCCATTCGTCGTCGATGAGCCGGGTCCGTTCCAAGGCTGGATGAGCTGGGGGCAGGCCGACCCGTGGGAGGCCATGACGGGTCCGTTCCATTTCCGCGAGGAGGCGGGGGGTGTGCGCTGCGCCTTTCTGGTGGAGCGGCGGCACCTCAATCTCATGGGCGCCGTCCATGGTGGCTGCCTGATGACCTTCGCCGACTTCGCCCTGTTCGCCATCGCCTATCCGGTGATCGGGGCGACCCCGGCGGTGACCGTCTCCCTTCAGGGGGATTTCATCTCCGCCGGGAAGCTTGGCGACCGTGTCGAGGCGATGGGGCAGGTGGTCCGTGCCGGACGGTCCCTCGTCTTCGTCCGCGGCCTGCTGACCGTCGCGGAGCGGCCGATCCTGAACTTCTCGGGCATCCTCCGCTGCCTGGACGCCCAGGGTGGATGACGGAACCCTCTTGGCGCGGTGGGTCCTGCTGGCTAGTCTTTGGAGATAAGACTTTAGTGAGGGCGGTCGATGGGACGTGAGGTTCCGGAACTTCTGGCTGGCGACTGGGTGGAGGAGACCAAACCGCAGAAGCGGCGGTTCCAGATCCTGGCGATCCACCACAAGCCGGGGCATCCGGCGCCGAACGTGGAGCTCGCCATCGAGGGCAACGCCGCGGACAGGATCACGCTCTCCCTGTTCGCGGTCGCCGACGCCAGCCGCTTCCGCCGGCTGAGCTGAGCCGCTGCGCCGCGGCGACGGCCCGCTCAGCCCTTGTTGGCGAGAAGCCGGCGGCCGACGCGGAACAGATAGATGCCGATGATGCCGAAGATGACCGCCTTGGACACCGGGTCCACGTAGGCTTCCACCCGCGCGTACTGGTCCTCCAGGACGTAACCGGCACCGAGCAGGAGGCTGGTCCAGACCAGTGAGCCCAGCGTGGTGAAGGCGAGGAACGGCAGCATCGGCATCCGGGCGAGGCCGGCCGGGACGGAGATCAGGGTGCGCACGGCCGGCACCAGCCGCCCGAACAGGACGGCCCGCCACCCTTTGCGCTCGAACCAATGGTGCGCGGTCTCGACGTCGTGCGGTTCCACGGTGAGCCAGAAGCCGTACCGCTCGCTCATCCGCAGCAGCCGGTCCTTCCCATAGAGGCGGCCCAGGGCATACCAGGGCAGGGCGCCGACGACGGAGCCCGCCGTGCCGGTCAGCACCGCGATGACCGGGTCCATGTCGCCGCGGGCGCAGAGGAATCCGGCCAGCGGCATGATCACCTCCGACGGAATCGGGGGGAACAGGTTCTCAAGGAACATGAGGGCGAACAGGCCCAGATAGCCCGCGCCGTTGATCACGTTCAGAACCCAATCGAACATACCGTCTCCCCGCTGCGTCCCCGCTGCCCTCCGGCCGCGCACTAACCACGGGCGTTGCGGTCCCGCAAGCCCCCTGGTCGCTCCCGCCGGGCATCCTTCGCAGGATAAATGGGGGTATGGCGCGGATGTCGCAGTCGCTCAAATCCATCCCGAATATGTACCCCTTCCGTCGGCCATCGGGTATGCTATGGCCCTTTACAGCCGTCCCGGAAATCCGCGGGCCGCGCCTTGTCGGGCGCGGCCCGCGCGGACCCGGTGCGGATGTCGATGCAAGGAGCACACCGATGGTACTGTCGAGGCGGACGGTGGAACCGCCGAAGCCTGGGGAATGGATGGAAGAGGTCAAACTGCCGAAGCGCAGGATGCTCGTCCACGCGGTGCATCAGCGCCCGGGCCACCCCCCGCATGTTGAATTCCTGGTGGAGGGCCGGTCGAGCGACCGGCTGTCGCTGGCGCTGGAGGTCGTGTTGGACACCGACCGGTTCCGCCGTCTGGCGCAGAGCGCCCAGAACGCGGCCTGACCTGGGCGGCGGCCCGGCCCCACGGCCATCTCCGGCCGCGTTGGCGAACCCCCGTGGCCCGGCCGCGGGGGTTTTCGATTCGGCGCCTTAGCTGTTGCCGCCCAGCAGGCGCTCCGCGGCGGCGCGGGCGGCGGCGGCGAAGTCCGGATGCACGGGACCGGTCGCTGGGTCGACCAGCATCAGGTTCACCGGCAGTCCGAACTCCTCCACCAGCATGCCATCGGCATCCCGCCAGGCCGTCCCATCGCGGGTCAGCGGCAGCCGCGCCCGCGTCCGCTCCAGCAGTGGCCGGACATCCGACGACCAGGGGAAGACCGGCAGCCCCAGCGCCGTCGCGAAACCCATCTCATAGGCCGTGCCGTCGTCGGCGGACGGCCCGCGGAACGGGGAGACGTTGGCGATCACCGCTTGTACACCCCGGATCAGCTCCAGGTTGGCGGCCCGGATCCGGGCGCCGAAGGCTTCGGCAGCCTCACCCGGGTCGGGCCTCAGCTCGGCATCCAGCGGAAACACGTCCTCCAGCCCGACCGCCGCGCAGACGGCCTTCATCTCCGCCGCCGCCGCCAGCGGATCGGGGAGGAAGACGTCCGGCCCCGCCAGATAAACGCGCGGACGGCCGCTCATCGGCGGGCCTCGGACAGATCGAGCCTGTAGTTGACGAACCCGTTCTCACCCGGCCCAACGACGCTCAGCCCCGGCGCCTCGGCCAGCAGCGCTTCCGCCTTCGGCGAGCTGTCGAAGATGATCGTGGCGCCGGGGATAGGGGCGAAACGCCATGTGGAATCGCTGGCGGGCTTCACGGTGCCGACCGTGCGGATATGGTCGATGATCGCCTGCTGCGCCGTATCCGGCGCCTGATAGACGACGTTGGAGCCGTCCAGTCCGGGGAAGCTGCCGCCGCCATTGGCGCGGTAGTTGTTGGTGACGACGATGAACAGCTGGTCGTCCCTCACCGGACGGCCGTCGAACATTAGGTCCTTGATCCGCCGCGCCTCGGGTGCGACCACGCGGCCGTTGCGGTCGTAGCGCGACGGCTGGGTCAGGTCGATGGTGTAGGTGACCCCGTCCAGGACGTCGAAATTGTAGCTGGGCACCCGCCGATCGACGAGCATCTGGGGCGTGGTCCTGGCCGGATCGATGCGGTTGAACACGCGGGTCGACATCTCCAGCCACTCCCGCACCTGCGCCCCCGTCATCCGCACCGCCGTCAGCTGGTTCGGGTAGACATAAAGGTCGGCCACGTTGCGGATGGCGATCGGACCCTCGGGGATGTCGGTGTAGTACTCCACGCCCGGACGCCCGCCGGACTTGAAGGGCGCCACGGCCGACAGGATCGGCAGGCTCGCCTCGGGCCGGCCCTGCAGGGCCTTTCGCATGTAGGCGCGCTGCGCCTTGGCGACGAGGTCGACGGCCGGCGTGTCCTGGATGAGGGAGAAGTAGCTGTGGATCTGGCCGGTGGTCCGGCCGACCGGCTGGCGCACATAGGCCAGCGTCCCCTCATGCGCCGGGGTCAGCCGCTCCGTCAGCTCCGGATCGGCGTCGGCCACCGGGGTGGGCCGGTTGTCCACCCGCGTCACGATGGGCCGCGCCTCGCTCCGCCCGTCGACCACCGCCCAGCCGTCGCCCCGCTTCTCCAGAGTCAGGGTGATCACACCCAGATGGCTGCCGAAGCTGCCGGGCATCACGGTCGGACGGCCGTTGATCGTCCCGCGATCGAGGTCGGCGTTCGGGAAGCCCTTGTAGTCCGGGCCGGGGAACACCCGGTGCGAATGGCCGGAGACGATGGCGTCGATCCCGTCCACGGCGGCGAGATAGGCGGACGCGTTCTCGTCCCCGCCCTGGCGCGGCGCCGGTGACAGGCCCGCGTGCGACAGCGCCACGATGACATCCGCACCCTTGGCCTTCATCTCGGGCACCAGCTTGCGGGCGGTGTCCACGATGTCACGGGTCTCGACCTTGCCCTCCAGCTTGTCCTTGTCCCAAGTCATGATCTGCGGCGTGAGCAGGCCGAGCAGCCCGATCCGGACCTTATGTCTGCCACCGGCGCCATCGACCAGCTCACGTTCCAGGATGGCGTAGGCGGGATAGAGCGTGGGGTCGTTCGCCGGGTTCTGATCCCCGTCCAGCCTGAACACGTTTCCGGCCAGCACCGGGAACTTCGCCCCGGCATAGGACCGCTCCAGCAGGTCCAGGCCGAAGTTGAACTCGTGGTTGCCCAGGACCGCCCCGTCGAAATCCAGCGCGTTCATGGCGTCGACGGCCGGGTGCGGGCGGTTGGACCCGTCGCGCAGCTCCTGCACCGCCCAGTCCCCCATCGGTCCGCCCTGGATGGTGTCCCCATTGTCCACCAGGATGGTGTTGGGGTTGGCGGCCCGCGCCTGCCGGATCAGCGGCGTGACACGCACCAGCCCGACATCGCTGTCCGGACGGTCCGCATAGTAGTCGTAGTCCTTCAGGTACATGTGCAGATCGCTGGTCGCCAGCACCTGCAGGGTGACCCGCTCCTGCGCGGCCGCGGCCGCCGGTGCCAGCAGTGCGATGAACGCGGCGATCAGTAGCCTGCGGGCGGACGTCGGCCGGCGGATGGACATGCGCGGGTCACCTGTCGTGAGCGGTCGGGGGCGCCCGCCTTGAGGGGCGCCGTTCGCGCCACCACTTGGCACGACCGCGCGCCCCCCGCAAGCCCCCGCCGCGCGGACGAGGCACCCCCTTTCCACCGGCCCGTCGCCTCCGCCTTGCCAAGTGGTCCGGTTCCGGTGATGCTCCCGCCCATGACACGCGCGACATCCAACGAACGCCGCCGCCACCTGCGTCATGCCGGCGACCGCCGCTACCTGGAGGTGGCGGGGCATCCCGCCCGGCTGCTCGACTGGTCCTTCAGCGGCCTCGGCGCGGAACTGGAAGGGGGCGTGGCCGACCTCGCCGTCGGCCAGGCCGTCGAGTTGCGGACCCTGCGCAAGGACGAGGTCACCTGGGCGACCCTCTCGGCCACCATCCGCCGGATCGAACCGGATGCGGCCATCGTGGGCGTCGAGCTGGTCGGCGACAACGATCAGGCGATGGCGATCCTGCTCGAACTGCTGGGTCACCGCCTGCATATGTCGGCTCAGCCGCGCTGAGCTCCTATGGACTGGCAGGTCGCCCAAGCCGCCGGGTGGCCCGGATTTCCATGATCGTGGCGGCCAGCCCCTGGTCCGGCGCGGTGCTCGCCCGCCATCCGAGCAACCGATCGGCCGGATCGGTGATGGCGGCCTTCTCGATCTCCATTGGCCGGTCCTGCAACGCGCCGAACCGCAGAAGATCGGCTCCACCGGTCAGCTCCGCGGCGATCGACAGGAAGTCGCGGATGGACAGCAGCGCGCCGCTGCCGATGTCGATGGGAACGGTCCCGGCTGGCGGCGCTTCCGCCGCGCGGACGAACGCGTCCACGACATCGTCCAGGAACACCCAATCCACCAGGCGGTGCCCGCTCGACAGGGGGATCGGGCGTCCTTCGATCAGGCCTTCCAAAACGCTGGGCACCAGTTTGAAGGGTTTCTGGCCCGGCCCGTATGTCATGAAGGGCCGCAGGATGGTGACCGGAAGGTCGTACAGCGCCGCCATCATCCGGGCATAGGTGGCCCCCGCCCATTTCGCCGCCGCATAGGGTGATGACGGGACGGCGTCGCCGGCGTCGCCCACCGGCTCCTCCAGCGACCCGGTCGTGATCAGCAGGCCGCTTCGATGCCGACAGGCGGCCAGCATGATGTTCACGGCCGCGATCAGGTCGTTCCGCAGGCTGTCGGGGATCAGCTCGATCTCCCGGCCGCCCCGGCTGTCACTGGTAAGGTTGTAGACCAGCCGGGGCCGCACGGCTTCGAACAGCGCGTCGACCTGTCCGGCATCGGACGCGTCGCAGCGCGCCCACATGACGCCATCCTGGTCCCGGCCCGGCCCGGCGCGACGGGAGACGGCGTGGACGCGCGCCCCCGATTGGGCGAGGCGGCGCACCAGCGGGCGCCCAAGGAAGCCGCTGGCGCCGAAGACGAGGGCGGAGGTGTCGCGGAACGTGTCGGTCGGCATCGCCTCGGCGGAAGCTGCAGGGATGGTGCCGGCAGTATGGGCGCAGCCAACCCGCACGCCATGGCGCAAGGGTGGGTGCCGCCTCGCCGGTCGGTGCCGCGCGAACGGCTGGAGGCTTCAGCGGATGGTTGTCGCCGGCTCCGTCCGGGGTGCCTCGGCCCGGATGGCCGTCGCCCCGGTCCCGTCGCCGTCGCCGGCCAGCACCGGCGCGATCCGGGCCGAGAAGCGTTGGACCGCGGTCCACTGCATATGGAACGCGTCCCAGAAATCGGCCGCCCGATAGGCCGGATCGGCGTGCATGTCGATCACCGGAACACCCAGGGGTTCCACCCGCTCGCGGACCGTCGCGATGATCGTCTGCAACCGGTGCCGACCGCGCGGATAGTGCCGCCAGTAGTCCGGGTGGGTCGGCGGGAAGACGATGACGAACCGCCGGCCCCCCGCGCGGATCTCCTCCGCCAGCGTGACGAGCTGATCAACGCAGTTCGGGTCCAGATCGATACGGCCATAGCGCAGACCGTCCTGCATCTCCGTCGGCACCTGCATCGGACCCGATCCATACTCGTCCTGCCACAGATCGCCGATCAGCGGGCGCCGGCGATCGGGCAGGTCGAGTCCGGTGCGTACGTAGCGTACGGGCGCGAAATAGCGCAGGTACAGCGGCAGCGGGTCGACTTGATCGAAGGCGTACGCCGTCGCATCCTCCGGGTCCATCAGTTCGGCCGGTCGCCGCAGGCAGTCGTCGAAATCGGGCAGGCCGACGAAGGTCGCGATCGTGCCGATCCCGGGGAACCGATCCAGGTAGAAATGGATCATGGCCCGCGTCTGATGGGTCTTCAGAAGGCCCGTCCCGCCGTTCAGCACGGTCAGGTCACGTCCCCCCTCCGCCACCAGCGCGTCCCCGTCCAGATGCCTCCACGTGATGGAGGACCCCACCGTCAGCACGTCCGGCGGCCCGTCATCGTACCGTTCGCGCAGATAGCGCAGCTTCTCGTCCAAGGGCTCCAGGCTCGTGATGGCCGGCGCCGGCAGGTGCTCCGGCCAGAACCGGACCACCGCCTGATAACCCCCCAGCAGCGTCAGCGGGGTGGCGAGGAGGCCGAGAATCATGCCGATGACGTAACGCCGCACGAGCCCTCCTCAGAAGGTGAAGTAAAGGAATTCGGTCGGGGCCGCCGAGAAGGCCTGCAGCAGCGTCAGGCACAGCAGCACGCCCATGGCGACGCCCTGCGTCATGGTCGGCCGCCAGGCGAGCTTCGGGACCAGCCCGGCCGGACGGTCGGGGCGGCTGGCGAACTCGGCGCAGCCGGCCAGCCACTGCTGCGTGTTCGGCAGCAGCCAGACGATGGCGAGGCCGGCCGCCACCCGCCAGACATCCTCGGTCATCAGCCGGTTCATCGCCTTGCGCAGGATGACGTCCCAGAAGTTCGGCGGCGGTCCGGCGGCGGCGACCGTCGGCGGTGGCGGCATGGCGGCCAGCGCTTCGGCCCCGCCCTGTCCGATAAGGCCCTGAAGGACCAGGATCGCCTGGGTCAGGCTGGTCGATTTGAAGAAGATGAAGCTCAAGGTCACCAGCCCGAAGGTCAGCAGCACGCCCGCCGGGTGCGCGGTCCAGGCGATCCAGGCGGGCAGCGCCCGTCGCGGCGCGAGATGCCGCCAGGCATGGTTCACCACCAGCATGATCCCGTGGAAGGCGCCGAAGATCAGGAACTGCCAGCCCGCCCCGTGCCAGACGCCGGCCAGCACCATGGTGATCATGGTGGGCGTGGCTAGCAGCATGATGAAGGGCACGAAGGCCGGCGCGCTCTTCTTCAGCAGCGGCTTTCCGGCGGCCATACGCCGCTTGGTCAGCGCCATCAGCACGGGGTTGTAGAGGTACGCCGTCAGGAACCGGGTCAGGGTGATGTGCCAGCGGCTCCAGAATTCGATGATGCTGGCGGCCTTGTAGGGTGAGGCGAAGTTGATCGGCAGGCGGATGCCGAACATGAGCGCCAGCCCGATCGCCATGTCCGAATATCCTGAGAAGTCGAAATAGAGCTGGAGGGAGAAGGCCGTCACGCCGACCCAGCTGTCGACGAAGGCGGGCGCCACGCCCTGTGCCGCCGGCGCGTACGCCAGGGCCGCCGTCTCCGACAGCGGGTCGGCGAGATAGACCTTCTTGAACAGCCCGATGGCGAACACCGTCAGCCCGACCGCCAGCGTCCCCAGCCTCGGCCGGTAGATCTCCGGCTTGTCGAACTGCGACAGCACCTCCTTGTGGTGCACGATGGGGCCGGCGATCAGCTGCGGGAAGAACAGGATGAAGACGCAGTAGCGGCCGAAATCCGTCTCCTCCACCATCCCGTCATGGGCGTCCACCAGGAACGCGATCTGCTGGAACGTGTAGAAGGAGATGGCGAGCGGCAGGATGATCTGCGGCACCGGCAGTCCCAAGCCCGCCAGCAGGTTCGCCGTCTCCGCCAGGAAGCCCGCGTACTTGAACCAGCCGAGCGCCAGCAGGTTGGCCGCCACACCCAGGGCGAGCAGCCAGCGGCTGGG
Organism: Rhodospirillaceae bacterium; assembly: GCA_029267445.1. Lineage (GTDB taxonomy): Bacteria > Pseudomonadota > Alphaproteobacteria > Azospirillales > Azospirillaceae > JAJUIU01. The sequence goes on from JAJUIU010000003.1 coordinate 89,110, forward strand.
CTTGCGGATCAGCGCCGTGCCGACGGCGAAATTGAACAGGACCGAGCCGATGATCAGCGGCAGGAAGCTGATCTTCCACCAGCCGTAGAAGAAGAGCGACGCGCCGACCAACCACCAGACCGCCATCCGCCGCCGGCCGAGCGAGCCCAGCAGGAAGAAGCCCGCCAGGGTCACCGGCAGGAACGCCAGGATGAATTCCGGCGCGTTGAACAGCATCGCGTCTTCCCCGCTCCACCCTCAGGTGCCGCTCAGGCCGCTTCCTTGCGGTCCTGGATCAGCCTCGCGAAATCGCCGACGTTGCGCAGCCCTTCGATCTCCGAGGCGCGGAACTTCACGCCGAAGCGCATCTCGGCCGCGACGATGATGTTGATGTGGTTGAAGCTGTCCCATTCGGGCACGTCGGCGGCCGACATCTCCGGCTTGGCCTCGATGTCGGGGTCGTCGAACACGTCCCGGAAGATGTCCGTCAGCGCTGCGTAGATTTCGCGTTCCTGCATGTCCCTCAATCCTCGATGCGGATGGTGACGTGGTCGGCGGCGGGCAGGGGCCCCGGCAGGGCCAGTTCCCACACCTGCTCTTCCGGCGTCTCCGGCGGTGCGTCGGCGGCGGCGAAGCCGAGACGCGGGTACATGTCGCGGACGAGGCCGTTCTTTGCCGTCGGCCGATAGCGGCCGATCAGGCGGTGTGCCCCGGCGGCAAGCGCCTTCTCCGCCACGGCGTGCAGCACCGCGTCCTCGACCTTGCGGCCCAGCACGCGGCAACTCATCAGCCAGGTGTCCAGTTCCACGGCGTCGCCGTCCCGCCGCCCGATCACCACGCTGACCAGCCCGTTGTCGCCGAACCGGTCGGTGACCCGCACGGCGAAGGTCAGCCTGTCCGGATCGGCCATCATGGCCTTCACCTCGGCTTCCGTGTGGCGGCGGGTCGTCAGGTTGAACTGGTTCGTCTTGTTGATGAGCTGAGTGACGCGGGCGAGGTCCACGGGCCGGAACGGCGCGATCGACACGGTCATGTCCAGGTCGCGCAGGAACCCTTCGAGGTCGGTGGCTCCCGCCTGCAGGCGCCGGCGCTCCGCGTTCGCGGCATACTGGCCCGCCCGCTTTGCATCGTCGGCGGTGAAGGACACGGCCTCGAACCAACCGCTGTCGGCGAGACAACGCACGTACAGCTCCGGTGCCGTCGGCACCTCCGGCACGGCCACCATGGGAAGCGTACGGCGGACCAGCTCGCGTTCCGCCGGGTTGTCGTCGAAGAAAACCAGGCTGTCGATTCCCAGGTCCAGGTCGGCCGCGATGCGTCGCAGGGCGGACGGTTTGTCGTGCCAGCCGGCCTCGAAGGCGGCGATATCCTCGCGCCTCAGCACCATCTCGGGGTGCTCGCGGAACGGGGCTTCCGCCGTGGCGGGCTCGTTCTTGCTGCTGACCGCCAGCACGATTCCACGCCCTGCAAGCTGCTTGGCGTAACGCTGGAACGCGGCGTAGGCCTCGCCGGTGCCGCTTCCCTGGCCCAGGACCAGCCCGTCCACACCGTCGTCGCCGACCACACCGCCCCACAGGGTGTTGTCCAGGTCCAGGACCAGCACCTTCTTCGACAGGCCGCGCAGGGCGGCCAGGATGCGGGCCACCTGATCGCCGGCCCAGGGCACCGCGGCGGGGCCGATCGCCTGCTTGGCGTGGAACCACAGGGTCGGGTCCACCAGGCCGCGGGCCCCAAGCTCTCCGGCCGCGGCCCGCAGGTCGAGCGGCAGCACGCCGTCGCGCGCGGCGGCTTCCAGCATCCGCGCGTCAAGCCGTGCCGCCAGCGCCGCCGGGGACGAAGGCACCAGCCGGTCGAGATGGCCGAACAGGGCCGGCTGGTCCGGCAGGATCGTCTGCTGGATCACGGTGGCGCGCAGCCTGTCCTGGATCGCCCGCCAGACGGCGGTCAACTCGTCGATCCGGCCCTCGATCGCCAGCTCCGCCTCGCGGGCGGGGGTGTCGGAGGGCAGTTCGGGGACGATGGCGCCCCCCTCCAGCGACAGCAGCACCACGTCAGGCGCGTAGCCCGCCAGTTCGGAGGACGGGTCCAGCGCCTGCTGCCGCCATTGTCCGTAGGGCGCCACCCAGACATCGGCCAGCAGGCCGCGCCGCAGCGCGCCCACGCGGATGCCGGGGACGAGCTGGTCCAGCGTGCCGCTGCCCAGCAGGGCGAGGCGGATGCGCGGCAGGCCGGACGCCTCCATCGCCGTTGCGTGCGTCGCCATGGCGCGGTCGAGCTTGCGTGTCTGCAGGAAGTCCAGCCTCAGCCCCGCCGCCGCCCGCAGGCTGGCCACGATCTCCGTAGCCGTGGCGTCGGGCGGGGGCCGCACGAGGTCCGCGAACCGGTCCGCCGGGGGAAGCCAATGAAGGGACAGGTCGATCGTCATGTCAGGCCGTCTTCCTGCTGTGGTCGTCGCGCCGGTCATCTGGCACCGGGAGGGGCAACTCAACGAGCATCTGCGGTTCGGGCGGGTCCTCCAGCGCCGCGGCGAGCGGGGCCGCCACCTCCTCCGGTGTCAGGAACCGCCCGGCGGGGCTGGCCGCCCGCGCCTGCTCAAGCGCCAGGGCTGGAAAGGCGGACAGCATCGGCGTCTCCACATGGCCGGGGCGGATCACGGCCACGCGCAGGCCGGCGCGGCCCAGCTCCGCCACCGCCGCGCGCAGCAGCCCTTCGAACCCGGCCTTGGCCGCGACATACCCCGCCATGTGGCTGGCGGTCCGCGTCCCGGCGGCGGCGCTGAGGACGGCGACCACGGTTCCGCCGCCCCGCCCCCGGAAGCAGCGGCGCCAGATTTCGGCCAGCAGGACGTGGTTTCCCACCACCTGCGCCTCGAACTGCGCGCGGAGCTGGTCCGGCGACTGCTTGCCGAAGGCCAGCACGTCGGGTGCCGGGGCGGCGCAGAGGGCCAGCGCCGTCGGCGGGTGCTCGCCATCGGCAAGCCGCGCCACCGCGTCCCGCAGCCTGTCGGGATCGCCGAGCGGCAGGTGGATGGGCGAGGCACCGCCGCCCGCCGCCGCGATCGCCGCCGCCACCTCCCGCGCGCGGTCCGCACCGGTGTTGTAGCCGAGATGCGCGTGCCAGCCGGCCGCCGCCGCCCGCATGGCGAGCGCCCGGCCGATCCCGCTGCCCCCGCCGGTGACGATCAGGGCCTTCGCCATCACGCCACCCCCCGGATGGACATCAGGCTCGCCTGCGCCTCGCCGTTGGCGACCGTGCGGCCTTCGGACTCGATCCGCAGATCGATCAGGTAGAGCCCCGCCTCCTCGTTGGCGTGGCTGACCCGGCCGGTCAGCACCGCCTCCTGACCGACATGCAACGGGCTTCTGAACTTGAGCGTCAGCGACCGCCAGACGCAGCCATGGCCCGGCAGGCGCGTCCCCAGCAGCCGCGACACCTGCGCGACCAGCAGGCCGCCATAGACGACCGGCCCCTGGAAACCGCCATCGGCGGCCAGTGCGGCGTCATGGTGAAGGGGGTTGTCGTCGCCGCTGAGACGGGCGAAGTCCGCCATGTCGCGGTCCGTGACGATGAAGCGGACAACCTCCGTCCGCGTCTCTGCGGATACAGGATTGGACTGCATGGGACGAAACTCGATGCAACGGACTCGTCACCGCGTCCCCACTGCCGAGGGGGCGGTTTCGGACGCCGCGTTCCCTTCGTCGTGGCAGGGGAAGGCGGCATCCCGCGTACCGGCCGTCAGCCGGCTCTGATATTGGATCAGGGCGGTGTCACACGCATCGTTTGGCCGAATTCCAGGTTGGTGCCACCGTTGAAACGGCAACCGCCCTGTTTCGATCCAATACCGGCCTGCCGCTTGGGCGACCTATGCGGGGTACCGATGGAGGGGTGGCGCGGTGGCACCCCTCCGGGGTCCGGGCGTCAAGCTGCCCGGACCTCCTTCAGGAAGCCCTCGATCGAGTTCCTGAGGTTGGCGATTTCCCCCTCCATGCTGGCGGTCGCCTGCGCCATGCTCTGCGCGTGCTGCATGGCGACACGCGCCTGACCGGCGACGCTTTCGACGGCGGCCTGCGCCTTGCGGGAGCCGTCGGCGGTCTGCTGGGTGCTGTTGGAGATCTCCGCCGTCGTCGCCGACTGCTGCGTGACCGCGGCCGAGATCTGGCCCGAAATCCCGTTCAGCTGTTCGATCATGGCGACGATCTGGGTCACGGCCGCCGCGACGCTCTGCGTCACGTCCTGAACCTGGGAGATCTGGCCGCGGATTTCTTCCGTGGTCTGGCTCGTGCGGGTCGCCAGGCTCTTCACCTCGTTGGCGACGACGGCGAAGCCTTTGCCGGCCTCACCGGCCCTGGCGGACTCGATCGTGGCGTTCAGCGCCAGCAGGTTGGTCTGGGACGCGATCTGGGAGATCAGGGCCGTTGCTTCGCCGATCTGGGCCGCGGCGGCCTGAAGCTGGGTCACGGTTCCGATCGTCTGGCTGGCTTCGCTGTTCGCGGTGTCCATGCGGCTGGCGCTGCCTTCGACCTGCTTCGCGATCTCCTGGATGGACGCCGACATCTCCTCCGCGGCCCCGGCGATCGTGTTGACGTTCTGGGCGGTCGCCTGCACGGCCTCCTGCGCCGCCCGGGCCTGCGCGCTGGTCAGTTCGCTGCTCTGGCGCACCGCGTGCCCGGCCGCCGAAAGCGATGCGACCGCCTGGCTGATGGTCCCGAGCAGGCGGTCGCAGTCGGCGCCGAACCCTGCCAGCAGCTGCTCCATCCGGCGCATCCGTTCCTCCCGCGCGCCCGCGTCGCGTCGCGCTTCCTCCTCGAGCGTCTGCTGCCGGACTGCGTTCTGGCGGAAGGTTTCGACCCTGACGGCCATCAGGCCGACCTCGTCGCGCCGTCCGGCATGGGGGACCGTGATGTCGGTCCGGCCGGCGGCAAGCTCGTCCATGGTGACCATCAGTTCCCGGACCGGCCGGGAGATGGACCGGGCGATGAGGAATCCGCTGGCGAAGCCGAAGGCGATCGTGAGGGCCGCCCCGGCGATGTTCTTGAATGTGCCGGAATCCACGCTGGCGACGACGCGGTCCGCCGCGCCCCGCAGCGCGTCGCCCGCACTTGCCTTGATGGAGACGATGCCGGCTTCGATCACCCCGGTGCGGTCGCCCAGCAGGTCCTGGAGCAGTCTCGCCGTCTCCGCGATGATGGCGTCCAGCATCTCGATATCCGCGCCGACAGCGGCGACGGCGCCGTTCAGGCTTTTCGCTCCGCTGCCGCCCACGGGCTGCGCCGTCGCCGTCAGCGCGTCCAGCGCGGCGGACAGCGTCCTGCGGTCCTTCGTCTGCTCGGTCTCCAGATAGGCGACCAGGGCCATCACCAGCGCGTCCATCTGCTTAAGCAGCGTCTGGCGGGTCTCCGGCGGCATCGCGGCATCCTGGATCGCGCCGTGCAGCCGCGCGAAGGTCGCCGGCATGGAGCGGCGGACGAAATCCTCCCGGGCGAAACGCACCGAGGCAAGCTCGCCCAGGGGCTCCTGGAGCTTGGCCAAATTCTCGCTCAGAGCGTCGATGGCGGCCACGTTGGCCCCGCCTTCGGCCGCGTCGGACTCCTTCAGCGTCGCCAGCGTCTTCTGGAGTTCGCCCTGCAGGCGTTCGATCTCCGTGAAGGCCTTGGCCTCGCCCGTCAGCGCGAACTGGGTCAGCGCCACGTCCAGCCCCTTCATGCCGATCAGGGCGTCCTGCGCATGCAGCGTCTTGGTCTCTGCCGCCTTCTGGACCGCGATCTGGCTTTCGACCTGCTTGAACGCCAGCACAGAGAAACCGGCGATCATCGCGGTCAGGGCGAAGATGATCGCATAGCCCACGAGCATTTTGTGCTCCAGCCGCGCATTCTGAAAGACCACACGGACCATGTGCATTTACCCCCCGACAGTACGCACCGCGTCAAGTCATGGGGCGAATTCCATAAATAATTAATTAATGAACAAGGCCCCATTGTTGCCCTCACGGATATTTGGGGCCACGCCGTTCAAGGGGGGCTCCGCAACGGACACAGGGGAGCTTCATGAGAACCATCATCGCCGCCGCGCTCGCCGCCGGCCTTCTGTTCACGGGCGGTGCTGCCACGGCCGCCACTGTCGAGGTGAAGATGCTGAACAAGGGCCATGACGGGCATTCGATGTCCTTCGAGCCCGGCATCATCACGGCCAATGTCGGCGATACGATCAAGTTCGTCGCCGTCGACAAGTTCCACAGCATTGAGAGCATCGACGAGATGCTTCCCGCCGGGGTGGCGCCGTTCGCCGGCCAGCTGAACAAGGACTTCGAACTGAAGCTCGACAAGCCGGGCGTCTACGGCATCAAGTGCACGCCCCACATGACCATGGGCATGATCGGGCTGATCGTGGTCGGTGGCGACAAGAGCAATCTGGACGCGGTCAAGAAGGGCAGCGCCGTCCTCGAAGGCAAGGCCAAGGAGCGGATGGACGCCCTCCTGGCCAAGCTCTGACGGATCGCGCCCGGTCTGCGGAACGGAATCCCGGCGGCGCCATGCCGCCGGGATCGGTTGTCGGGACCATGAACTGCCGTCGGGCCTCAGACCGCCCGCAGCAGGGCGCCCGCCTGCTGGAGTTTTGACTTCGGCGTGTCCCAGATGCGCCAGGGCGGCGAGCCGGACTGCCAGAGATTCTCCAGCACCATCTTGTCTCGCAGGGAATCCATCGGCTGCCAGAATCCCCGGTGGAGGAAGGCCTGCAGCTGGCCCGCTTCGACCAGCCGGTCCATGGGCTCGCGCTCCAGCACCGTGTCGTCCCCGTCGATCTGGTCGATCACCGACGGCTCCATCACGAAGAACCCGCCGTTGATGAAGCCGCCATCCTCCGGTCCCTTCTCGCGGAAGCCGTTGACCCGGTGCTCCGGCGACAGGTGCAGGGCGCCGAAGCGGCCCGGCTGGAGGACGGCGGTCACCGTCGCCGCCAGCCCGCTCTTGCTGTGGAACTCCAGCAGGGCCGCGATGTCCACGTCGCTGACGCCGTCGCCGTATGTTAGGCAGAAGGTATCGTCCAGCAGGTGCCGCACCCGCTTCAGCCGGCCGCCGGTCATGGTGGCCTCGCCCGTGTCCACCAGGGTGACGCGCCAGGGCTCCCGCTGTTCGGGAATGGCGTGAACGGTGTTGCGGGCCAGATCGAAGGTCACCTGTCCGGACAGCGACATGAAATCCCGGAAGTACTTCTTCAGCATGTCGCCCTTGTAGCCGCAGCAGACCACGAAGTCCGTCAGGCCGTAGTGGGCGTAGATCTTCATGATGTGCCAGATGATCGGGCGCCCGCCGATCTCCACCAGCGGCTTCGGCCGCACTTGGCTTTCCTCGCTGATCCGGGTGCCGTAACCGCCGGCGAGAATGACCACCTTCATGCGCTCCTCCGTCTTGGGCGAAGGCGTCCGCGTATCCCTTACGCGGCGTCCTTCAGGGCGGCTTCCTGCCGTCCCCTGTTCAGCGCCAGTCCGGCCAGGGCCCGCCATGTCCGCACGATCCGTCGCCCGGTGAGGAACAGGATGACGGCGTAGACGGCGAGACCCGCCCCTGTGGCAAGGCCGCCGCGGACCCACTCGTTCATGTCCGGAGCTGCCCACACGATAACGCCCAGCCAGGCCAGCAGGCCGCTGGTGGAGGCGAAAACGATAGGCAGGCATTCGCGGTAGACCTTGCGGGCGGGGATGCCGGCCTGGCGTTCCAGCGCCCAGATGTCCAGCGGCGCCGACAGGAGCTGCCGGACCGCGATGCCGAGCGCGGCCGCCTGGATGCCGTAGGGCAGCAGCAGGCCCACCGCCAGCAGGTTGCCGGCCGCTCCCACGGCGATCAGCGCCATGAACAGGCCGGCCCCGCCGGTGCCCCGGATCACCGCCCCGCAGAAGCTGCCCAGCACAACCGCCGGGCTGGTGGCGATCACCAGGGCCAGCGCCTGTCCCGACGCCAGCCAGCGGGAGCCGAACAGGGTGGAGACCAGCAGCGGCGCGTTCGCCCCGATGGCGAGCAGCACCGGGATGCTGAGGGCCAGCGCCGCCGGCATGGCCTCCAGGAAGGCCTGCTTCAAACGCTGCCGGTCGCCCTGGATCTTGGCGAAGGCGACGAACGCCACCTGCGCCACGGTGCGCGACAGCAGCGTGATCAGCGTCTCGTACAGCCGCATGGCGAAGGCGTAGAGCCCCAGGATCATCGTCCCGGCCAGGAGGCCGACCAGGAAGCGGTCGGCATGGCTGTAGGCGAACAGCAGCAGCCGGGCCCCGGCCGTCTTCATCGTGAAGGGCAGCAGGTCGGCCGCGGCGGCGCGGCTGAACCGAAGCGACGGCCGCCATCCGGACGTGTACCACATGATGGCGATGCTGACCGTCTGCTCGACCACGAGCTGACCCAGCAGCGCCCAGGCTCCGGCCCCCGCCAGGGCGAGGCCGACGCCGGTCAGGCCGCCGCAGATGACGCCCACCAGCGTGCGCAGGGCCAGCTGCTTGAAGCGGAGGGTGCGCATCAGGATGCCCTGGTGCACGGCGGCCGATCCCGCCCCCGCGATGACGACGCAGCCGGCCCAGATCAGGTCGGCCAGCCCCGGCGCGTCGTACAGCCGTTCCACCGGAACGGCGATGGCGGCCAGCACCGCCGCGACCCCGACCCCGCAGCCGAGGCAGATCCAGAAGGCCGCGTTCAGATGTTCCGGCGACACCTCCTCCCGCTGCACCACGGCGTCGGCGAGGCCATCGTTGATCACCGCCTGGGCCAGGGTCACGAAGGCGAGCACCAGGGCGAAGACGCCGAAATCCTCCGGAGTCAGCAACCGGGACAGGACCGCGATGACGGCCAGTGAGGCGACCTGACGGCCCCACATGCCGGTCGCGGACCAGATGGCGCCCGAGATCGCCGCCAAGCGCAATCGCCGGGGCGCCGCGTTGATCGCCTCCCCGCGAAGTTGGTCAGTCGTCATTCCGGCGGAAATCCCTTCGACACTGGGCCCGTCGCGCGATGCCGGTCCGCTCGCGCGTCTGCGCGGCTCGGCCGGTGTGGCGAGCCGGACCCACAACGAACACGTCAGGCGGACCATGGTTGCCTGCCGGACGGGGGAAACGTCCAATTCGATTCAGGTCTGTTGCCAATCCAGATAGGATTAGCCTGAGATGAAGGATAGTTGATGTCGAATTCGGAGTAGGGAACGCCGCGAGATTACGCCAAATGCCGGCCTGAAACTGGATCTCTCCCTGGTGTAAGGAACCGGGTGGACGGAGCCGAGTTGCTTCATGGACTCACCCTTTCCGGCTGGAGGACGGCGTTCATGCGCATTTTATTGACCGGATCGGACGGATATATTGGGGCCCGGATGGGTCCTTATCTGCTGAGCGCGGGGTACGACGTCCGAGGGGTCGATGCCGGATACTACCGTGCCGGCTGGCTCTACAATGATGCGGAGCGCCGACCCGAGACCGTGACCCGCGACATCCGGGACCTCCAGCTCGAGGATTTCCAGGGCATCGACGCCGTGGTCCATCTGGCGGAGCTGTCCAACGATCCGCTCGGCGCCCACGATCGCGAGAACACCTACGACATAAACTTCAAGGGTACCGTGAGGCTGGCCCTGCTGGCGAAGAAGGCGGGCGTGAAGCGGTTCGTCTACGCCTCATCGTGCAGCGTCTATGGCCGGGGCAATGGCGGTGGTGCCCCGCTGGACGAGACCGCACCGGTCGATCCCCTGACCGCCTACGCCGAATGCAAGGTCCTGTCGGAGCGGAGCCTGCTCGACCTCGCCGACAGCGATTTCACTGTCACCTTCCTGCGCAACGCCACCGCCTTCGGCGCCTCGCCGCGCATGCGGTTCGACATCGTGCTGAACAATCTCGCTGGGCTGGCCTGGACGCGGCGGGAGATCGCCATGACCAGCGACGGCTCCCCCTGGCGCCCGCTGGTCCATGTGCTGGACATCTGCAAGGCCTTCGCGCTCACCCTGAAAGCGGATGCGGACCGGGTCCAGGGGCAGGTCTTCAACGTCGGCGCCAACCATCAGAACTACCGGGTGCGGGACATCGCCAACATCGTCGCGGCCGAGTTCCGGGGTTGCGCCCTGTCGTTCGGCGAGCCGGGGCAGGACAACCGCAGCTACCGCGTCGCCTTCGACCGGATCCGCCAGCACCTCGACGGCTTCGAGTGCGACCATTCCGCCGAGTATGGCGCCGCCGAGCTGCGCGCGGTGTTCGAGCACATCGGCCTGACGGGTGAGCAGTTCAACGCCGCCGCCTTCACCCGGCTGTCGGCGCTGAAGCAGCTCCAGCAGTCCGGCCAGATCGACGAGCGCTTCTATTTCCGGGATATCGCCCGGCCGCTTCAGCTCCGGCGCACGGCGGCCGCCTGAGCCGGCCGCCGCGACGCGCGTTTGGCGAAGGGATCGCATGGACAGTCTGCACCAGGACGGGCCGGCACTGACGCCGGCCGCCACGGAACCGTCGCGGATGATGGATGTCGTTCGCGACCTCTACCCGATCTGCCGCAGCATCACGGGCGAGGGGCTGCGCGCCACCCTGCGCTACATCGCGGATCGCGTCCCGATGGAGATCGTGGAGGTGCCGTCGGGCACCCCGATCTTCGACTGGACGGTGCCGGACGAGTGGACCCTCCGCGAGGCCTACATCGCCGACATGGCGGGGAACCGCCTCGTCGATGTCCGCAGGCATAGCCTGCACATCCTGCAGTACAGCGTGCCGGTCGACCGGGTGGTGCCGCGCGCGGAGCTGGCGAAGCACGTCCATACCCTGCCCGACCAGCCGGACCTGATCCCTTACCGCACGGCCTATTTCGCCCGCACCTGGGGCTTTTGCCTGAGCCACCGCCAGTGGGAGTCGATGCGGGACGCGGAGTACCGGGTCGTCGTGGACAGCGACATCGCGCCCGGCGCCGTCTCCTACGGGGAGCTGCTGGTGCGCGGGCGCTCGGAGGCGGAGTATCTGATCTCCGCCCACTCCTGCCATCCCAGCCTCGCCAACGACAACCTGTCCAGCGCGGCCGTGGGCATCGAGCTCGCCCGCCACCTGCTGGACCTCGCCGAAGCCGGGCTGCTGAACCGCAGCTACCGTTTCCTGTTCGCCCCCGGCATGATCGGCGCGCTCACCTGGCTGGCGCGGAACGAGTCGCATCTCGGCCGGGTCCGGGGCGGCCTCACGCTGTCCTGCCTGGGCGACGCCGGCCCGCACCACTTCAAGCGCACCAAGGCCGGGGGCTCGACGGTGGACAAGGCGGTCGCCATCGCCTTCCGCGACGCCGGCGCGCCGGTGACCATGCTGCCCTTCACGCCCTTTGGCTATGACGAGCGCCAGTACAACTCGCCCGGCATCAACCTGCCGGTCGGCTGCCTGATGCGCTCGCCGAACGGCACCTTCGCCGAGTACCACACCTCGGCCGACAATCCGGATTTCCTGTCGGAGGCGGCGTTGCAGGGATCCCTCGACCGGCTGAAGGAGATCGTCGCCATCCTGGACGCCGACGCCCGGTACGTCCGCACCGATGGCCGGGGCGAGCCCCAGCTCGGCCGGCGCGGCCTCTACCGGCAGATCAGCGGCCAGGCGGCCGGCGGCGGCTCGCTCCAGGACAGCATGATGTGGGTGCTCAACCTCGCCGACGGGGACCACAGCCTGATCGACATGGCGGAGCGATCCGGCAAGCCGTTCGCCGAACTGCTGCGGGCCGCCACCCTCGCCCGCGAGGCCGACCTGATCCGCGCCGCCGCGGACGCATGAACCGGCCCATGAGCGGCCCCGTGACCCAACGACCAATCCCAGGGAGAACCGCGTGACCAAGATCGTCACCTGCCGGTCCTGCGGCAGCGACCGCCTGACCACCTTCCTCGATCTCGGGCTCCAGCCCATCGCCAACGCCCTGGTCGAGCCGGACCGCGTCGGCCAGCCGGAGGACCGCTACCCGCTGGAGGTGGCCCACTGCGCCGACTGCGCCCTGGTGCAGGTGACGGAGAGTCTGCCGCCGGAGGTGCTGTTCGGCCGCGACTATCCCTACTTCTCCTCCTTCTCCCCGGCCCTGCTGAAGCACAGCCGGGACCATGCCCTGGCCCTGATCGCGGAGCGCGGCCTGGGCCCGGACAGCCTCGTCGTCGAGGTCGCCAGCAACGACGGCTATCTTCTGAAGAACTTCGTGGAGCGGGGGGTCCCGGTGCTCGGGATCGATCCCGCCGAGGGCCCGGCGCGGGCGGCCGTGGCGGCCGGTGTGGAGACCTTGAACACCTTCTTCGACCGAGCGCTGGCCGAGCGGCTGGCGGGGGAGGGGCGGCGGGCCGACGTGATCCTGGCCAACAACGTGGCCGCCCATGTGGACGGCATCAACGCCTTCGTCGCCGGCTTCGCGCCGCTGCTGAAGGATGACGGCATCGTCGAGATCGAGGTCGCCTATCTGCTCGACCTGGTCGAGAGCTGCGCCTTCGACACGATCTACCACGAGCACGTCTTCTATCATTCGCTGACGGCGCTCGAGCCCTTGTTCCAGCGCCACGGTCTGCACATGAACGATGTTGAGCGGCTGGACATTCATGGCGGCTCGATCCGGGTCCGCTTCTCCAGGCACCCCGGCAAGACCGACCGGCTGCTCGCTCAGCTGGGGGAGGAGAGCCGCCTCGGCATGGCTGGGATCGGCTTCTACGCAGACTTCGCCGACCGTGTGGCCGCCGTCGGCCGCGACCTGCGCGCCCTGGTCGGCCGGCTCCGGGCCGAGGGTGCCCGCATCGCCGCTTATGGTGCCGCCGCCAAGGGGGCAACGCTGCTGAATTATGCCGGGCTCACGGCGGCGGAGCTCGCCTACGTCGTGGACCGCAACACCCACAAGGTCGGCAAGTACATGCCCGGCACGGGGCTGGAGATCCGGCCCGTCGAGGCGCTGCGGGAGGACCGGCCCGACTATCTGCTGCTGCTCGCCTGGAACTTCGGGCGGGAGATCATGCGCCAGAACCAGGATTTCGCCGACGCCGGCGGGCGCTTCATCCTGCCCGTGCCGGAACCCCGCATCGTCTCCGGCGTGGACGAGGTGCGCGGCGCCAAGATCGGCACGGTGGCGGCCTGAGCGTGAAGCGACTTGTAGGCCCGCTCCGCAGGATGTAAGACTGGCGCAGATTACAGCCTGGAGGTGCGGTTTTGCGGCGGGGCATGCGGGCCAGGTTTGCGGCGTTTGCCATTCTGGTCACGCTCACCGTCATGTCCGGCTCCACCCTGGCCGACACTCCCCTGATCGAGGCCTGCGAGGATGAGGTCGTTCATTCACGCGATGCCGGCCGCCTCCGGCATGCTGACACCGAGCTTATCCTCGATCGTGGCGCTGATGCCGGCGCTCTCGTGTATGTGGGTGTCTTCCATACCCGTGATGCGGGTCATCGCCAGTACGCCCGGATCGAGGAGCTGGTCGAGATACACCGGCCAACCATGATGTTCTTCGAAGGAACTGGCTCGGGCTTCTCCCCTGAACGCAACGAAACGATCCGGCGGCGTGGTGAACCATCATTCGTGCGGCTTCTTGCGTCAAAGGCGGGCACGCCCGCCAAGAGCCTCGAACCGCTCGAGGAAGACACTCTGGCCCACTTGGCCCGTCACTTCCCGGCCGACCAGATCTTCCTCTTCACAATGCTGCGCAATGTCGTCGGCGCGCGGTTCCAGGCCGGCATTCCAAGCGACAGGCTTGAGCAAACCATGGAGTTCCAGCTGGTCGCGCTCGCCGACGCGGCGCTACGTGCGGGCATCGAGCCCCCTTTCCGTGATCTGGAGGGTCTTCAACATGCCTATCTCCGATACTGGAAGGTCGGCAGCTGGCGGGACGCGAGCCGCGAGTGGTTCAATCCAATGGTGCCGTCGGAACAGACCGGTGGCCTGTTCACCAACGACATCAACGCGGTCGAAAGCCACTTCAGGAACCTGCACATGTATCGTGTGCTGGCGGCGGCTGTCCTGGCCGGCGAACGCGTCCTCGCCGTGGTCGGTCGCACACACGTGACACTTCAGGCGGCCGCGCTGCGCTGCGCGCTGGCCGCCAAGTGATCACCCCATCGCCGCCACGCGCCGTCCTTCGGGTTCGGCCGCCCTCGGGCGCATGATGCCGCCGAGGCGCGGAATCGGCCGGCCCCGGCGCAGCAACACGGTGTGCTCCGCCATCAGCGCCGGATCGGCGGTGCGGTGCAGGCGCGGCCGGAACCAGAGCGCCGACAGGGTGCCAGCGAACAGGGCCCGGGCGGCCGCCAGATTGCCCCTGGCCAAGGCCCGCAGGAACTGCCCGCCGGCACCCCAGGCGCACTCCAGCGCGGACCAGAAGCCGTAATACCGCATCCGGATATAGACGTTGTTCCGGCACTTGTGCCGCATCAGGCGCAGGCGCGCCGGATCGGTCTCCGTCATCGGGCTGACGGGCTTGGCGATCTTGCGCAGGTGCACGGCGCGGCTCGCCCCGATCATGAAAGCCGGCAGTTCGGCGGTGACCCGGAGCGTGAAGTCCGAATCCTCGCCCCACATGTAGAAGTCCGGGGCCGACGGCGCGAACCGGTCCAGGGTCGTCCGCGGCACCAGGGTGGAGGTCAGGGCCGCCTTGCTGATGGCGACGATGCCGTCCTTCAGCAGCCGCTCCCAGTCGGGATAGTTCGTGCCGTCGGTACGCCAGGCGACCTCGGGCGTGTTCTGCGACCGCCCGTCCTCGCCCACCACCCGGCTCTGCAGATAACCGATGCCCTCGACGGGCGGCAGCTTCGGCAGGGCGGCCAGCATGGTCTCCAGGCAGTCCGGGTCGGGCAGGACGTCGTCGTCCATCACCCAGACCCAGTCGGCACCTCCGGCGTGGGCGTAGGACATGCCCTGCCAGAAGCCCCGCGCGGGGCCGCGGTTCGGCTCCAGCCGGACATAATCCACGCGGGACAGGTCCAGGCCCGAGGCGAGCAGCTTCTCGTAGGTCCCGTCCGTCGAACCGTTGTCCAGCAGCACGATCGCGTCGACCTGACGCGTCTGCGCCAGCAGGGCCTGGATCGTAAGGGAGAGAAGGTCGAAGCGGTTGTAGGTGACGACCAGGGCGGCAACCGTCTGGCTCATGATCTCCTCTGGGCGCATCGCCCGCAGGTTGGGGCCGGGCTTCCGGTCACGCGGAATTCGCGGCGCGTCCAGGAACTCTGATCCTCCGGCCCCGGCGGGCGAAGCATGCAGGCGGATGAACCACTTAGGAGACAGCCACCTGGACTTTGCAACGGATCGCCCCGCCGGAACGCGCCGTCCCGTCCCCTGTTTGTCACAGGACCGATTAGGGTGGTAACGCGCGCGGACGGCGCGTGGTTGCAAGGCCGGAGTACCCACCCGCCCGACTGTTGCCATTCCGCAACGCCCCGGCGCTGTATCGGACACTTGACGCTGTGCATCACGCATCCGATGCTTGATGCACAAGTTCACCGGGCCCAATCATGCGGACAACACTGAAACTGGATGATGATGTGCTCCAGGCGGCCCGCGCCGTGGCGGAGCGGGACGGTCGAACCCTGGGGGAAGTCGTCTCGGCGCTCGCGCGGCAGGGGCTTCGTCGGGCGGAGGTTGGGCCGGTGCGGAACGGGATCCCGCTTCTGCCTGCGCGGGGCGGCAGTCCCGTAACGCTGGATCTGGTCAACAGGCTGCGTGACGAGATGCCGTGACCATCTACCTGCTCGACGTCAATGTCCTGGTCGCCCTGGTCGATCCGAACCACGTCCAACATGAACCGGCGCACGCGTGGTTCACACGGGTCGGCAGGAACGGGTGGGCGACCTGCCCTCTGACCGAGAACGGCCTGCTCCGCGTCGTCGGTAACCCGCGCTACCCGAACTCTCCCGGCTCTCCTTCACAAGTGGCCGACATCCTGGCCGGTCTCCGCATGGCGCCGGGCCATCGGTTCTGGTCCGATGACATCAGCCTTGTCGATGAGGGCCGGATAGACCGGTCCCGCCTCCTCGCCCACGCCCAGGTGACGGACAGTTACCTTCTGGCCCTCGCCAAGGCGAAGGGCGGCAAGCTCGCCAGCTTCGACCGCAGATTGGTCGTCGACGCCGTGCCCGGCGGCTCCGGAACCCTGCACCTCATCTAGCCGGTCGGTCCGACCCGCCGCTCACCCCGGAAACATCCAGCCGCAGTCGCGCTCGCCGGCCTTGCGCGTTTGGATGCGGTCCCAAAGGCCAGCGGCCTCCGCGATCAGCGCGTCGATCTCCGCCGGGATCAGAAAGCCTTGCGCCGCCGTCGCCTCCGCCGTCGCGCGCAGCTTGGCGAGATAGGCCTCCTTCGTCCCATAGCGCTCCTCCAGCGAGGGGCGGGGGTCGCCCGCCGCCTCCCGTTCCGCGCGGGTGCGGGCGAAGGGGATGAAGGCGCCGTTGAACCGCTCCAGCGCGCCGGCGGCCCCAGCTTCGGCGCTTCGGGTGTTCCAGCCCAGATAGGTGCCGAGCGGCACCGCCACCTGAGGCAGGACGATGCCGCCCGCGTCGATCCCGTCCGCCCCCGGCAGGGGGACCAGCGTCGGGTACGGCTCGCCCGCGCGCGGCGGGACCACGGTCGCCACCCCCGTCGTGGCGAACTCCGGCCCGTGGTCCAGGCGCGGCGGCCGTAGCGCGCCCTTCGGCATGGCGAGGCCGGGGATGGCGGGCAGGGCGGCCAGGGCGGACTGGACCGGCACAAGCGTGCCCTCTGCGATGCGGGGCAGGGTGGTTGGCGGCGGGACCGTGCCGTTCCGCACCCAGCCGTCGAGGGCGAGGGTGAGTGCGCGCATGGCGAACTGGTGGTTCAGCGGGCTGACGCACTGGTCGAGGATGCCGCGCTCGCGCTGGCGGCCGACGAAGTGTTGTGCCGCGGCGATGTGGTAGAGGCGCGCGTGCGGATGCGCCCCGATGTCGGCCGCACCGTCCGGCGTGGTGTGGATCAGGCTGGCCGCGCGGTTCCAGTATTCCGCCGAGGTGTTGGTGAAGAACAGCTTCGGCACGAAGCCGCCCGCCCGGTCCAGCAGCGACGCGGTGGCGCCGCCGACGGGGTCGGTTGTGGGAACCGTGGCGAAGGGGTGGAAGTCGGTCGGGTAGGCATGCTCGAAC
This sequence comes from Rhodospirillaceae bacterium, assembly GCA_029267445.1. Classification (GTDB taxonomy): domain Bacteria; phylum Pseudomonadota; class Alphaproteobacteria; order Azospirillales; family Azospirillaceae; genus JAJUIU01. Next base: position 106,168 of record JAJUIU010000003.1, read on the forward strand.
CACATGCTGAAATGGCGCGTGGTCTGGGCGAAGCGGTGGTTGAAGCTGCCCTTGCCGCCGCCGGCCACATGCACGACGGCACCGTCGAAGGCGGGATGGCCGGCCTCGTCCAGGTGCAACCCCTCGTACAGCATGTGGCTGATGAACCGGCCCGACTGGCTGATCCCGTACATCAGCACCGCCCCTGGCGGCGGATGGCCGGCGATCCCCTGCCGCCGCGCATGGGCCAGCAGATCGCGGACGGACGCCAGGCCCAGCCCGACGACCACCGGATCGGCGGCCGTGAAAACCACCTCGTAGGTCCTGCCGGGTTCGAACCCGCCCTCCAGCCGGATGCGGCTCGGCCGGCCGTCGGGGCCGGGCGCGAACCGCCAGCGGTCGCGCGGGATGACCCTCCGCTCCCCGTCCGGCGTGTCCCGCACGGACAGGACGGCATCGGCCGCGTCCGGATCGGCCGGCATGTAGCCGCGCGCCCTGGCGCCGGTGTAGTCCAGTTCTGCGGCCGGTGATTCGGGCACCACCTCGTGATGCACCCGGCCGGTGATCGGCCCGTCGGGCGTCCGCGCCACGGGAAGGTCGATGCGCAGCCAGTCCGGCGCGCCCGCCGCCGCCGCCGCGACGTCCGCGTTCCAGCCGGACCACAGCAGCGTGAACCCTTCCCGCAGCAGGAACCCGTTGCCGGCATGTTCGGCCGTCCGGGGATCGGGCGTGCCGCGCGCCTCGTTCAACTGCCCCAGGATGCCGATGCCGCCCCGATTCGTGACCTCGTACAGCAAGGTGCCCCGCGCCAGCGCAGGGTCGACCGGGCGCAGCATGACGAAGTCGCCGGAGAAGGTGACGAGGCCGCGTGCGTCGCGCGGGGCCTTGCCCAGGTCGACGATGCGCGCGTTGGCGGGCAGGGCGGGGTCGACCGCGTAATGCGCCCGGCCCCGGATCACCTCATAGGCGCCGGCGTCGCCGAACGTCTTCCCATCCGCGAACGGCCGGCGCTCGGTGATCTCCAGCCGCTCGACCGCCGCCCGCCCGGCGTCCGGCAGCAGCGCCAGAATCAGAAGGACGACGCCCAGCGCCCGGACCACACCCGCGAAACGAACCATGCCAACGCTCCCGCCGCCGACGCGCCCACTCGTCCGGAAGAGTGCGCCCCGTCCAGCACCCACCGCAAGCGCCCACGGCAAGCGGTCGTGTCGGTGGCGTCAGGCCGACCGGGTCCGCCGCACCGCCTCGCGCCACCCGGCGACCAGCGCGTCGCGTGTCTGCGCCGGCATCGCCGGGGCGAAGCGCCGGTCCCGGCGCCAGACGCGCGTGAACTCGGCGAACCCGCCATAGACCCCGGCCTTGCGGCCCGCGAGATAGGCGGCACCCAGGGCCGTCGTCTCCATCACCACCGGGCGGTCCACGGCGAGGTCCAGGACGTCCGCCAGGAACTGCACCATCCAGTCGTTCGCCACCATGCCGCCATCCACCCGCAGCGCGGCCGGATGGGCCCCGTCCTCCTTCATGGCGGCCAGCAGGTCGAAGGTCTGGTAGCAGCTCGCCTCCAGTGCCGCGCGGGCGAGGTGGGCGCGCCCGCTGGCCCGCGTCAGGCCGCAGAGCAGCCCCCGCGCCGCCGCGTCCCAGTGCGGTGCCCCCAGGCCGGTGAAGGCCGGGACCATGTAGACGCCGCCATTGTCCGGCAGCCCGCTCGCCAGCGCTTCCGTCTCGGCGGCCGACTTCACCACGCCCAGCCCGTCGCGCAGCCATTGCACGGCGGCACCGGCGACGAAGATGGAGCCTTCCAGCGCGTAATCCGTCCGCCCGTCGATGCGGTAGGCGATGGTGGTCAGCAGCCGGTGCCGGCTCGCGACCGGCTTGGCGCCCGTGTTGACCACGACGAAGGCGCCGGTGCCATAGGTGCTCTTGATGGTGCCCGGCTCGAAGCAGCACTGGCCGATGGTGGCACCCTGCTGGTCGCCGACGAGGCCCAGGATCGGAATCGGCCGCCCGAACAGGGAGGGGTCGGTCGTCCCGTAATCGTCGCTGCTGTCCATTACCCTGGGCAGGATGGCCGCCGGCACCTTGAACAGGCGCAGCAGCTCCGGATCCCAGTCCTGGGTGTGGATGTTGAACAGATTGGTGCGGCTGGCGTTGGTGGCGTCCGTGGCGTGGAGCCTGCCGCCGGTCAGGCGCCACAGCAGGAACGTGTCCACCGTGCCGAAGCGGAGCTGCCCGCCCTCCGCCCGCAGCCGCGCGCCCGACACATGGTCCAGCAGCCACGCCGCCTTGGTGGCCGAGAAATAGGGGTCCAGCAGCAGGCCGCTGCGCGCCTGCACCAGCGGCTCCGCCCCCTCGGCGCGAAGGGTGTCGCACACGCCGGCCGTCCGCCGGTCCTGCCACACGATGGCGTTGTGGATCGGAGCACCCGTCGCCCCGTCCCAGATCAGCGTCGTTTCCCGCTGGTTCGTGACGCCGATGGCGACGACGTGGGCGCCCTTGGCCTCCGCCGCCTGCAAGGCGCGGCGGGAGACCTCCAGCGTGCTGGACCAGATCGCCTCCGGATCGTGCTCCACCCAGCCGTCGGCGGGATAGAGCTGCGGGAACTCCATCTGCGCCACCGACACCACACCCGCGTCGCCGTCGAACACGATGGCCCGGCTGCTGGTGGTGCCCTGGTCGATGGCCAGGATGCAGGGACGTGCGGCCATTCTTCTCGCGTCTTCCTAGGTCAAGCGGCCTTCGATGGTCATGTGTCCTCGTTCAGGTCCAGTATGCGCTGGCCGCCTTGGGCCACAAGCTTCAGGGCGCGTCGGTCGAAGCTGGCGAACATGGCACCGCCGCCGGCCGCCCCGGTGTGCGCGATCACGCCGTCGGCGAAGTCCCCGCCCGCTTGCAATACGGCGAGGCCCGCCTCCACGGCGGCGCGTTCGACCACGACCTTGGATGACGCGAGCAGTCCCCCCATCGCCCGTGTGATCGCGTCCGTCCCTTGCCGGTACATGGACGAAAGAACCCATGCGAACTCGCACAGGGATACGGTCGTCACGACGACGGCCTCCGCCTCCAGCAGCAACCGCGCCGCGCGCGGGGATTGGACTGGATCGTCCATCATGGCCGCACGGACCAGGATGTTCGTATCGGCGGTGACGATCACCGGCGCCCCGCCCAGCCGGCCGAAATCGCCCTGTTCATATCCTCGATCGATGGTGCCTCGCCGAGGGGGGAGCGCAGACAGCCGATGAATCCCTCGATCCCCGCCTTCTGCATGGCCCGCACTTCGACGCGGCCGGACGGGAGAAGCTCCACCTCCAGCGCCCCGCCGGGACCGACCCCCAGATGCTCCAGGACCTTCTTGCGGAATGTGACCTGCCCCTTGGCCGTCACTTTCAGGGTCACACCCATCGCGGTTCCTCCTGCCGAGGAAAATGTAAGGCGAAAATACCCTTACCGCAAGGCGCGTTCGAACCACGCCGCGATGTCCGCCCGGACCCCGGCATCCAGGTGCAGTCCCAGCTTGGACCGGCGCCACAGCGCGTCCTCCGCCGTCATCGCCCACTCGTCGCGCCGGAGATGGTCGAGCTCCGCTTCCGTCACGCCGCCGAAGTCCCACCCGAGCGCCGCCAGGGTCGTGGCACCGTCCACGATGCGCTCGATCCGGGTGCCATAGGCGCGGGCCATGCGGCGCGCCATCGCGGGCGGCAGGAAGGGGAACCGCCGGGCCGTCTCGGCGGCGAAGCGCTCGAAATCCGCGTCCGCGATATCCCCGCCCGGCAAGGGTGCGGCCGCCGTCCAGGGCCGCCCGTCATGGCCGAGGGTGGGGAGCAGCTTCGCCAGCGCATCCTCCGCGAGGCGGCGGTATGTCGTGATCTTGCCGCCGAAGACCGTCAGCGCGGGCGCGCCGTCCGGCGGTGTCTCCAGATCCAGCGTGTAGTCCCGGGTGACGGCGGACGGATTCTCGCTGCCGTCCTCCAGCAGGGGCCGCACCCCGGCGAAGCTCCAGACCACGTCGGCGGGCGAGACGGGCGTGCGGAAGTAGGCGGTCACCACGCCGCAGAGATAGGCGATCTCGTCGGGCGACGCTTGCGCCCGCCCGGGATCGTCCGTGAACACCACGTCGGTCGTCCCGACCAGGGAGAAGCGCCGCTCGTACGGAATCACGAAGACGATCCGCCCGTCGGCGTTCTGCAGGGTGAAGGCGCGCGGGTCGTCGTGCAGCCGGGGCACGACGATGTGGCTCCCCTTCACCAGCCGGACGGTCCGGCGGTTGCCCAGCGCACCCATGGCGCCCTGGACGTTCATCACCCAGGGGCCCGCCGCGTTGACCAGGGCCCGCGCCCGCACGGTTTCCGTCCCGCCGTCCGGCCGGATCAGCCTCGCCTCCCAGACACCGTCCACCATGCGGGCCTCGCCGCAGCGCGCGCGGGTCCTCACCCGCGCACACCGGTCGGCGGCGTCCCGCGCGTTAAGGACCACAAGCCGGGCATCCTCCACCCAGCAGTCGGAATATTCGAAGCCGGTCCGGTAGATGTCCCGCAGCGGGTCGTTCGGCCCTAACCGGACCGTGCGCGTGGCCGGCAGCATCCGCCGCCCGCCCAGATGGTCGTAGATGAACAGGCCCGTCCGCAGCAGCCACGCCGGCCGCAGCCCGGCATGGTGGGGCAGCACGAAACGCAGCGGCCAGATGATGTGCGGGGCCGCGCGCAGCAGCACCTCGCGCTCGCTCAGCGACTCCCGCACCAGCCGGAACTCGCGGTGCTCCAGATAGCGCAAGCCCCCATGGATCAGCTTGGAGCTGGCCGAGGATGTCGCGGAGCCGAGATCGCCCATCTCGCACAGCGTCACGGACAGGCCCCGTCCCGCGGCGTCGCGGGCGATGCCGGCGCCGTTGATGCCGCCGCCCACGATCAGGATGTCCGTGACTCCGGTCATGGCGCCACTCTATCGTTTCGGCGCGCCACCCCGGAAGCCGGCGCTCACCGGTCCTTCACATACGGCAGACCAAGCGCGCGCGGCGGCACCGCCCGCCCGACGAATCCGGCCAGCAGCACCACCGTGACGATATAGGGCAGCGCCTCGATCAGCTGCACGGGCACCTCGCCGATGCCGGGGACGGGCACGCCCTGCAGCCGGGTCTGCAGCGCGTCGGCGGCGGCGAACAGCAGGCAGGCGGCCAGGGTGGGCCAGGGCCGCCATTTGCCCAGGATCAGGGCCGCCAGGGCCAGGAAGCCCTTGCCCGCCGTCATGTTTTCCTGGAAGGCCGCCCCCTGGGCCGTGGACAGGTAGGCGCCCGCGATCCCGCACAGCACGCCCGTCACCAGCACCGCGCGGTAGCGCAGGGCCGGCACCGAGATGCCGGCGGTGTCCACCGCCGCCGGGTTCTCCCCCACGGCGCGCAGCCGCAGGCCGAACCGTGTCCGGTACACCACCCAGGCGGTCAGCGGCACCATGGCCACGGCGACATAGACCAGCAGCGTGTGCCCGCTGATCAGGTCGGCGTAGATCGGTCCCAGCACGGGCACGCCCGAAAGCGTCCCGGCCAGCGGCAGCGTCACCTCCCCGAACCGGGCCGCACCCTCCAGGCTGGGCGTGCGGCCGCCCATCGCGAACCACGCGCTGGCCAGCACCGCCGTCAGCCCCAGCGCGATGGTGTTGATCGCCATGCCGGAGACGACCTGGTTGCCCTTCTGGCTGATGCAGGCGAACCCATGCACCCCCGCCAGCAGGCAGGAGGCCGCGATCCCGGCGAGAAGGCCGAGCCATGCCGACCCGGTCACCGCCGCCGTGGCCGCCGCCGCGAAGGCGGCCGCCAGCATCTTGCCCTCCAGACCGATGTCGATGACGCCGGCCCTTTCGGAATAGAGGCCGGCGAGCGCCGCCAGCACCAGGGGTGCGGCGAGCCGGATCGTGCTGTCCAGCAGGGACAGGAGCCAGAGGGCGGCGTCCGCCATCACGCGACCTCCACCCGGCGGCCCCGGGCGGGGCGGAACATGCGCGCGATGGCGGGCCGGAACATGTGCTCCAGGGCGCCCGCGAACAGGATCACGACACCCTGGATCACCACCACCAGGTCGGGGCTGATCGTCGGGTACTCGAAGGCCAGTTCCGACCCGCCCTGGATCAGCACGCCGAACAGGATGGCGGCCGGGATGATCCCAGCCGGATGCGCCCGGCCCATCAGCGCGACGGCGATGCCGGTGAAGCCCATGCCGGCCGGGAAGTTCAGGATCAGCCGGTGCTGCACGCCCTGGATCTCGTTGATGCCCAGAAGGCCTGCCAGCGCGCCCGACAGCAGCATCGTCACCACGATCATCCGCTTCGGATCGATGCCGCCATAGCGCGCCGCGTCCTCGTTCGCCCCCACGGTGCGCAGGGCGAAGCCCCAGCGCGTGTGCCAGACCAGCAGCCAGACCAGCGCGCAGGCCGCCAGCGCCAGCAGGAAGCTGAGGTTGAGCGGCGATCCCGCGATCTCCAGGCCGATGGCGGCCAGCATCTCCTGCATGGTCGGCAGGAACAGGGACGGGTCGAACTCCCGCGTCTCCGGCGACATCTGGCCGGGTGCTATCAGCACGTTGACCAGCAGATAAACCATCAGCGCCGAGGCGATGAAGTTGAACATGATGGTCGTGATGACGACGTGGCTGCCCCGGTAGGCCTGAAGATAGCCCGGGATCGCCGCCCAGGCGGCGCCGAACAGGGCGGCCGCCGCGATCGTCACGGGCAGCGCGAGATACCAGGGCCAGCCGCCCAGTGACAGGCAGACCAGCGCCACGCCGAGGCCCCCCAGATAGGCCTGTCCCTCCGCGCCGATGTTGAACAGCCCGCCATGGAAGGCGATGGCGACGGCGAGGCCGGTGAAGATCAGGCTGGTCGCATAGTAGAGGGTGTAGCCAATGCCGCCGCCGCTGCCCAAGGCGCCCACCAGCATCACCCGCAGCGCCTCCACCGGGTTCTCGCCGATCGCCAGGATGACCAGCGCCGACACGGCCAGCGCCAGCAGCACGTTCAGCGCCGGCATCAGCAGCGCCGTCGCCCAGCCGGGGATCTCCTCGCCCGTGCCCGCCGCGACGCCGGCCATCAGGCGGCCTCCTGCGCGATGCCGGCCATCAGGCAGCCGATCGTCCGCTCGTCGGCTTCGGCCGCCGGCATGTCTCCGGTGATGACGCCGTCGCACATCACCAGGATTCGGTCCGACAGGGCCATGATCTCGTCCAGCTCGGCGGAGACCAGCAGGATCGCCTTGCCCCGGTCCCGCAGGGCAACGAGCTGTTCATGGATGAAGGCGATGGCGCCGATGTCGACACCGCGCGTCGGCTGGCCGACCAGCAGGATGTCCGGCTCCCGGTCCATTTCCCGCGCCATGACCAGCTTCTGCTGGTTGCCGCCGGAGAAGAGGGAGGAGCGCAGCGCCGGATCGCGCGGCCGAACGTCGAACCGCTCCATCAGTGCTGCCGTCTTCGCCGCCACCCGCTTCCAGGCGAGCAGGGGGCCCTTCGCCAGCGCCGGGTCGCGATGGTACCCAAGGATGGCGCTCTCGAGCGCCGCGAACGGCTTCACCAGGGCGAGCCGCAGCCGGTCCTCCGGTACATGCGCGATGCCCAGCGCCCGCGCCTTGCCGGGGTCCAGCGGGCTCGCCGCGTTGAACACCGCCTCCTTCACCCGGATGTCGCCGGCGGCGACCGGCACCATCCCGGCCAGCGCCTCCAGCAGCTCGGACTGTCCGTTGCCCGCCACGCCGGCGATGCCGACGATCTCCCCGGCCCGGACCCTGAGGCCCACCTTCTTCAGCCGCTCCACCCCGCGCGCGTCCACGACCGACAGGCCCGCCGCCTCCAGCAGGACGGGGCCGGGGTTGGCCGGGCCCTTGGTCACAGCAAGGGCGGCCTTGCGGCCAACCATCGCGTCGGCGAGGGCCTGTTCGCTGGTGGCGGCCGTGTCGAATTCCGCGACGACCTCGCCCCGCCGCAGGACGGAGACGCGGTCGGTGACCGCCATGATCTCCTTCAGCTTGTGGGTGATCAGCACCACGGTCCGGCCTTCGGCGCGAAGCCGCCGCAGGATCTGGAACAGCTGCTCCACCTCCGGCGGCGACAGCACGGCCGTCGGCTCGTCCAGGATCAGCACGTCGGCACCCCGGTACAGCGCCTTCAGGATTTCCACCCGCTGCTGCTCCCCGACGGACAGGTCCGAAACCCGGCTGTCCAGGGGGACCTCCAGGCCGAAGCTGCGCTCGAGCGCCTCCACCTCCGCCCGCGCCTTGGCGACACCGTCCTTCAGCAGCGCGCCACCTTCGGCTCCCAGCAGCAGGTTCTCCAGGACCGTGAAGGTCTCCACCAGCATGAAGTGCTGGTGGACCATGCCGATGCCGCGCCGGATGGCGTCCTCCGGCCCGTCGATGCGCACCGGCTCCCCGCGCACGCGGATCTCCCCCGAATCGGCTTGGTAGAAGCCGTAGAGGATGCTCATCAGCGTCGACTTGCCGGCCCCGTTCTCCCCCACCAGCCCGTGGATGGAGCCGGGCGCGAAGCGCAGCGTCACCGCCTTGTTGGCGTGCACCGGGCCGAAGCGCTTGTCGATGCCGACCAGCTCCACCGCATATGCGGCGCCGGCGGCCTGTGTCGGGTTGTCGGGAGGGGGGGAAGGGGTCACGAACGCGTCCGAACTGTGCCGTTCCCGTTAATTAGCCGTGGAACCATGCCGTTGGAAAGCGGCGATGACTCGAATTCCTGGGTCGGGCTGGCAACCGACCCGCTCAGGGCCGCCGTGCCCAGACGCGGCGGCCGTCATCCGTGATCAGCACCAGCGTGTGGTCCTTGCCCACCTCGTACCGCGCGACGCCGCCCAGAAGGGACAGGAACGCCGCCTCCCGCTCCATCGCCTCCGGCGCGCAGGCCTTGCGCGTCGACACCGTCTGCGTGATCGCCAGCCGGTCGCCCGTCACTTCGTATCCCGCAGTGTAGGCGTTGCAGGATGCGCTTCCCGCCACCCGTCCGTCCGTCCGGAACTCCAGGGTCGGCGGCCCGTCCTCCGGCGTCGTGGTGTGGTCGATCCGCGTCACCCGCCACGCCGTACCCTGCAGCAGCCGCGCCGGATCGCCGCCGCAGCCCCAGAAGGTCCGCTCGCCGAAGGTGACGATGACCGTGTCCGGAAAGGGGGCCCCGTCCACCGTGTCGCGGCAGATGCCGGGGCGGATGGAGACGGTCAGCGGGCCGGGTCCCGTCACCGCGCGATAGACGGTCTCGTCGCCGTCCATCTCCTTGGGCGGTGTGGGCGCGTCCACGCGCAGCCGTCCACGGTCGGACAGCAGGGTGATCGTCTCCGGCCCGATGGCGAGCGTCCAGTTCGGGTCCTGGCCGCGCGCCTGATACGGGCCGGCGACCGCCCCCGTCGCGGGCAGCAGCGTCAGGGCGATCAGCGCGATGGTCGTTGCACGCATGAACGGGCTTTCTCCTGCCAGGGACTGCGACAAACCGTCCCGGCGCTCCAAAACTTCACCCACCGAATTACCTCCAACGGCGCGAAAGGCGCGGGATCACGCGCCGCCAGGAGGGATGAACACCAATGACTCTGCGTTCCGGTTTCCTGCTCGGTCTTCTGCTTTTCGTCCACACCGCCAGCATCTTCCCGGCGGCGCTGATCATGAACGGCGCCAACGCCTTCCTCGTGATCGGGGTGGCGCTCATCGTCGTCGGCCTGCTCTGGTTCTTCACCCAGGGCGTGATCGACGACGAGCCCGGCCGGCCGGACTACGGCGACCTCGTCACGCGCCTGAACGCGGCGGCGCTGCGCGAACGCGGCTGGTGACGGCGGCGGCGTCCCCGCCTCAGTACTTGCAGCCGTCGGCGTCGCTGTAATTGGCGACGGTGCGGGCACCGGACTTGATCTCCGCCGCCGCGGCGTCCACGGCCGCGCGCATCTCCGGCGTGATCAGGGCCTTGTTGTGCTCGTCGTCGGCCCAGCCCACGCCGTCCTCCTTCAGGCCCAGGCGCCGCACGCCCGGCTCCCACGTGCCCTCCTTGGCGGTCTTGAAGGCGTTGTAGGCGGCGACATCCACGCGCTTCACCATGCTGGTCAGCATGGTGCCGGGATGCAGGTGGTTCTGGTTGCTGTCCACACCGATGGCGAGCTTGCCCGCGTCCTTGGCCGCCTGCAGCGTGCCGAGGCCGGTGGTGCCCGCCGCCGCGAACACCACGTCGGAGCCCCGGTCGAACTGGCTCTTCGCCAGCTCGCTGCCACGCGTCGGGTCGGACCAGGCGGCCGGGGTGGTGCCCGCCATGTTGACCAGCACCTTGGCGTCCGGCTTCACGGCCTTCACCCCCTGCTCATAGCCGCAGGCGAATCGGCGGATCAGGGGGATGTCCATGCCGCCCACGAAGCTCACCGTGCCGGTCTTGCTCGCCATCGCGGCCAGCATGCCGACAAGGTACGACCCCTCATGCTCGGCGAAGGTGACGGATTGCACGTTGGGCAGGTCGACCACCCCGTCGATCAGGGTGAAGCGGACCTTGGGGAACTGCTTGGCCACCTTCTCCACCACCGGCGCCTGGGAGAAGCCCACCGCCACGATCACATCCGCCCCGCGCTCGGCCAGGCGGCGCAGGAACTGCTCCCGTTGGGCCTCGTTCGTCACCTCGAAGGACCGGTAGTTGATCCCGGTTTCCGCCTTGAACTTCTCCACCCCGTTGTGGACGCCCTCGTTGAAGGACTTGTCGAACTTGCCGCCCATGTCGAACACGACGGCGGGTTCGAAAGCGGCCGCCGGGGCCGCCGCGAGGAGGAGGGTGAGGGCGAGGGCGGCTAGTCTGGACGGCATCGGCGTGGTCACCCGGTCGATGGAGGGACGGGAACGGTGTCCGCAACCTAGTGGCTGGCGATTGTGGCGACAAGCGGGGCCGTACGCGGAGGCGGCGCGGATGTCATCGTCCTGCAACGCGGGGCGTCTAAACCGATGAATGTTCTGCGACAACGTGGCCGGGGGCTTTGGTCGGCGCCGTCCGATCTATATTTCCGGTGTCGCGAGAGCTACCACATACGCCCCCATGCGCCCGCCGCCGTCCCGCGAGGAACCATGACGACCACGACCACCCCCGCCTGCGACTTCGTCGAGCTCGAGCGCCTGCCGGATACGCCGACGAGTCCGGCGGATGCCCCCACCATCGGCGACGTGATCAACCGGCGGCTTGGTCGTCGCGGCTTCCTGAAGGGTGCGCTGGCGACCACGGCGCTGGTGGCCGTGCCCTCGGTGGCCGCCGTCACGGCCGCGCGGCCCGCCTCGGCCGCCACGCCCAGCTTCGGCTTCGCGGAGGTGGCGCGCGGCGTCGACCGGACCCACCATGTCGCCCCCGGCCATGACGCGCGGGTGCTGATCCGCTGGGGCGATCCGGTGCTGCAGGGTGCGCCTGAGTTCGACCCCATGGCGCAGACGCCGGAGAAGCAGCTCGCCCAGTTCGGCTACAACTGCGACTTCGTGGGCTTCCTGCCGCTGCCCCAGGGCGCGACCGCCGCCGACCGCGGCCTGCTCTGGGTGAACCACGAATACACGATCGCCCCCGTGATGTTCCCGGGTCTGGTGCCTCCCGGCATGGACCGCATCCCGCTGGAGATGGTCGAGCGGGTGATGACGAAGCAGATCGTGGACATCGAGATGGCGGCCCATGGCGGCACCATCGTGGAGGTGGTCCGGGGCAAGGACGGCACCTGGACCTACCTGAAGGACAGCACGTACAACCGCCGCATCACCGCGCTGACGACGGAGTTCGCGGTGACCGGCCCCGCCGCCGGGCACCGGCGCATGCGGACCGGCGCCGACCCACAGGGCGTGAAGATCGTCGGCATGGTCAACAACTGCGCCGGTGGCGTCACCCCCTGGGGCACGTTCCTGACCTGCGAGGAGAATTTCGACAGCTACTTCACCGGCCGGCTCGACCAGTCCCACCCCGAGCAGCGCAACTACGACCGCTACGGCGTGCCCGGCCAGGTCTTCGCCTGGGGCCTGCACCACGCCCGCTTCGACGTTGAGAAGGAGCCGAACGAGGCGAACCGCTTCGGCTGGGTGGTGGAGGTCGACCCCTACGATCCCGCCTCGACCCCGCGCAAGCACACCGCGCTTGGCCGCTTCAAGCACGAGGGGGCCGGGGTGATCGTCAACAAGGACGGCCGCGTGGTCGTCTACATGGGCGACGATCAGCGCTTCGAGCATGTCTACCGCTTCGTCTCGAAGAACCGGTTCGACCCGGCAGACCGCGCCGCCAACATGCGCCTGCTGGAGGAGGGGACGCTGTCCGTCGCCCGCTACGACGAGGACGGCACGCTGACCTGGCTGCCGCTGGTCCACGGCCAGGGCCCGCTGACGGCCGCGAACGGCTTCCGCGACCAGGGCGACGTCGTCATCAATGTCCGTCAGGCCGCCACCCTTCTGGGCGCCACCCGCATGGACCGGCCGGAGGACGTCGAGGTCAATCCGAAGACCCACAAGGTCTACGCGATGCTGACCAACAACGAGGATCGCCGGCCGGCCGACTGGGACGCCAAGGGTATCCCCGCGACGGAGGTGAACGGACCGAACCCGCGTGCCTTCAACATCTGGGGTCACATCGTGGAAATGACCCCGCCGGACCAGGACCACACGGCCGAGAAGTACACCTGGGAAATGCTCATTCAGGCCGGCAACCCGGCCGACCCGGCCACGGCCGCCGTCTTCAACGCGGCGACCACGGCCGACGGCTGGTTCTCCTGCCCGGACAACTGCGCCATCGATCACCAGGGCCGGCTCTGGATCGCCACCGACCAGGGCAACAACTGGCCGCTCGCCAGCGGGTCGGCCGACGGGCTCTGGGCGCTGGAGACCGAAGGTCCCGCCCGCGGCACCGCCAAGGCCTTCTTCCGCGTGCCCGTGGGGGCGGAGCTGTGCGGTCCCTGCTTCACGCCGGACGACACCGCCCTGTTCCTCGCCGTCCAGCATCCGGGCACCGACGGCGTGGCGCAGTTCCTGACCGGCGGGGCCGAGCGCTCCACCTTCGAGAACCCGGCCACGCGCTGGCCCGACTTCAAGGAGGGCGTGCCGCCGCGCCCGTCCGTCGTCGTCGTCACCAAGCAGGGCGGCGGCGCGGTCGGGACCTGAGCCCGCCAGCACGCGCCCGATCGAAAGGCCAGCCATGACCATCCGCCACCCGTTCCCAGGCACCGGTATCGACGCCACCCGCCTCGGCCGCCGCGCCCTCCTCAAGACCTTCGGCGCGTCGGCGCTGGTGGCGCTGTCGCTGCCCGTCACCATCCGCCAGTCGCTGGCCCAGCCGATCTTCGTGACATACCCGTTCCAGCTCGGTGTGGCGGCCGGCGATCCGGCACCCGACGGCTTCGTCATCTGGACCCGGCTGGCGCCGCTGCCGCTGGAACCCGGCTACGGCATGCCCATGCAGCCGGTGGAGATCGAATGGCAGGTGGCGGAGGACAGCGGCTTCCGCACGGTGACGCAGAAGGGGACCGTCATCGCCCGCCCCGAACTCGGTCACGCCTGTCATGTGGAGGTCGCGGGCCTTCAGCCCGGCCGCACCTATTTCTACCGCTTCACGGCGGGCAGGGAGCGTTCCATCGTCGGCCGCGCGCGCACCCTGCCCGCACCGGGCGCGGCGGTCGAGCGGGTCCGCTTCGCCGTGGCCGGCTGCCAGTCATACGAGCAGGGGTACTACACCGCCTACCGTGACCTGTCGCTGCAGGACGAGCTCGACTTCGTCTTCCACTACGGCGACTACATCTACGAATACGATCCGCGGCCCTTCACCTTCGACCGGCATCTGAACCGCCAGGTCCCCATCGTCCGCGACGTTCCCGGCACGGAACTCATGACGGTGGAGGATTATCGGCGGCGGTACGCGGTCTACAAGATGGACCCCGATCTCCAGCTCGCGCACGCCTCGGCGGCCTTCATCCCCACCTGGGACGACCACGAGATCGACAACAACTGGGCCGCCAGCGTGGCGGAGGACGACGTCCCGCCGGAGGTGTTCGACCTGCGCCGTGTGGCCGCCGCCCAGGCCTACTACGAGAACATGCCGCTGCGGCGGACCTCCTGGCCGCTCGGACCGGCGATCCGTCTTCACCGCCGCTTCGATTACGGCGGGCTGCTGGGCTTCAGCGCGCTCGATACCCGCCAGTACCGTTCGGATCAGCCCTGCGGCGACGGCGTGAAGCCGATCTGCCCCGAGGTCGACGATCCCAAGGCCACCATCCTGGGGCCGGAGCAGGAGAAGTGGCTGTTCGACGGGCTCGCCCGGTCGAAGACCCTCTGGAACGCCATCGGCCAGCAGGTCGTCGTCATGGCCAAGGATTTCGGCCGGCCCAACGAGGAGGCGAGGAACCTCGACGCCTGGGACGGCTACCGCGTGCCGCGCCAGCGTTTGATGGACCACCTGCACGACCGCAAGGTCCGCAACGCGGTGATCCTGACCGGCGACATGCACCAGAACGTGGCCGGCGACCTGCACCGCCGGCCGGACGATCCGTCCTCGCCGATCGTCGCGACCGAGTTCGTGGCCACCTCCATCTCCTCCGGCTTCGACGGGGGGGAGGCGCGGTCCACCTACCCGGCCGTGCTCAGCCGCAATCCGCACGTCAAGTTCATGAACGACCAGCGCGGCTACGTCCTGCACACCGTGCGGCCCGACCGCTGGGAGGCGGCGTTCCGCGTGGTGGACAAGGTGCGCACGCCCGACGGCACGGTGTCCACCCGCGCCACCCTGGCGGTGGAGGCGGGTGATCCCGGCGTGAAGACGGCCTAGTTCTCCCGCCGCCTAGGGGTCGAGGGTCATGCGGGCGGAGAAATCCCCCCGCGCGACCACGATCCATGCCGGTCCGGCTTCGATCCGATAGCCGTCGCGGCTGATGGCGCGTGGCGGCTCCCGCCCGGCGAAGGCCGGTTCGATCTCCCCGGACACGGCGCGGAGCAGCCGGTTGATGGCCGCGAGCTCGTCCGGTCTCCGGCTCAATGTCATAGCCATCGCGGCCGTCGCCGCGTCCGCCAGCCCGTCCGCGATCTGCTCGACGCTTCCCTCCAGGGCGAGACGGAGCGCGGCGGCCGGCGGCCTGTCCAGGTCCAGCCGCCGTAGCGCGTCCATCGTCTCGGCATGGCGATGGCGGGCACGGGGGCTGGCCGGCTGGCCCATGTCGTCGCCATCCGGCGCGCGCCGTCCGATCCGGGCCGTGCTGCAGTAGCCGCCGTCCTCGGCGACGACGCAGAGGGCCGGGCCCGTCCCCCGGCTGATCGACCGGTTCATCGACGACCCTCCACAGGCGCAGCTGGCGCTTGCCGGTTCCGCGACGGCCGGTTGCGGCGGGGCCGATATCAGGACCAGCGCCGCCGCCGTTCGCATCATGGCGGGGCCCATGGCTCAGTACTGGGTGACGACGATGTCCTGCCCCCGGCCCGTCTGTGTGACGGTCACGCCGGCCGCTCCCGGCGCCAGCATGCCTGTGATGCTGTGGCCCGAGCCGTACTGGATCAGGATGGTATCCTCGCCGCCGTTCTGGATCGTGTCGATGGTGTTGTCCGTACCGTTCTGGTGCGTGCCGATCCGGTTGCCGTTTCCGCGTTGCTCGACCCGCGAGACGTTGCGCGCCCCGATCTGGATCTGGATCGCCTCGTTGTCGTCACCCCATTGCAGCAGGTGGGCCTCGTTGGCCACCCCGTGCTGGAACTGGGTCGCCCGGTTGCCGATCCCCGTCTGTGCGATGCGCGCGGCATTAGCACCGATCTGCGTCTGGCTGGCGAAGTTGTCGCGACCCCGCTGTTCGATGCGGGCCCGGTTGCCCCCGGTGGAGCCGTTGGCGCCGTCCGGCAGGATGGCGGATTCCGGGCCCTCCATGGTCGCGGCGTTCCTCGGTATCTGGTCGACATAGGCGGGGCCTTCCGCGCGGGCGTCCTGGGCCGACAGGGCCAGGGCGATGGACAGGGCCGCCGCCAGTTTCGCCGATGCTGACATCTTCTCCCCCCTTCGGACATGCACCCTGGTGCGGACTTCCTGCCCCACCGTCGCGCCGGTGTGGACGGCGGGGTCTGCCCCGCCGTCCGTGTCGCCGTCAGTACTGGGTCTGGTAGCTCGTGTTGCCGTTGCCGTCCTGGTAGGCCTCGGCGAGGTTCCGATGCTCATACTGATACTGGTAGCTCTTGTTGTTGTTTCCGTACTGCCACGCATAGGCTTCATGATACGTGCCGGACTGATACTGGTAGGCGTCGTTGTCGTTGCCGTCCTGATAGATATCCGCGTAGTGATGGTTGCCATACTGCTCTTGCTTGGCCCAGTTACCATTACCATCCTGTTCGATCAGAGCTTCGTTATAGAAGCCGTCTTGCTTCTGGTACGCGTAATTGTTGTTTCCATCCTGCAGAACCACGGCTTCGTTCTCGTCGTGATACTGGTACTGGTAGGCGTCATTCCCGTTGCCGTCCTGGTGAACATAGGCATCATTCTCATCGCCATACTGCTCCTGGCGTGAGTAATTGTTATTGCCTTCCTGCTCGGACTCGGCATCGTTTTTATAGCCAACCTGCTTTTGCCAGGCATCGTTGTTGTTGCCGTCCTGGTAGACGTAGCCCCAGTTCTTATCGCCGTCCTGGTACTGATTATTGTAGTTGTCGTTGCCGATCTGATCGACAAAAGCCTCGTTATCGCTCGCCATCGCACCGGTCGCCCCGAAGGACAGCGCCAGCACGGCGGCGGTCGTCAGCAGGAAGCGCTTCGTCATTGCTTCTCTCCTTCCTCTCGTTTGCGAAGTTCCGGAGGATCCGGGATGGACGCTCCGGTGCACTCGGCCCCGCTCGGTAAAGGGCCAAACCAATCGCGTGCGTTCGCTTCAAATTGTTTTGGGTTGAATGGGTTGGCGCGGATCGCCCTTGGGTCGCGTCAGCGCGGGACCGGCTGCTGGGTCCGGACGTCGGGAAGGGTGCGTCTCGTCTGTCCGTCCGGTATCGGGCTCCGGCCGTTCGGCGTGGGCAGCACGTAGGTCGGGCCCTCCTCGCCCGGCTCGCGGCCCGGGGCCTCCTCAAGCTCCGGTTCGGCACTGCCCGGTCTGGGTTCGCGTCCCTCCACCTGGGGCAGGGTCGCGGCACCGCCGCCGTTGGCGGGCCCGACCTGGGTGGGTGCTGAAAGGTCGGCGTCGGGCGGCAGGCTGTAGCTCGCCCGTTCCAGGATGCCGTCGCGTTCGCGCAGGTACTGGCCGACGATGTCCGCCTCCTGCGCGGGATCGCGCAGGGACCAATGGTCGGCCTGGAGGCCTTCCGCGATCAGCGCGTGAACCGCCTTTTCGACGGCTTGGCGGACGGCCAGCAGGACAGGCTCGTTCGTGGTCGTCCCGACCTCGATCTCGAGCAGTTCCTGGAAATCGATGTAGCGGAAGGCGCCGGCGCGGAGGGCCACCGAGTAGATGGTCTTGCTGGCGCTGACGGACTTCAGGACCTCGCCCGTCTGCACGCTGACGGCCCGCAGATAGACTGTGACCGTATCCTTGCGGTACTGCGTGTCGCCGCCGATGCCGAGGAAGCGGGCGCCCGCCCCGCCGGTGACGATGTTGCTGTCATAGCCGATGATCCCGCCGTCCAGCAGAAGTCCAGCATAGGTGAGCGGTGCCAAGGGCGGCAGGCTTCCGGCCGCATAGGCCTCGCGCATCTGGCGGATGATCCTGCGTTCCTGCAGCAGGGCCGGCAGGCTCGCCCGCTCCACCACCCGGAACCAGGCCCCGTTGCCCGTCCGCTTGAGCGCGTTGATGAGGACCGCGTTGGCGCCTTGGGTGACGGCGCGCGAATACTCCGGGAACTCGTCGTTCGGCTTGTTCTGCCCGGTCTGATCGCCGAACTGATACACGGCGACGACGAGCTGGCGGGCTGGTGGCGGCAGCGTGGTCAGCCGGTCCAGGCTGGGGGTCCGCGGTGTCAGGGCCGGCGGGTCCGGAAAGGCCTCGGGCGGTCGTGGGGTGCCGCAGGCGGCCAGCGCGGCGCCGGCCCCGAGAACCGCCAGAAGGCGCAGGGATCTGCGCACTGGAAAATGAAGTCGATTTTGAAAGACACGCATAGGTCGTGCTCCACGGCGAAGACCGGGGTCGACGCCGCGCCCCTGCGCGGCGGTTCTCGATGCGGCCTATTGGACCGCCTCAGAATTCGGGGGTGGGGATCTCGATCCTCGTCTGTCCGCCGGTCGCCCCGTCGAAGATGTCGACGATGGTCTGCCCGCCCTGGCGGAAGAAGTTCACGCGCGTGGTGCCGATCACGAACTGGCCCTGGTCCAGCGCGTTCTCGCCGTAGATCTGGTTCGCGATCTGGGAGGAGATGCGGCTCAGCAGACTCTGCGTGATGATCCGTTCGAACTCGGCGCCGGGATCCTGGGTGCCGAACCGGTCATCCTCTTCGTGATCCTCGTACTTGTTCTGGGCACCGGCTGTGCCGAGAAGATGGGAGGAATAGAACGGATTGCCGCCGAAAGATGGGTTGATCGGCGTGTAAACAAGTTCACTACTGATTGCAGGCGAAGCAGAAGCCACAAGGCAGCAGCCCACGCTGCCGAGTATAAGCCGCCTCAGCATGGCGAAATCCCCCTCGATGTGTAAAGGATGGCCCGCGTCTTTTTTGATTTGTTAGCGCGGGCTGTGATCTTTTTCAGTTTGTAATCGAGGGAATTGAAATGGACCAGGGCTGTTTTCAAAGTATTTGGGGTTAAAGCCTGGGCATGCCTCGTTCGCATGTGGCTTGCCCGTGTGCCGATTGCTTCGTCTGCCAATTATCCGAAATCGCGGCCAATTCCGGCCTATCGGACTGGATGAATGGAGACCGGTTTTCCCGATCGCCGCCGCAAACGACACAGGGGCCCGCCGACCCTCTTCGACGCAGGCGCGAATGGCGGGTTGCCATTTGGAGCGCGGCCACGGCTCCATTCCCGGGCCTGGAAACCTGCAAGCGATCCGTCGCGGACCGGCACGGATGCGGCGATTCCGGTGCCGAAAGAGGAAAGAGATTGCTTGCGGTCGCCCGATCGTTCGGACACGGTCCAGGCCCGAACTTGCCGATCGCAGTGACCACCCCAGCCGGCCAGCGTCCGCGTGTCCAATACCCTCCTGTATACAAGCCTGATCTGGCTGACCTGCGCCGGTATCCTCGCCGCCATTGCGGTCAGCCGGCGGCACGGCGCCACGGCGCTCTGGGCGGCCGGCAACCTCGCGGGCGGAGTGGGGCTGCTCAGCTATCTCTTCCGTCCCCATCTGCCGGAACCGGTGTCGCTGCTGGTCACGAACATCGGCTTGCTGCTCGTCCCGCTCCTGCTGATCGCGGCACTCCGGACCGTTGCCGGGCGGGCAGCACTGCTCTGGCCGGGACTGCTGCTCTGCGGCCTCGTCGCGATGATCAACTTCGGGCTGGGCACAGCTCCGGAGTCGCTCGGATTCCGCGTCGGCCTTGGCGTCATCAGCCATCTCGTCCTGATGATACCCTTACTGCCGCTGCTGAAGGACCGCGACCCGGCCGTCAGGCTGCTCGCGGGTCTGCTGGGCGTCCTGCTGTTGCTGCGGCCGATCCGCTTCCTGATCTTCCTGGGACTGTCGTTGGGATCGTTCGACAGTCCCTTGATCACGGATGAGGCCTTCGCGCTCCTGGTCGGTCTCATTGTCGTCGGCGTCAATGTCTCCTTTCTCTGGCTGCTGGCGGTCCAGGCGGCCGCAGCGCATGCGGCGAGCCAGGTAAGGCTGATGGTCGCCCTGAGCGAGGCGCGTGACCGCGCAGAAGCGGCCAGTCGCGCCAAAAGCGCCTTCATCGCCAGTCTCAGCCACGAACTGAAGACTCCGCTGAACGCGATCCTGGGCTTCAATCAGCTTCTCGCGACGGACCAGCGGGCGCCCCTGCCGCCACACCAGAAGGAGTGGTCGGATCAGGTGGAGGTGGCGGGACACCAGCTTCTCCGGCTGGTGAACGATCTCCTCGACCTCGCGCGGATCGAAGCGGGGCGGGTCTCGCTCGACGTGGGAAGCGTACCGCTCGATCCCGTCCTGGATGCTGTTGTGCGCAGCCAGAACCCTCAGGCCACCGCCGCCGGCATCGCCGTGACCCATCTTCCAAGCGGGCTCAGTGTCCGGGCCGATCCCCTGCGACTGCGCCAGATCCTTGCGAACCTGCTGTCCAATGCCATCAAGTACAACCGGGCGGGAGGCAGCGTCTCGCTGACCGCGGTGCCCTTGGCGGATGGCCGCGTCCAGGTCTGCGTGGCGGACACCGGCCCGGGCATCGTCGAGGCGCGCCGGGGCGAACTCTTCCAACCGTTCAGTCGTCTGGGCGCTGAGAACAGCGGCATCGAAGGCACCGGCATCGGCCTGACGCTGGTCCGCCAGCTCACGAACGCCATGGGCGGTGAGGTCGCCTACGCGGAGCGCGAGGGCGGCGGCAGCGAATTCCGCATCAGCCTGCCTGCGGCTTGAGCCGGGGGCTGTCGTCTAGGACCGCCTGTTCCCATCGGTTTTGGTGTCCGTGCCCTGGGGCGGAGGGACCGGCCTCGGCCCTGCCATTCCGACCGCCGATCACCCGTAGCGGCGCACCTGGTCCTCGATGTAGCGGGCCCAGCGCTCCAGGTCGCGGGCGTAGGCCTCGTAGACCTCCCGCATGGACGGCTTCTTCTGCTGCTGCGCCTCGGCCCGCATGGAGCGCGCCATTTCGCGATAGCGGTCGCCCGCATAGACCGGTCCGGAGTCGTAGGTATGGCTCATCGCTGGGGCCGCATCTCAAGATCGCCGTGCAACACGTTGGATTCTATTAAAATGCAAAGTTATCCACAAGTCTTTTTCGGAGAAGGGCCAAAGCCTCGGACTCATCCCAGGTCGCGGATTTTTCCGACAGGCCCGTGCGGATGCTTACCAGAAGGTTCCTTAACAAGCTCCTTACGCAATTCCTGATCGGTTTGATGCACGTCATCCCGCGCCTCGCCGCGCGGGATTAGGCTTCGCTCATCAAGTGTCGGGGGTGCCGGATGGAACTCGGCTGGCTGGTCGACGCGGTGGGGGAGGGGTGGGCGGCCGTGATCGGCGGGCTCGCCATCGGCATGCTGTTCGGCGGCGCCGCCCAGCGGTCGCGCTTCTGCCTGCGCTCGGCCGTGATCGAGTTCGCGCGCGGCCGCTTCGCCGCCAAGCTCTCCATCTGGCTGCTGGCCTTCTCCGCCGCCGTGCTGGCGACCCAGGCGCTGATCTCCGGCGGCGCCCTCAGTGTCGCGGAGGCGCGGCAGCTCAACGGCATGGGCAGCGTCTCCGGGGCGGCCATCGGCGGCGCCCTGTTCGGGGTCGGCATGATCCTGGCGCGCGGCTGCTCCAGCCGCCTGCTGGTCCTGTCGGCGAACGGCAATCTCCGCGCCCTGCTCTCCGGCCTCATCTTCGCCGTGACCGCCCAGGCCAGCCTGCGCGGCGCATTGTCCCCCCTGCGCGAAGGCCTCGCCGGCGCCTGGACCGTGACGGGGGACGAGGTCCTGAACCTCCTGTCCGTGCTCCATCTCGGCGTCCTGCTGGGCGACCGCGCCGGCCTCCTGCTCGGCCTCGCCTTCATGGCGGTGGCGGTC
>JAJUIU010000166.1 GCA_029267445.1 Rhodospirillaceae bacterium
CATGAACGGCGTCGCCGGCTTGCCGTCGGCGATCGTTTCCAGGCAGCGCTTTTCGGCGATGCAGCCGGACCCCGCCCTCATTCCGTCGCCCCGACCTTCGCACCCGCCGCCCGTTCGACGGCGGTGCAGATCTCGTCCACGACGGACAGGACCATGGCCTTGTCCTCCCCTTCCGCCATGACGCGAATCAGCGGCTCGGTGCCGGACTTGCGGATCAGCACGCGGCCCCGCCCGCCGAGGTGCTTCTCGCCCGCACGGATCGCGGCCTGCACGCCCGCGTTCTCCAGCGGCTTCACCCCGCCCGACGGATCGAAGCGCACGTTCTTCAGCACCTGCGGCAACGGCGTGAAGACGGACAGCACCTCCGACGCCGGGCGGCCGGTGCGCTGGATTTCCGCCAGCACCTGCAACGCCGCCGCCAGCCCGTCGCCGGTGGTGCCGTAGTCGGACATGACGATGTGCCCGGACTGCTCACCGCCCAGGTTGAAGCCATGCTCCCGCATGTGCTCCACGACGTAGCGGTCGCCCACCGGCGTGCGGGCCAGCGTCAGGCCCCGGTCCTTCAGGTACAGCTCCAGCCCCAGATTGGACATGACGGTCGCCACCACGCCGCCGCCGCGCAGGCGGCCCGTGTCGGCCCAGCCCCGGCCGATCAGGGCCATGATCTGGTCGCCGTCGATCTGGGTCCCGTGCTCGTCCGCCAGGATCAGCCGGTCGGCGTCGCCGTCCAGGGCGATGCCCAGGTCGGCGCCATGGGTCACCACCGCCTCCCGCATGGCGAGCGGGGCCGTGGCGCCGCAGTCCTTGTTGATGTTGAACCCGTCGGGGGCGACGGCGACCGGCACCACGTCGGCCCCCAGTTCCCACAGCACCTTGGGTGCGACCTTGTAGGCGGCCCCGTGGGCGCAATCGACGACGATCTTCAGCCCGTCCAGCCGCAGCCCGCGCGGGAAGCCGGACTTGACATGTTCGATGTAGCGGCCCGACGCGTCGTCCAGCCGCCGGGCGCGGCCCAGCGCCCTGGGGCCGGCGAGGTCGGCCTGGGCGAAGCCTTCCGCCATGCGCGCCTCGATCGCCGCCTCCACCTCGTCGGACAGCTTGTAGCCGTCCGGGCCGAACAGCTTGATGCCGTTGTCCTCGAACGGGTTGTGGGAGGCGGACAGCATCACCCCCATGTCGGCGCGCAAGGACCGCACCAGCATGGCCACCGCCGGCGTGGGCAGCGGGCCCACCAGCGTGACGTCCATGCCCATGGAGATGAATCCCGCCGTCAGCGCCGGTTCCAGCATGTAGCCGGACAGGCGCGTGTCCTTCGCGATCACGACCAGATGGCGGTGATTGCCGCGGCGGAACTGCTGGGCCGCCGCCATGGCGACCCTCAGCGCGGTCTCCGCCGTCATCGGCTCGGTATTCGCCGCACCGCGGATGCCGTCGGTGCCGAACAGCTTGCGTGTCATCGCCTCTCCCACCGCAGATGCGGGGGGTTATAGCAGATGAACGCACACCGTCCGCAACCCGCGACGGTCAATCCTTGAACGCCGCCATGCGCTCCTTGAGCTCGACCACGGACTTGACGAGATGCAGCAGGCCGAAGGCGAGCAGGCCATGCTCCGCCTGGATGGGGGAATGGAACAGATCGCCAAGCACCTCGTCCAGGATGTCGGCCAGGGTCGCCAGGACGAGGACGAGCGCCCCCGCCACGTTGAGCCATCCACGGAACGGCGCCGCCGCCGTCGAGCCCGAAAGGTCCGCCACCGCCAAACTCGCGACCGAGGTGAAAGTCGTACCGGGTTTTACGCGCGATCGGCCGCGTCGTCCACAAGGCCGCGGTCGGAGAGCGCGAGCCAGACGGCACGGGCCTGGACCGTGGCGGCCACGTCGTGCACGCGCAGGATGTCCGCCCCGCGATCCAGCGCGAAAAGCCCGGCCGCCAGCGAGCCCGCGACCCGCTGCTTCGCGGGCTCCCCGCGCGACAGGGCCGCGATGAAGCGCTTGCGGCTGACGCCGATCAGCACCGGGCACCCCAGATCGCGCAAACGCGCGGTCGCCCGCAGCAGGGCGAGGTTGTGCTCCACCGTCTTGCCGAAGCCGATGCCGGGATCGATGGCGATCCGGTCGCGCGGGATGCCCGCCGCCTCGCAGGCCGCGACGCGGGCCGCCAGGAAATCCAGCACCTCCCCGACGACGTCGTTGTAGCGTGGATCGTCCTGCATGGTCCGGGGGTCCCCCCGCATGTGCATCAGGGCCACGGGGCAGCCGGCTCCCGCCACCGTGCGCAGGCTGTCCGGATCGCCGGCCAGTGCTGTCACATCGTTGACGACGCGGGCCCCTGCGTCCAGGGCGCGGCGCATCGTCACGGCATGG
>JAJUIU010000172.1 GCA_029267445.1 Rhodospirillaceae bacterium
ACCGGCGACCTCATGCGCACGCGGACCGGGGAGCTCACGATCCAGGTCAAGGCCTGGACGTTTCTCGCCAAGTCGCTCCGGCCGCTGCCGGAGAAGTGGCACGGGCTCACCGACGTCGAGCAGCGCTACCGCCAGCGCTACGTCGACATGATCGTGACGCCCGGCGTGCGGCCCCGGCAGGCGAGCGGTCGGGCCGCGTAGGCGCCGCAGCGCCCGTCCGCCTCCAGCAGGGGGCACGGCCGGGCGAGCCGCCGGCGCGCGTCCGCGTCCAGCCCCGCCACGGCTGGGACGGCCTCCGCGATGCGGGCGCGGACGGCGGCGGCGCGCTCCTCCGGCATCGCCGCGATGGCGGCGGCCAGGGTCAGCACCTCCGGCGCCGTGGCCGTCACCATCATGCGGCAGCACCAGGAACAGCCGGGCTTGCAGGCGGTGGCGATGGCCGGGCTGCCGGGACCGAACAGCCGCACGAAGGCGGCGAGGGCGAGGCCGCCGACGGCGTCCACCGGATCGTGCCCGGCGGCCTCCGCCCGCGCCATGGCGCCCTCAAGGGTCCGGGCGTAGCCGTCGGGATCGTCGAGCAGGCGGACGAGGTCCATCAGATCGCCTCGAGCGGTGCCCGCGACGGCTCCACGACCAGCGGCCGGAACGGGGCCGGGCGCCCGAAGAACCGGGTGGCCAGCGGGGTGACGCGGCCGGGCTCCCCCGTGGTGTGGAAGCTGGGATGCTCGCCGCCCGGCGCGTCCAGTTCCGGATGCCGCTCAAGGTAGGCTGTCAGGCTTTTCGCCGTCAGGGTCGGCTGGCAGAGCAGTTCAACCCCCGGCGGAAGCGCTGCGGCGAAGGCGTCGGCCACCAGCGGATAGTGGGTGCAGCCCAACATCACCGCACTGGGCGGCACGCCGCGCAGCCGTTCCATCAGCCCGTCGGCATAGCCGCGCACGGCCGCCGCGATGACGTCGCGCGGGGCGTCGGCCTCGATCAGCCGGGCCAGCTCCGGGCAGGCCTGCTGCACCACCGTCACCTCCGGCGCCCGCTTGCCGATCTCGCGCGGGAAGGCCTCGCTGTCCACCGTGCGCTGGGTGGCGAAGATGCCGATGGTGCGCGGCTCGCCCGCATGCCGGCCGGCCGGCACGTCGGCCATCCAGGGCATGCCGGTGATCGCCTCCACCATGGGCACGAGCACGCCCAACACCCGTCGCTCGGGCCAGGCGTGCGGCAACCAGGTCTGCTGCAGCCGGCGCAACGCCACCGCCGCCGCCGTGTTGCAGGCCAGGACCACGAGGCGGCAGCCCAGCCCGAACAGCCGGTCCACCCCCTGGACGGTCAGGGCGTAGATCTCCTCCGGCGACCGGTTGCCGTAGGGCGCGTGCCCATGGTCGCCCAGATAGACGAAGCGGCGGTCGGGCAGCGCCATCGTCAGCGCCCGCAGCACCGTCAGCCCGCCATGTCCCGAATCGAATACCCCGATCATGCGCCAGCCCGCGTTTTCCAAGGCGAGACCGCCACCATCTCCGGTGTAGCACGGGATTGCGGCCGTGAAAGGGCTTTCGCGGTGATCTTGCGCCCGGCCCCCGCCTGTGCCTTATTCGCCGCCGGTCCCGATCGAGAAGCAGCGCCGAAAGCCCGTGCCCCAGCCGTCCCGCCTCCGCATCCTCCTCCTCGCGACCGGCCTCCTGCTGGCCGCCGGCGCCCAGCCCGTGTCCGCCCAGCAGACGGGGAACCAGCCCCAGGGCCGCCCGGCGGAGCCGCCGCTGCCGACGGTGGAGGAGATCCTGC
>JAJUIU010000076.1 GCA_029267445.1 Rhodospirillaceae bacterium
ACCCCCGGATCGGGGTCCGGGGCAGGCTCTCTCCCGCAGGGGGAGAGGGTTTACCGGGGCCGCACGATTTCCTCTTCAACAATGTGGTCAGCTCAGAGTGATGCTGCCGCGAAGTTCCCCCTCTCCCCTTGTGGGAGAGGGTGGCGACCGGAGGGAGCCGGGTGAGGGGTAACTGGTTCCTCGCCCTATCGCCTCCGCACAACGTTCACCCACCGCATGAAGCCATGAGGATCACCCGACCATGATCCAGGTACACCACCTGAACAACTCCCGCTCCCAGCGCGTCCTCTGGATGCTGGAGGAGCTGGAGATGCCCTACACCGTCATCCGGTACGAGCGGGATCCGACCACCAGCCTCGCCCCGCCGGCGCTCAAGGCCATCCACCCGCTGGGCAAGTCGCCGGTCATCCAGGACGGGGAGCTCGTGCTGGCGGAATCCGGCGCCATCGTCGAATACCTCGCCCGCAAGGCCGGCCGCCTGATGCCCCCGCCGGACGGCCCGGACTTCGTCCGCTGGCTGCACTTCATGCATTTCGCCGAGGGCTCGGCCATGCTGCCGCTGCTGTTGAAGCTCTACATGGGCAGACTGGGCGACGCCGCCGCCCCGCTGAAGCCCCGCGTGGACGGGGAGATCGCGGCCCACCTCGCCTATATGGACGCCGCCCTCGCCGACCGCCCCTGGTTCGCCGGACCCGAGTTCACCAGCGCCGACATCCAGATGAGCTTCCCGGCGGAGGCCGCAGCCAGCCGCTCGGGCCTGCTGCCCCACTTCCCCCGCCTCGCCGACTGGGTCACCCGCATCCAGTCCCGCCCCGCCTACCGCCGCGCCATCGAAAAGGGCGGCCCCTACGCATTTGACAAGGGCGGGGCGTGAGGGGGTTCTAGACGGGCCGAATAGTGCGGAGAGGTGCCGCCCTACTCCGCCGCCTTCACCGACTTCTTCATCAGCGCTTCGGCCTGCTCGACCGTGAGCCACTTGTCCGGGTCGGCAGGCGGGGCGTCGGAATAGTCGATATCTTCGTCCCGCAGGCCCGCCAGCCGGGCGAGCCGCTCCCGTTCCGCCTTGGTCAGGGGCGGCGGATTGTCAGGGTCGAACTCATTCACGACCAATCCTGCTTCGGTCATAGGCCAAGCGCTCCCGTCTGTCCGCGAGCCGGGCGGAGATAATCCTGACCGTCCTGGCACCCGAGAGTTGGCGCCTGTCGGTATGGACGACAACCACGATCCAGATGCCCTCGATCAAGCCGATCGTCTGCCAACGATACTCCCCGTCCACGACCTCCTTCAATTCAAGCATTCTGAACGGATCGGAGAAGACCCGGCACGCAGTCTCGAAAGCGACACCATGTTTACGGAGATTGGTTCTTGCCTTCTCCGCATCCCATTCGAAACGCATGCGCGATGCAGCCCCGCCATTTCCCGCAAGAGTGGCGCAAGGGGACGTCCTGCACAAGCATAAGAATCGCCGCAACGATAAAGGGCCGCCCGGCTTCCCGGGCGGCCCTCCGCGCGTTCAGAGACCTGACGGCCGGGCTCAGTGCCCGCCGCCGGACAGCGCCTTGACGATCTCCTCGGTCATCTTCTTGGCGTCGCCCAGCAGCATCATGGTGTTCGGCCGGAAGAACAGCTCGTTCTCCACGCCGGCATAGCCCGCACCCATGGACCGCTTGATGAACAGCACGGTCTTGGCCTTCTCCACGTCCAGGATGGGCATGCCGTAGATCGGGCTCGCCGTGTCGGTCTTCGCGGCCGGGTTGGTCACGTCGTTGGCGCCGATCACGTAGGCCACGTCCGCCTGGCCGAAATCGCGGTTGATCTCGTCAAGCTCGAACACCTCGTCATACGGCACGTTGGCCTCGGCCAGCAGCACGTTCATGTGCCCCGGCATGCGGCCCGCCACCGGGTGGATGGCGTACTTCACCTCCACCCCCTCCTTCTTCAGCAGGTCCGCCATCTCGCGCAGCGCGTGCTGGGCCTGGGCCACGGCCATGCCGTAGCCCGGCACCACGATCACCTTGGCCGCGTTCTTCATGATGAAGGCCGCGTCGTCCGCACTGCCCGCCTTGAAGCTGCGGTCGATGGCGGGCCCGCCGGCACCCGCCGCCGCCGTCTCCCCTCCGAAGCCGCCCAGGATCACGTTGAAGATCGAGCGGTTCATGCCCTTGCACATGATGTAGGACAGGATCGCACCCGAGGCGCCCACGAGGCTGCCCGTGATGATCAGCAGCGGGTTCTCCAGCGTGAAGCCGATGCCCGCCGCCGCCCAGCCGGAATAGCTGTTCAGCATGGACACGACCACGGGCATGTCCGCACCGCCAATGGGCAGGATCAGCAGGAAGCCCAGGGCCAGGGCGATGAGCACGATCAGCCAGAAGGTGAAGCCGCTCTGCGTCGTGCACAGCAGCACGATCAGCACCACGGTCAGGATGCCCAGTGCCGCGTTCAGCGGGTGCTGCATGGGGAAGACCAGCGGCTTGCCGCTGACCAGCCCCTGCAGCTTGGCGAAGGCGACGAGCGATCCGGTGAAGGTGATGGCGCCGATGGCCACGCCCAGGCTCATCTCGATCAGGCTGCCGATCTTGATGTCGCCCCGGGTCCCGATGCCGTAGCTTTCCGGGCTGTAGAAGGCGGCCGCCGCCACGAACACGGCGGCGAGGCCGACCAGGCTGTGGAACGCCGCCACCAGCTGCGGCAGGGCCGTCATCTGGATGCGCTTGGCGATGACATAGCCGATGGCCCCGCCGATGGCGATGCCGGCCACGATCAGGATCCAGCGCCACAGCTCCATGTCCGGATAAAGTGCCAGCGTGGTCACCACGGCCAGGGCCATGCCGACCATGCCGAAGGTGTTGCCGGACCGCGCGGACTCCGGGCTGGACAGGCCGCGCAGCGCCAGGATGAAGCAGACGGCCGCGACCAGATACGCGAGGGATGCGATGACGAGCATTGTGTTCTCTCCCCCGCCTTATTTCTTGGCGGCGCCGGCGGGCGCCTTCTTCTTGTACATGGACAGCATGCGCTGGGTGACCAGGAAGCCGCCGAAGATGTTCACGCTGGCCAGGATGACGCCCAGGAAGCCGAACGCGACGGACCAGCCGGACGCGCTGGCCGCCGTGGCGATCAGGGCGCCGACGATGATCACCGACGACACGGCGTTGGTGACGGCCATCAGCGGGCTGTGCAGGGCCGGCGTCACCTTCCAGACGACGTAGTAGCCGACGAAGCAGGCCAGCACGAAGATGGTCAGGCCGGTGACGATGAAGGGCACGCCCTCGGCCTGCGCCGTGTGGGCGACGATCTGGGTGGCCTGCTGGGCGAGGTCGGCCGCCTGGCTGGACAGTTCCTTCGCCTTGTTGGCGAGATCGGCCGCGTCGGCCGCGTGTTCCCTGGGATCCATGGCTGTCACTCCGCCTTGCCCGGCGTGGTCTCGCCGGCGCCGTTGTTTCCGTTGTCGTAGGTCTTCGCCTTTCGCTTGCCCTTGGCCGGGGCCTCGCCCTCGCTGGCCGGAGCTTCGGCCGCCGGCGTTTCGGCCGCCGCCGGTGCGGCCGGCGCGGGTGCCGGGGCAGGTGCCGGGGCGGGCGCCGCGTTGGCGAAGTTGGGATGCACCACCTGCCCGCCGCGGGTCAGGGCCGTGCCCTTCACCAGCTCGTCGTCCCAGTTGAACTCGAGCTTGCCGTCCTTGGCGAACGGGGTGAGGAAGGTCAGCAGGTTCTTGGCGTACAGGGCGGAGCTGTCCACGGGGATGCGGCTCGGCAGGTTCAGCCGGCCGACGATCTTCACCCCGTACTTCTCCACCACCTCGCCGGGCACGGCCCCCTCGACGTTGCCGCCCTGCTCCACCGCCATGTCGACGATGACGGCCCCCTGTTTCATGGTGCGCAGCATCTCGTCGGTGACCAGGATCGGCGCCTTGCGGCCGGGGATCAGGGCCGTGGTGATGACGATGTCCTGCTTCTTGATCGTCTCGGCGATCAGGGCCCGCTGCTTCGCCTGGTACTCCGGGCTCATCTCCTTGGCATAGCCGCCGGCCGTCTGGGCCTGCTGGAATTCCTCGTCCATGACGGCGACGAAGGTGCCGCCCAGGCTCTCCACCTGCTCCTTGGTGGCCGGGCGTACGTCGGTGGCGCTGACCACGGCACCCAGGCGGCGGGCCGTGGCGATGGCCTGCAGGCCGGCGACACCGGCCCCCATGATCAGGGCGCGGGCCGGCGGCACGGTGCCGGCGGCGGTCATCATCATGGGGAAGGCGCGCCCGAACTCGAACGCCGCCTCCAGCACCGCGCGGTATCCCGCGAGGTTGGACTGGCTGGACAGCACGTCGGCCGACTGGGCGCGGGTGATGCGGGGCATGAACTCCATGGCGAAGGCGTCCACCTTCGCGTCGGCATAGGCCTTCACCCTCGCCGGGTCGCCATAGGGCGACAGGATGGCGACCAGGGTGCTGCCGGGCTTCAGCAGCGCCATCTCGTCCAGCTCGCCCTCGCCCTTGGCCAGAGGGCGCTGCACCTTCAGCACCACGTCGGCGCCGTCGTATGTCGCCTTGGCGTCCTTCGCGATCGTGGCGCCGGCGGCCGTATACGCGTCGTCGGTGATGGCGGAACCGAGGCCGGCGCCGCTCTCCACCACCACGTCGAACCCCAGCCCCTTGAACTTCTTGACCGTCTCGGGCGAGGCCGCGACGCGGCGCTCCGTGGGCCGCCTTTCCTTGGGAATTGCGATCTTCATGTGGTGCTTTCCCCTCTTCTTGACCGGCCTTCCGGCGGGCGGCTCGGGCTCCGGCCGCCTTTTTTCGCGCGCGCACGATGCCCCAATACTGTTCTTTTGTGAAGGATGGGGAACTGGGCGGGAATAAGAGTTATGGCGCCGTCCTTCCGGGTAAACTCACCCCTGTCATGCAAACGGGCCGTCCCTTTCGGAGACGGCCCGTTCGTCACGGCGCGCGAAGACGGTCTCAGTTGCCGTCGCCGCGCCGGGTCGGGGTCTCGCCCGGCCGTACGCCGCCGGTGCCGACGGGGTCGGACGACCGCTCGTCCTCGCCCCGCCCGTCCACCGCCTCGGTGCGCGGCTCCACGGTGGAATCGCCGATCCGGCCGGCGTCGTCCGTGTCGTTCATGGTGCCCTGCCGGGTGACCGGCCGCCGGCCGAGGGAGACGTCGTCCTCCGCCTCGTCCTCGTTGGCGTTGTCGCGCGCCCGGGTGCCGGCGCCGTACAGGCTGTCGCCGCTGCCCCGGCTCTGGCCCAGGCCCTCGCCGACATCGACGCCGCCGGTCGACGGGCCGCCGGCCGCACCGCCGCCCCCGCCCGACCCGCCGGTCCCGCCCTGGGCCAGCTGGATCACGTCGGATGCGGGCGTCTGGGCAACGGGTGTCTGGGTAGCGGTCCTGGTGGTCGACTGGCAGGCCTGCGCCGCCCCGGACAGGGCGAGTGCCGCCGTGGCGGCCAGCAGTATGGTGGTGGGGCGCATGATGGGACGTTCCTCCGCATTGAGGGGTTTTCGTCTCAACCGGCCGGTTCGGTTCCCATTCCGGTGACATAAGACGGACGGCCGCCGCCGCCGGGCGGCGGGGCCGGCATCCCTATGGCGGGCTTGACCCCGCCGCCGCCACGCCGGAAAACTCCCCCGCCCGCGCGTGGCACCCCCCGCGCCTGGGGAGAAGAAGGGCCGCACGGCCCCGCAATCGGGAGAAGCGCCTTGCACAGCCTCCGTCGCGGCTTCGCCGCCTCCGCCATCGCGGCCCTCGCCACGGTCCTGCTCGCCGGGACGGCGCTGGCCGATCCCCGCTTCGCCAGCGTCACGCCCGGTGACGCGCCCGGCGCCTGGACCGTGACGGTGACGGGTGCGGCGGGCGACCTCCGCTTCTTCGCCGACGGGCGGCCCGTCCAGGCGCAGGTCGGCGGCGATGGCAGGGCCGTGCTCTCCGGCGTGCCGGCCGACGCGGCGTTCCTCGGCGTGGCCGACGGCGGCGGAGCGGAGCCGGAGGCCGCCGTGATGCTGGCTCCGACCGACGCGGTCGGGACCGACCTCGCCGTCTACCACATCATGGTCGGGCACTTCGCCAACGGGAACCGGTCCAACGACCGCGACCAGATGCGCGGCTTCGTCCACAAGAACTACATCGGCGGCGACCTCCAGGGCCTGCTGGAGAGGGTCGACCATATCGCCGGCCTGGGCGTCACCGCCGTCTGGCTCTCCCCCATCTTCGCGGCGGAGACGAGCCACGGCTACGACGTGACCAATTACTACGCCATCGGCGGCGCCCGTGCCGTGCCGGGCGATCCGGAGGCCTCGCTGGCCCTGTTCCGCAAGGTGCGCGACGCGCTCCAGCAGCGGGGCGTCAAGGTCATCCTGGACGTGCCGCTGAACCACGCGCACCAGAACTACGACCGTCGCGCCGGCGACCCGGACGGCGTCAAGCCCAAGGCCACCGGCCCGAAGCAGCAGGCGGAGCGCACCTGGGACAGCTGGGGCGCCAAGTTCCGCTACTGGGACATGGACCATCAGCCCACCCGCGACTTCCTGAAGAAGGTCGCCCTCCACTGGCTGGTGGAGGAGAAGGTGGACGGCATCCGCCTCGATTACGTGCGCGGCGTGGACCACGAATTCTGGGCGGAGCTGTACAAGGAGATCCGCGCCGTGAAGCCCGACGCCTTCATCGTGGGGGAGGCGTGGGACGACAAGGCGGGGGTGGAGGGCATGGCCCGCGACATCGCCCTCTACCGCCAGCCGGTGGAGGGGATCGGGCCGCAGTTCGACGCCGCCTTCGACTTCCCCGTGCAGTACGCCATCACCGACGCCTTCGGCCGGGGCCGCTCCCTCGCGGCGGTGGAGGAATGGCTCCAGCGGGGGGAGGCGATCTACGGCCCGGCCGGCCGCCCCGCATACTTCCTGGACAACCACGACCTCGCCCGCCTGGGCGCCTGGGCCAACGACGACGACAAGGTGCTGGCCGCCGTCGGCCTGATGTCGGCCCTGTCCGGCCCGGTGTTCCTGTTCTATGGGACGGAAACGGGCCTCAGCCACCCGGCCCCGCAGTCCGGCTTCACAGACGCCAGCCGGGTGGCGATGCCCTGGGAAGGGCTGAACAAGGCGATGGTCGCCCGGACGACCGAGTACCTCACCGCGCGGCGCGACAACCCCGTGCTGCACCGGGGTGCGCGCCTGCCGCTGCTGGCCGACGACACGGTCCTGGTCATGGCCAAGCGCGACGGCGACACTGTGGCCCTGGTCGGCACCAACCTCGCCGCCTCAGCCCGCGAGGTGACGGTCGATGTCGGCGGCCTGCTGAAGGCCGGCGCCACCCTCGCCCCGCTGGCGGGCGGCGGGCCCGCACCCACCGTCTCCGCCGACGGCAAGGCCACCTGGACCCTGCCGCCAGAATCCACACAGATCGCCATCACGCCGAAATCCTGATAAACCGCGCCGCCATGACCGATACGCCCGCCCCAGCCCCCGCCGACCAGCCGCCCGAGAAGCACCCGGTCGCCGACGCCGCCCGCACCCTGTTCAAGGAGCTGACGGACGCGGGCCGGCCGGTGGTCGGTGTCGGCATGGGGGAGGGCCGGATCTATCTGCGCGTCAGCGGCCCCGACCACGGCGCCCCGGCCGAATACCGGGGCTACCCCGTCACCGTGCTGACGGACGAGTCGATCAAGCGCTGAGGGCCGGTCACTCCAGCGCCCAGTCGATGGTGCTGACCACCCGCACCGTCTTGTCGATCTGGCGGGACTCGAGCAGGCCCGGCACGTCGTCGCGGGGCTGGATCTGGAACACGCCCTGGTTCGCCCGGCGGATGCCGCCCAGCGCCGCCCCGCTGTCCGTGGCGAACTGCTGGGCCGCCTCCCGCGCGTTGCGGGTGGCCTCGGCGATCATGTCGGTCTTGATGTCGTTCAGCCGGGTGAAGCTGTAGCTGGGGCCGTTCGCCCCCGGCATGCCCTGGTCGCCGCCCAGCGCCACGCCCTGGTCCAGCAGTTCGGCCACGTTCTGGCTGGCGCGGTCCACCGCGTCCACGTCGGTGCTGCGCACGGTCAGGGTGCGCGTGACGATGTAGCGGCTCTCCACCGGACCCTGCCGGTAGGCCTGGGCCAGCAGGTCCACCACGTCCACCCCGCGCGACACCACCGTCTCCCCCGGCAGTCCCTGCTTGGCGAGGAAGGCCAGCACAGCCTGCTCGTCCTTTGCCGTCTTCGCCTGCACGGCGGCCAGATCGTCGCCCGTCGCCACGAACCTGATCGGCCAGATGGCGAGGTCGGCGCGCACGGTCCGCTCCGCCAGCCCCTTCACCGACACCGTCCGGTCGGCGAGGCGGAACTCCGCCACCTCCGCCCCCGCCGTGGCGATGCCGAGGGCGAGGATGGCGCTGGCGATCAGGATGGTGGCGTTCTGGCTGAGACCGGCCATGGTCGGTGTTCCGGGTGGTTGCGCGTCAGCCCCAGACTAACCCGGAATCGGGCGGCCTCAAGGCCCGATGGGGGCGCAGGCGGGGCGTCCGTCCGGCCCCATTGCCAGCGGCGGCACCGTGATCGCCTGCCCGTTCTCCAGCGCCCGGAACGCGTCCGGCACCAGGCCCAGCTCCGCCTTCGCCGCCTCCAGGTCGCGGATCGGCTCCTCGTACCCCTCGTCCGCCATGTCGAAGGTCAGGTGCTGGGTGGCGATGCTGCGGCAGGCCCGGCTGTCCAGGTGCGCCCGGACCGCGTCGCGCGGCGTCATGTGGGCGTACGCCATGAACCATTCCGGCTTGTAGGCGCCGATCGGGAACAGGGCGAACCGGAACGGCCCGTGCTTCTCCGCCGCCGCGCGGAAGATGCGCCCGTCGCCGTACCCTGTGTCCGCCATGAAATAGATCGGCCCGCCCGGCCCATGGATCACGAAGGCGCCCCACAGCGCCTTGTTGGTGTCCGACAGGCCCCGGCGGGACCAGTGGCGCATCGGCTCCAGCGTGGCGGACAGGCCGTTGCCGATCTCCAGACTCTGGCCCCAGTCCATCGGGGTCGCTTCGATCCCGTCGATCCCGTCCCGCAGGATCGCGTCGTTGCCCAGCGGCGTCAGGATCAGCGGCCTGTCCCGCCGCCACACGCGCTCGATCGTGGGCAGGTCCAGATGGTCGTAATGGTTGTGGCTGATCAGCACCACGTCGATCTTCGGCAGGGCGTCGAAGGCCACACCCGGAGCCCGCACCCGCTTCGGCCCGGCCCAGGACACGGGGCTCGCCCGCTCCGACCAGATCGGGTCGGTCAGGATGTTCAGGCCCCCGGTCTGGATCAGCACCGTGGCGTGGTTGACGAAGCTGACGCGCAGCTCCTCGCCCTCCACCCGCTCCGGTGGGGTGTCCGCGTGCCGGTTCTCCACCCACTCCGGCCAGTCCGGCCCGCCGCCCTCCAGGTTCCACTTCACGAAATCGAGGAAGCCCGTCTCGCGCGGATCGTCCGGCAGGAAAAACCGCTCCCCGTCGAAATGCGGGCTCGGCGGCCCCTGGTAGTAGTCCCCGCCGCATCCGGCGAGGGCGAGCATGAGAAGAGCGGCACCCACCCCGCGCATCCCGCGCCACGCCCCGCCCTTCTTTCCGTCATTCCCGCGAAAGCGGGCACCCATGCTTCCAAGCGGCGCGAAGGCCGGACGACGGCTCCCCGCATCCACAAGTGGGGCGGTCGATCGAATGGTCGAGGCGATGTCGGGCATGAACGGACTGTCTACCGGGGCAGTGGAACACCGTTGCGGGTCAGCAGCGTGGTTTGACGTTCTGCCAGTACGTCCACGTCGAAGCCCTGGATCAGGTCGTGGAACTGGCGGTACCAGTTCACCTCGGCCTTCAGGTGCAGGAACACGCTGCCCAGGCCGATCGCCGCCCGGTCCATGAACACGAACTCGCGCGGGATCTCCACCCCGCCCACCTTGCGCAGCGCCTCGTGCACCTTGGCGGCCGTCGCCTGCCCGTAGCGGCCGTTGTTCGTCTCCTCGATGGCGCGGGTCCGGTCCTCCAGCAGGGGCGCGTAGATGAAGCGCGCCCAGATGTTCAGCACGTCCACCAGCTCCCCGGTCAGCTTGGTGAAGCCCCAGCTCTCATAGGCGTGGATGGCCTTCGCCTGATCGTCGTCGCGCAGCGCCTCGTAAAGGTCGATGACCCCCTTCACGAAGGCCGGGCGGAACACCCGGATGGCGCCGAAATCCAGCAGGTTGATGTCATGGTCCTCGCGGACCGAGTAGTTGCCCAGGTGCGGATCGCCGTGGATGACGCCGTACTCGTAGAAGGGCACGTACCAGGCGCGGAACATGTTCAGCGCCAGCCGGTTGCGCACCTCCAGCGGGGCGTCCTTGAACTGCACGATCTTGCGCCCGTCCACCCAGGTCATGGTCAGCAGCCGCCGGGTGGACAGCTCCGGCACCACCTCGGGCACATGCACGCCCTCAACGTCCGCCAGCATGTCGCGGTAAAGGCCCATGTGCCGGGCCTCCAGCGCGTAGTCCAGCTCCTCGCGCAGCCGGTCGCCCAGCTCCTCATGGATGCGGTCGGTGCGGATCGCCTGATCCATGCGGGCGTAGATGCCGAACAGGATCTTCAGCTGCCGAAGGTCCGCCTCCACGGCCGACTGCATGTCCGGATACTGCAGCTTGCAGGCCAGCCGGCGGCCGTCCTTGTGCACGGCCCGGTGCACCTGCCCCAGGCTGGCGGCACTCGCCGCCTCCTTCTCGAAGGTCTGGAACTTCGTCTGCCAGTCCGCCCCCAGCTCGGCCGTCATCCGCCGCTTCACGAAGGGCCAGCCCATGCTGGGCGCGTCGGCCTGCAGCTGCGCCAGCTCCTGCACATATTCCTGCGGGATGGCGTCGGGGATGGTGGACAGGATCTGCGCCACCTTCATCAGCGGTCCCTTCAGGCCCCCCAGCGCCTCGCGCAGCTCGGCCGCGTGCGCCTCGCGCTCCAGCTTGATGCCCAGGAATCGCTCGCCCGCCACCCGGGCCGCGAGCCCGCCCATGGCCGTGCCGACCCGCGCGTACCGCGCCAGCCGGCCCTGCAAAGTGCTCTGTTCGTCGGTCATGCGCACGAACATGGTGCGCCGCACCCGGCGGGGCCAGTGGGTGCGGCGATGGGTGCGGCGATGTGGGGGGGCTCAGGCGGCCCGTTGACCGGCGCGGCGCCTGATTCAGCGCCCCCTCACCCCTCCACCCAGGCGATCCGCAGGATGTTCGTGTTGCCCGGCGTTCCGAAGGGCACGCCGGCGGTGACCACGATGCGGGTGCCGGCGGGGGCGAGGCCGTCCTCGAACGCCGTGCGGGTGGCCTTCTGCACCATCTCGGCGAAGCTGTGGACGTCCGCCGTCACCACCGCGTGGACGCCATAGCTCAGGGTCAGGCGGCGCGCGGTGTCGGCCCGGCTGGTCAGGCCCATGATCGGCACATAGGGCCGCTCCCGCGCGGCGCGCAGGGTGGTGGAGCCGGAGGTCGTGTACGTCACGATGCAGCTCGCCTGGATCGTCTGCGCCACCTGCCGCGCGGCGGAGGTGATGGCGTCCGCCGTGGTGCGCTCCGGGTCCGGGTGGGCGGCCTCCACGATGGTGCGGTAATGCGGGTCGGCCTCCACCCGCCTGGCGATGCGGTCCATCATCTGCACCGCCTCCACCGGGTACTGGCCGGCCGCCGTCTCCGCCGACAGCATGACCGCGTCCGCCCCGTCATAGACGGCGGTGGCCACGTCCGACGCCTCGGCCCGGGTCGGCGTCGGCGCGCTGACCATGCTCTCCAGCATCTGGGTCGCGACGATCACCGGCTTGCCGGTCCGCCACGCCTCGCGCACCAGCCGCTTCTGGATCGACGGCACCTCCTCCGGCGGCATCTCGACACCCAGGTCGCCGCGCGCCACCATGATGCCGTCGGACAGCTCGACGATCTCCTCCATGTGCTGGATGGCCGACGGCTTCTCCATCTTGGACAGCAGCGCCGCCCGGCCTGAGATCAGGCGCCGCGCCTCCGCCACGTCCTCCGGCCGCTGCACGAAGCTGAGCGCGACCCAGTCCACCCCGATGTCCAGCGCGAAGCGCAGATCGTCCCGGTCCTTCGGCGTCAGCGGCGACAGCGGCAGCACCGCGTTCGGCACGTTGACCCCCTTGCGGTCCGACAGCTTGGACCCGACCACCACTTCCACATCCGCATGGTCGTCGGTGTGCCTCAGCACCTTCAGGCGCACCCGCCCGTCATCCACCAGAAGGTCCATGCCGGGATGCATGGCGGCGAAGATCTCCGGGTGCGGCAGGCCCACGCGGGTCGCGTCGCCCGGCTCCTTCGACAGGTCCAGACGCATCCGGTGCCCCGGCTCAACCGTCAGCGGCCCCTCCTTGAAGGTGCCGATGCGCAGCTTCGGGCCCTGCAGGTCCGCCATCACGCAGACCGGGCGGCCCGTCTCCTGCTCCAGCTCGCGGATGAACCGCAGCCGTTCGGCATGGTCCTCCTGCTTGCCGTGGCTGAAGTTCAAGCGGAACACGTCCGCCCCCGCCAGGAACAGCTTGCGGATCATCTCCGCCGAGCTCGAGGCGGGGCCGAGCGTGGCGACGATCTTGGTCAGACGCTCGCGGTGCAGAGCGGCGGCCTTGCGCTTCATCGGGTTTCTTCCGTGATCTCAGTGTCCGGTGGGCAGCACGAGGATGGCCCGGAAATCATTGACGTTCGTTCGTGTCGGCCCGGTCACGACCAGGTCCCCCAGGGCGGAGAACAGGCCGTGGGCGTCGTTGTCCGCCAGCAGGGCGGCCGGATCGATACCCGACGCGCGCGCCCGTGCCAAGCTGTCGGGGCCGAACAGGGCGCCTGCATTGTCCTCCGTCCCATCGATTCCATCGGTGTCGGCGGCCAGGGCCCAGACGCCCGGCGCCCCGTCCAGCGCGATGCACAGGCCGGCGAGGTACTCCACGTTCCGCCCGCCGCGCCCGTTCCCGCGCACGGTGACGGTGGTCTCCCCGCCGGACAGGATCACGGTGCCGGGTGCCGCCTTGCGGGCGAGGGCGGCATGGGCGGCCCCCAGCTCGCGCGCCTCGCCCTCCAGGTCGTCGCCCAGCACCACCGGCGTCAGCCCGTGCTCGCGCACCAGCCGGGCCGCTGCCGCCAGCGCGTCGGCCGGGCGGGCGATGATGCGGGTCTCCGCCTTGGCAAGCCGCGGGTCGCCCGGCTTCGGCGTCTCCTCCGACGCCCGCTCCAGATGCGCGGCGACGGCCGGCGGCGGCGCGATGCCGTACTTCGCCAGAACGGCGCGGGCGTCGGCGAAGGTGCTGGGGTCCGGCACCGTCGGGCCCGACGCGATGATTGAGGGGTCGTCCCCCGGCACGTCCGACACGGCCAGGGTCACGCAGGGGGCGGGCCACGCCGCCGCCGCCAGCCGGCCGCCCTTGATGGCCGACAGGTGCTTGCGCACCGTGTTGATCTCCCCGATCGTCGCCCCGCAGCGCAGCAGCGCCTTGCCCACCGCCTGCTTGTCCGCCAGCGTCAGGCCCGGTGCGGGCAGCGCCAGCAGCGACGACCCCCCGCCGGAGATCAGGCACAGCAGCAGGTCGTCCTCGGTCAGGCCCCGCGCCATCTCCAGGATGCGGCGCGCGGCGTCCTGCCCGGCCGAATCCGGATAGGGGTGTCCGGCCTCCAGCACCTCGATCCGCTCCGTCGGCAGCCGGTGGCCGTAGCGGGTGACGACCAGACCGGAAAGGTCGCCCGTCCAGTTCTCCTCCACCGCCCGCGCCATGGCGGCCGCCGCCTTCCCGGCACCGATCACCACGGTGCGGCCCTTCGGCGGGGGCGGCAGGGCCGGGGGAACGGTCGTGTCCGCCGCCACGGCGGCGACGGCGACGGTGAACAGGCGGTGCAGCAGAAGCTTGGGATCGCTGGTCATTGCCGGCGGCTCGTTCTTGGTCTTCACCACGGCCGTTCGGGCGGCATCCGTTGGCGTGCGAACCATTCTGCGCTAAAACCGCGCCCATGTCGCCTCAAACGACCGTGATGACGGTCCCTTCCCTGATCGCCCCCGACGAGCCGCCGCCCTTCCGCCTGGTCAACCCGGCCGGGAAGACGCCGCTGCTGCTGATCTGCGAGCATGCTTCGGCCCAGGTGCCCCGGGCACTCGCCGATCTCGGCCTGCCGCAGGCGGAGCTGGGGCGCCACATCGGCGTCGACATCGGTGCCGCCCTGGTGACCGAGCGGCTGGCGGCCCTGCTGGACGCACCTGCCATCCTGGCCTCCTGGTCGCGCCTCGTGGTGGACCTCAACCGCACGCTGGACGACCCGACCCTGATCCCGGAGGTCAGCGACCTGACGCCCGTTCCGGGCAATGCGGGGCTTTCGGAGGTGGAGCGGCGCCGGCGCCTTGATGCGCTCTACCACCCATTTCACGCGGGCGTGACGGCGACGCTGGACCGGATGCGCGCGGCCGGGACGACCCCCGCCGTCATCGGCGTGCACAGCTTCACCCCCCGCCTGCGGGAGGCGGAGCGGCGGGGCGAGCCGGTGCGCCCCTGGCATGCGGGCATCCTCTGGAACCGGGACGGGCGCATCGCCCTGCCGCTGCTGGACGCGCTGCGGGCCGAGGGCGATCTGATCGTGGGCGACAACGAGCCCTATTCGGGTCGCGGCGGCCGGGGCCACACGGCCCATGTCCATGGCGACGCGACCGGCCTGCCCTGGGTCATGCTGGAGATCCGCCAGGATCTGATCGCCGGGGAGGCCGGGGCCATGGGCTGGGCGGACCGTCTGGCCCGCCTGCTGCGCCCCATCCTGGACGGCCTCGCGGCGGCGTCCGTCTGACCCGCGTCGGCTCAGGAGCCGGTGCGGGCGGCCGGTGCGGCCTCCAGTTCGGCGACCACCGCCTGGACGTCCATCGCCTCGAGCTTGCTCTGCAGCGCGCGGAGCTGCGCCGCGCACTCGGCCAGCCGCTTGGCGATGAACTTCATGTCGGCCGCGTGGTTGGCGATATGCCCGTGCGGCAGCCGCGTCCGCATGTCGATGACCGGTGCGCTCATGTCCATCACCTCAGAGTGAGCCCTTCACCTTTCGAGGTAGAGCGCCGGACGGGGCCGGCTACTGCCCGAAAGAGATATTTTCGCCACCGCACCGTTCGGTAAGCGGCGCCAATTCCCTACATGCTATGTGGTTTTGTGCGCCGCAGCGAGCACAACCGCCACTCCTATCCCTCAGGATAGAGAGCCGCTCATGGGTCCGGGCCCGGACCCTTTGCCGTTGAGGGTTCCCCTTCCCGAAGCGCCGTCGTATCCCAACATCTGAACGGACCCCGAGCGTGAGGAGAAGACCATGGACGATAAGACCCGCACGGAGCTGGAGGCCGCCGCCTTCCGCCGCCTGGTGCAGCATCTGCGCGACCGCGCGGATGTGCAGAACATCGACCTGATGAATCTGGCCGGCTTCTGCCGCAACTGCCTGTCCAAATGGTACAAGGCCGCCGCCGAGGAGAAGGGCATGGCCATGAGCTACGACGAGGCCCGGGAGATCGTCTACGGCATGCCGTACGAGGAATGGAAGACGAAGCACCAAGCGGAAGCCACCCCCGCCCAGCAGGCCGCCTTCGCCAAATCCCAGGCGGGTGCCGGGCACTGAGGGAAACACAAATCCCATCCTGCCCTTTCCCTGGGGGAGAGACCCTGACCCGGACTTGATCCGGTGAAGGGACCCGTCCTCATCTCTTCCCTCTCCCTGAGGGAGAGGGAGGGACCCACCGCACAGCGGTGGGAGGGTGAGGGGTTACGGTGTTTCCGTGCCGTCTCCCGCCGTCATCGGCGCAAGGCCATCAGGATAGTCCGTAACCCCTCACCCGGCGCTGCGCGCCACCCTCTCCCTCAGGGAGAGGGAAGTCATGGTCCCGCTCGCCCCCACAACCCCATCCCGGTCCCTTGCACCGGCCCGGCGGCGTCGATATCGTCCCGCGCTCGATCATCCGGTAACCCGAAAGAGGCAACCATGTCAGACGCGGCGACCAGCGACGTCGGCGGCATCGCGGGCGAGCGCCTGCGTTCCTTCATCGAGCGCATCGAGCGCCTGGAGGAGGAGAAGAAGGGC
The DNA here is from genome assembly GCA_029267445.1 of Rhodospirillaceae bacterium. Lineage (GTDB taxonomy): Bacteria > Pseudomonadota > Alphaproteobacteria > Azospirillales > Azospirillaceae > JAJUIU01. The sequence continues at coordinate 16,034 of JAJUIU010000076.1, forward strand.
CTTCAGGACGACATCAAGGACATCTACGCCGAGGCCAAGGGTGTCGGCTTCGACACCAAGATCATGCGGCAGGTGATCCGGCTCCGGAAGATGGAGAAGGACGACCGGCAGGAGCAGGACGCCCTGCTGGAGCTGTACAAGGCGGCATTGGGCATGGACTGACGGCCCGGACGGCCGATCGACCTTCGTCCGGCTGGACCCGCGCGTCCCGCCGGACGAACCTGCATCAAGGCGGCCGGAAGAACGCCGCCCCCGCACAAGCATCCTTGGGAGACGCGCCGATGAGCCTGATGGACCCGCGCGAGATCGCCTTCCAGCTGGACCATCTGCTGGACCTCGACACGCTGCTGACGCGCGACCGCTTCCGCCATCTGGACCGGTCCGCCATCGACCAGGTGCTGGAGACGGCGGCCACGCTCGCGGAGGACCATTTCGCCCCGCACGCCGCCGAGGCGGACCGGCACGAGCCGGAGCGGGAGGGCGGGGTCGGCAAGGTCGTCATGCTGCCCGACGTGAAGCGCGCCACCGACGCCTTCGCGGAGGCCGGATTCCTCGCCGCCCATCATGATGAGGAGCGCGGCGGGCTCCAGCTTCCCTGGACCGTGGTGCAGGCCTGCTTCACCTTCTTCCAGGCCGCCAACGTCGCCACGGCCGCATACCCGTTCCTCACCATCGGGGCCGCCAACCTGATCGACGCCTTCGGCTCGCCCGGGCAGAAGGACCGGTTCATGCAGCCCATGCTGACCGGCCGCTTCTTCGGCACCATGGCCCTGTCGGAGCCGCAGGCGGGCTCCTCCCTCGCCGACATCCGCACCCGCGCCACGCCCAACCCGGACGGCAGCTACTCCATCACCGGCACCAAGCAGTGGATCAGTGCGGGCGAGCACGAGCTGTCGGAAAACATCGTCCACATGGTGCTGGCGAAGATCGAGGGGGCGCCGCCGGGCGTGAAGGGCATCAGCCTCTTCATCGTGCCGCGCTTCCGCGTGAACGACGATGGTTCGCTCGGCCCCGACAACGACGTGCGGCTGGTCAGCCTGCTGCACAAGATGGGCTACCGGGGCACCACCAGCACCATCCTCTCCTTCGGGGAGGAGGGCCGGTGCCAGGGCTTCCTGGTCGGCCAGCCGCACCAGGGCCTCGCCTACATGTTCCACATGATGAACGAGGCGCGGATCGGCGTCGGGCTGGGCGCGGCGGCGCTGGGCTACGCCGGCTACCGCTACAGCCTGGACTACGCCCGCACCCGGCCGCAGGGCCGCCGGCCGGACGCCAAGGACCCCACCTCCCCCATGCTCCCCATCGTGGAGCATGCGGACGTCAAGCGCATGATCCTGCAGCAGAAGGCGGCATCCGAGGGCGCCATCGCGCTGTGCCTGCTCTGCGCCCGCCTCGTCGATGAGCAGAAAACGGCTGAAACGCCGGAGGCGCGGGAGAAGGCGGGCCTGCTGCTGGACATCCTGACGCCGGTCGCCAAGTCCTGGCCGTCCGAACACTGCCTGGAGGCCAACAAGTGGGCCATCCAGATCCTCGGCGGATACGGCTACACCCGCGACTATCCGGTGGAGCAGCTCTACCGCGACAACCGCCTGAACCCGATCCACGAGGGCACCTACGGCATCCAGGCGCAGGACCTGCTGGGCCGCAAGGTCTGGCAGCACAACGGCGCCAGCCTCACCCTGCTGGCGGATGAGATCGCGGCCACCATCAAGGACGCGGCATCCGACCCCGCCCTCGCCCCCTTCGCCGACGCGCTGGGCCGCGCCCTCGCCACTGTCGACGCCACCACCCGGGCACTCGCCGCCGAGCGCATGGCCGGCCGGGTGAACGAGCTGCTGTCCAACGCCGTGGCGTATCTAGAGATGTTCGGCCACACGGTGCTGGCCTGGATCTGGCTGAAGCAGGCCCGCGCCGCCGCCGCCGACCTCGCCGCAGGTCGTGGCGACGCCGCCTACCTCAACGGCAAGCTCGCCGCCTGCCGGTACTTCTACGCCTGGGAACTGCCGAAGATCGACGCCCAGGCCCGCCTCCTCCAATCCCTCGACCGCACCACGCTCGACACCGACAGCGCGTGGCTGTGAGGGGGAAAGGTGTGGTGGCTTCTTGGGCAAGCAGTCCTCGCCCTTCGACAGGCTCAGGGTGAGGACTGCGGTGACCGCAGAATGAATTCGGCGGCAAGGCTGGTTCGGTCGGCCCCACTCCGATCCCATAGTCGGCCCCAACTCTGACGGCTAAGTCGGCCTCACCCTGAGCTTGTCGAAGGGCGAGGCCGCATGCGGCTCGTAGCGGAACTCAGCAGCCGTCCACATTATTCTTCCGCTTCCCCTGCGAAAGCAGGGGCCCACGGTTCTTTTCCTTAACCATCCGCGCGCTCCAAAAACTGTGGACCCCTGCTTCCGCAGGGGAGGCGCAGGAGGGCTGAGACCCCAACCCACCCCAGCAACCACACTATCCGTGGGGTTATCTATCCCCGTCCGCCTGCCGGGCGTAATCCTTTCGGCACGTAACGATCAGGGATTGGTGGGATGTTTCTGGGCAAGATCGCCGCCGTCGGCGGCATGGGCGGGCTGTTCGGCCGGGCCCGCGCGCGCATGGCGCCGGAGCTGTTCGAGGCCATGGTGGACGCCATGCCGGTCGCGGCCATGCTGTGCGACCGGGCGGATTTCCGCATCACCTACGCGAACAAGCGCTCCTACGAGCTGCTGGAGCAGATCCGCCACGTCATCCCCGTCGACCCCGCCAAGGTGGTGGGGGAGACGATCGACATCTTCCACAAGGTGCCGCAGCGCCAGCGCTCCATGCTGGCGGACGAGCGCAACCTGCCCCATTCCGCCCGCATCGCCGTGGGCAGCGAATGGCTGGACCTGAACGTGGTGGCCCTGCGCGACGGGCGCGGCACCTATATCGGCCCGCTGCTGACCTGGTCCGTCGTCACCGCCCAGGTGAAGGCGGAGGCGGAGACCAAGCGCCTCCTCCAGATGATCGACCGCATGCCGGTCAACGTCATGACCTGCGATCCGGTGGACTTCACCATCACCTATGCCAACGCCACCAGCATCGACACGCTGCGCAAGCTGGAGGCGCACCTGCCGATCAAGGCGGAGCAGCTGATCGGCTCCAAGATCGACATCTTCCATAAGAATCCCGGCCACCAGCACCGCATGGTCGGCACCGCCCACCACCTGCCCCACGCCACGGACATCAAGCTGGGGCCGGAGACGCTGCGCCTCGCCGTCTCGCCGATGACGGGCCCGGACGGCACCTATCTCGGCCCCATGGTCACCTGGTCGATCGAAACCGCGAACCGCCAGATGGCGGAGAAGGTGCGCGCCGCCGTGCAGTCGGTCGCCAGCAGCGCCACCCAGTTGACCGCCAGCGTGCGGGAGATGCGCGGTGCGGCGGAGGAGACGGACCATCTGGCCTCGGCCGCCGCCGGTGCGGCGGAGGAGATGTCGGCCAGCATCCGGGAGATCGCCCAGCAGATGGGCCGCGCCTCCACCATCTCCCAGACGGCCGTGGCCGACGCCGGACGGTCGGGCGAGAAGGTGGCGAACCTGTCGCGGGTCACCACCCGCATCGTCGCCATCGTCGACCTGATCCGCAGCATCGCCAAGCAGACGAACCTGCTGGCGTTGAACGCCACGATCGAGGCCGCACGGGCCGGCAGTGCGGGCAAGGGCTTCGCCGTCGTCGCCAGCGAGGTGAAGGCGCTCGCCAACCAGACGGCCAAGGCGACCGAGGATATCGAGCGGCAGATCGGCGAGATCCAGACCGCGATGGGGGAGACGGTGCACGCCATCGGTCAGTTCGGCGACACCACCCACACGCTGAACGAGATCGCCATGGCCGTCTCGGCGGCGGTGGAGGAACAGGCCGCCGCCACCGGGGAGGTCACCCAGGCCGCCGCCGGCGTGTCGGCCGCCTCGGCCCGCAACGGCATCGCCGCCGAACAGCTCCTCCAGGTGGCCGAGGCGCTCCAGGCCCTGTCGGGTGGGCTGGACGCGGAGACGACGGCCTTCCTGAACCGGCGCTGACGCGCCGCCGTCAGTAGTCGGCGAAGCGGGCTGGAACCGTGGCGCCCAGCGCTGCGGCCTCCGCCTCGTCCACCTGTCCGTCCGGGCCGTAGGCGGCGTTGCAGCGCTCCGTGAAGTCGCGGATGTCGCGCAGGGCCGCCCTGGCACCCTCCAGCTCCGCCTCCGCCCGCGCCCAGTCGCGGCGCATGGCGTCCGCGAAGATGAAGGCGTTCCCGCTCTCCAGCGCCAGGGCGGCGATCCCGTGTCCGATTAGCGCTTCCCGACCGGTGGGCATGTTCAGGCTGGAACGGGCCATGACGCGTCTCCTTCATCCGGCTTTGCTGATGCAAGGTCGTCCGATCCCAGGGACCGGCAACCCCATCCCGACGCATAGCCTGCGCCCCCATTCCTTAACGCGGTGTTTAGGGCGCAAGCGGAAGCGCGCCACACACCCATTCCCTTTCCTTAGGAGCACACCGCGCCCGCCCTTATCTCTTCCCTCTCCCAGGGGGAGAGGGAGGGACCCGAGCCGTCAGGCTTGGGAGGGAGA
>JAJUIU010000049.1 GCA_029267445.1 Rhodospirillaceae bacterium
CCCGAGCGGAGCGAGGGGGGTGAGGGGTGCCCCCCTACGCGATCAGAACGCGACCTTCAGGCGGGCGGCCAGGGTGTGGTCGGTGCGGTCGTCGCTGCCGAGCGTGCCCTCGTAGCCGACCGAGCCGGTGAGGCCGCCGGTCGCGAAGTTCAGGCCGACGCCGCCGACGAAGCGGTTGCGCTCCCCGCCCGAGGCGTTCGCCCGTACGGTCTCGCCACCCGGAAGGCTGGCGCGGACCTGACGGTTCTCGTTCTTGAACTCGCGCTCGAAGGCCACACGGGCGGTCGGGACGAAGGTGGCCCCGGCGTCGCCCATCGGCGCGGCGACGTTGACGCCGATGCTGCCGACCAGCGACTCCGCGTCGAAGTCCTGCACCCGCAGGGTCAGCGGACCCGCACCCGCGTCGGTGAAGGCGTCGACACCAGTCACGGCGTAGCGCACGCCGGCCTCCGGCCCGAAGGCGATGCCGCCCTTGGCGCCGAAGTTCCAGCCCACGGAGCCTCCCGCACCCCAGGTGTCGCCCGTGGTGTCGCCCGTGGCGCGGGCGAGCGGGGCGAAGCGGGTGGCGCGGACGGTCTCGTACTCGTCCCAGCTGTAGGCCATCCAGCCATCGGCGTACATGGCGCCCCAGGCGGCCGTGCCGTAGGCGATCAGGCCGTAGGACTTCATGTCGATGGAGCCGGCGCCCAGTTCCAGGTCGGCGGAACCGTCGCCATAGCCGAAGGCGGCGCCGACGGCGAGGTTGCGGTCCACGCGGTACTCGATACCGGCGCCGACATTGTAGCCCTCGTAGTCGAAGGCGAGCTGGTCGGTGACGCCGTCACGGTCGCCGTCGGCCCAGCCGCCGAAGGCGAAGACGGAGAACTGGCCGTCCGCACCGCCCGTCGCCTCGCCCAGGCCGATACCGCCGGTGCCGGAACGGCCACCGGCCGTGCGGCCCGCGACACCCTGGTTCAGCAGGTCGAACATGCGGAAGCCGAGCTGGGTCGCCACGGCGAGACCCTGCGGCGCCTCGAAGTTGGCGGCCAGGGTGCCGTTCACGAACTGCGCGACCAGCCGGTGGCCGGCGGTGGTCGGGTGGATCGGGTCGAAATAGAGCGACGCGTCGGCCGCAGCCTGGGTGGCGCAGGCGCCGGTCGGCGTGGTGCCGACGAAGCACGGCGTCGTCAGGTTGCTGAAGCCGAACAGTGACGGGTTGGCGAACACGGCGTTGGTGGCCGCGTTGATGTCCACCAGGATGATGTTCGCCCCGGTCCGCTCCCGCAGCGTGGCGACCGCACCCTGAAGGGCCGAATTGTGGAGCTGGGTGATCTGGTTGCCCTGGGCGACGGCGACCGGGCCGCCGGCGCGGGAACCCGGGATGTCGCCCAGGTTCGGCAGGTTCAGGATCATCACGTTGCGCGCACCGGCCTGGAGCAGGCGGGTCGCGGCGGTGCTGATGTTGGTGACCGTGGTGCCGACGCCCACCAGCGGGTCGCCGGTGAGGTTCAGATAGTCGTTGCCGCCGATCCAGACGGTGTAGAGCGCCGTCGGGGAAAGCTGCCGGCCGCCGGCGAGGAACCGGTCGAGCTGGATCTGCAGGTCGTTCAGCGGCTGCACCCGGCCGGACCGGGCGCCGCCCAGCGCGAAGCTGGACGCCGGCGAGCCGTAAAGGGCGGGCAGGTATTCCAGCCACACCGGGCCGTTCGAGAACCGGCCGTTGAAGTTCGGCGGGCCGACCGGAACGCCCAGGGCCGGCAGGTTGCCGGTGTCGCTCAGGCTGTCGCCGAAGACGACGAACTGGCTGAAGCGCTGCTGGGCATCGGCCGGGGTGGCGGTGAAGGCCAGGGACACGGCGAGCGCCGTGGTCCCCATCAACCGTCGCATCATGAGATCCTCCCAAAGAACGGGGCCGTTCGCGGCCCTCGCATTCGCCCCTGAACGTAAACAAACCGTCAGAAAAGGGAAGCAAATCCAACACCGACCGGGGACGTCCGAAGGGATATCCCCTTCGGATCGGGCGCTTCCGGGGGTTGCGCGCGCCGGTTCCGCCGCCCACCTGCTGAAAGGCCGACGAGACCACGCCAACCCGGGAACCGCAGCATGCTGATCGTCACCACCGATTCCATCGACGGGCGCCGCGTCGCCCAGTATCTCGGCGTCGTCACCGGCGAGGCCATCCTGGGTGTCAACATCTTCAGGGACATGTTCTCCGGCATCCGCGACATCGTCGGCGGACGGTCCGGCGGCTACCAGTCGGCCCTGCGCGACGCGCGGATGCACGCCCTGGCGGACATGGAGGAGGCGGCCCGCGAACTGGGTGCGGACGCGATCATCGGCGTCGACCTCGATTACGAGGTGCTGGGCAAGGAGAACGGCATGCTGATGGTGTCGGTGAACGGCACCGCCGTGAAGCTGGGGTGAGGCGCCGGCCGAAATAGGAGATCCCGCCCCGGTGCGGAGCCGGGGCGAGCATGGACGGAAGGAGACTTACTGGGTCGCCTGCTGCAGGTAGGCGATCAGGTCCTTGCGCTCCTGTTCGTTGGCGATGCCGGCGAAGGCCATCCGGTTGCCCTTGATGAAATCGCGCGGGCGGGTGATGTACTGGTCCACCGTCTCGGGCGTCCAGACCACGCCGGAATTCTTCATCGCGTCGGAGAACTTGAAGCCCTCCGCCTGACCGGCGGTGCGGCCGAACATGCCGTGCAGGTTCGGCCCGACGCGGTTGGCGCCACCCTTCTCCAGCGTGTGGCAGGCGCGGCACTTGGCGAACGCCTTCTCCCCCTTGGCCACATCCTGGGCCGCGGCGGGTGCGGCGGCGAGGAGGGCGGCGACGGCGATGGCGGTGGCGACGGCGGAACGCATGACTCTCCACTTCCCATTGGTGTCGTTCTTACCCGGTAGATGGGGGAGAGCCCGCCGGTGCGTCAACACGGGACAGGCGCGGCAGGCTGCCGCGCCCATGCGCCCGATTGCCCCCGTCAGTCGCAGGTCCAGCCGATGTCGCGGGCGAGATGGCGGGACAACTCACACGGGCTGACGACCCGCTGCGTGGCGGGAATCTGCCGGGACAGCCCGGCCATCAGCGCCTGGAGGAAAGCGGCGAAGCCAGGGGAGGAAAAGCCAGTCTTATGCATGGTACGCTCCATCACTTGGACACGCGGCGCCGGAGCGTCGCCTGAGGCCGATATTCGCCCTCCACACACTCGACAACAAACGAGTATTTCACCTAAGATGCATAAGCTGATTCGATGCGTGGGAGCCCACCGCCATGATCCGCCTGCCGCCGCTGACGGCGCTGCGCGCCTTCGAGGCCGCCGCGCGGCACCTGTCCTTCACCCGGGCGGCGGACGAGCTTTCCGTGACCCAGGCGGCGGTCAGCTACCAGATACGGCAGCTGGAGGATCATGTCGGCCGGCCGATGTTCAGGCGGCTGACGCGGCGGCTGGAACTGACGGCGGAGGGTGCGGAGTTCCATGCGGCCGTGACCGACGCCTTCGACCGCATCCGCGCCGCCGCCGAACGGCTGGCGGAGCGGCGCGACGGGGTGGTGCTGTCGATCAGCGCGCTGCACAGCTTCGCCGGGCATTGGCTGGTGCCGCGGTTGGGGCACTTCCAGATGCGCCATCCGGACATCGCGGTCCGGCTCGAATGCTCGAACCAGTTCGCAGACCTGGATCGGGACTTCGACGTCGGCATCCGCAGCGGCAACGGCAACTGGCCGGGCACGCAGGCTGTGAAGCTGATGGACTACGCGGTCACGCCCCTGCTGAGCCCGGCCCTGGTGGAGCGGGCGGGCGGGCTCTCGGCACCGACCGACCTGCTGAAGGTGCCCCTGCTCGACACCCAGCATGGCGAGGACCGCAGGCTGTGGCTGGACTGGTTCGCGGCGGCGGGCGTGCCGGTGACGAGCCTGCCGGCCGGCATGCAGTTCGACACCCAGCACATGAGCGCGCAAGCGGCCATGATGGGTCAGGGCGTGGCCCTGGTCTGCCCGACCTTCTTCGGACCGGAGCTCGCCTCCGGCCGGCTGGTGGCGCCCTTCCCCGTGCTGCATCGGCCCGGCACGGGCTATTGGCTGGTGACGTCGGAGCGGCGCGGGAACGAAGCCAAGATCATGGCCTTCCGCGACTGGATCCTGTCGGAGGTGACGGCCTGCGCCGGCCAGTGCGGGGCCCTGACCGGCGGCCTCGCCGCCGCCTGATTCAGGTCCTGGACCCGAACAGCCGGGCGGCCACGGCGGCCCCCAGGGCCCCCAGGCCCGCCGGGACGGTGGCGACGGCGGCGGAGATCAACCCGCGCGGCAGCGGCCCCAGCCGCACGCCCGGCGGCTGTGGCGCCATGAGGTTCGCCGCCAGCACGCCAAGCGCGATCGCCGCCACGATCGGCAGCGCGAGCTTGGGGGCCGCGGCAGACAAGGCGAAGCCCGACAGGGCCAGCAGCAGCAGGGTGCCGGACAGGGCGGCGGATGAGAGGTCCCACAACCCCGCGCAGATCCCGAGGCTGCCCCCGAGGAGCACGAGGATGGGAAGGCGGGCGGAAACGGACATGGCGGCGGCGGACACGGCTTCGGATTTTCCGGGACTGGTTTCAGCCCCTTCATCCAACCGCCCAATTGCGGCCAAAGGCTGTCGACGGGCGGACCTGTCCAGGGCATTCCAGCGGCCCGATGGGGCTACCCCGGCCTAAAGCTCGTCGGGACCGCCGGTGAACAGCGTGATGTCGCCCACGACGTAGCCCTTCTCGGCCGGATGCCGCAGCAGCGCCTTCGCCTGGGCGATCTTCGGGTTGGCCGCCCAGACGAGATACTGGCGCCCGTTCGCCCAGGACCGCGTGACCTCGGCCGGGGCGGCCTTGGCCAGCCGGTTGAAGTCGGGGTGGGCGATCATGGCGATATAGGCCTGGTCGCCGGGGCTTTTCCGCTCGTCGGAGACGTGGATGAACTCCTCGTTGGCGCGGACATGGGCGACATGGGCCTCCCCCTTGTCGATCGCGGTGGCGAGCTCGCGGATCTCCGCCAGCATCGCCCTCTCCTCCCGCTTCAGCTTGAGCGTGAGCATCGCCTTCTCGCGGACGGCCTTCGAGGCGTCCGCTACCTGCCGACGGCGCTCCTCGTCCTGGCGGCCGACGCCCTTCACGCGCCGCTGCACCACGCCGACGATCTGCGCCACGGCGGCGGCCCCTGTCAGCACGCCGATCCAGAGGGACAGGCTCACCGGCCCGCCTCCCGTCCGGAGGGCGGAAGCGGCGGGGCGACGACGGTCACCACATCGGCCAGCGGGTCCTGGTCGGCCTCCCGCAGATCGACGATGAAAAAGCCGATTGCGACCGGAAAGGCCTTCTCCACCATGGCCTTGGCGTCGCCGATGGTCGCGGCCCAGGCGTCCACACGCTGGCTTTCCGCCCACGAGCGGGCGAGGTTCGGCAGCTCCTTCTGGCCGGCCTGCGCCTGCTGCACGTGCCGGTTCACGACATGGGCGATGAAGCGGCGGGCCGGACGTCCCGGCCGTTGGAAGGCCTCCTCCTCCCCCAGCACGCGGAGCAGGCGGGACCGCTTCATCAGCGTGTCGGAGACGCGCTTGCCGACCATGTAGGCCTGGCGCTTGGCGGTCCGCAGCTCGCCGTCCAGCCGGGCAATGCGGGGCACCAGCTCCTCCCGCCGCCGATGCAGCCGCTGCTGCAGCTGGGAGAGACGCAGCAGCCGGTCGCCGAGCGCGTCCGCCTTCAGGCGGCGGCGCACCGTCTGCTCCGCCACCGAGGCGATGCCCAGCCCCGCCAGATAGGCGATGCCGGCGATCACCACGAACACGGCCGCGGCTTCGATCAGCGACTGGAGCATGGCGCCTTGCGCGAGGTTGCGAACGCGCGGACGGTGGCAGGAACCACGCCGCTTTCGCCATTCAATCGCACAAGCGTGAATGGGGTGTAAACACCCGGGGCGAACGGGGTGTGACCACCCCGCCGGGGTCGGCGGGCTCGCGGCTCAGCGCGCCGGCTCGGCCCCGACGCGCACGACCAGCTTGCCGACGTTGCCGCCGCTGAACAGCTTGCGCAGGGACTTCACCGCCCCGTCCAGCCCCTCGTCCACATCGACCTTCCACTTGAGCTTGCCCTCGGCCAGCCAGGGGCCGATCTCCTTGGCCATCTCGCCCATGCGGTCGGTGTAGTCCAGCACGATGAACCCCTCCATCCGGCAGCGCTTGACCAGGAGCTGGTCCATGTTGCGCGGACCGGGCTGCGGTTCGGCGGCGTTGTACTGGCTGATCAGACCGCACAGCGGGATGCGGGCGCGCAGGTTCAGCAGGCTGTAGACCACCTCCGTGATCCAGCCGCCGACATTCTCGAAATAGACGTCGATGCCGTTGGGGCAGGCGGCCTTCAGCGCCTGGCGCAGCTCCTTGGGGCCGCCGGTCTTGTAATCCACGGCGGCGTCGAAGCCCATCTCGTCGACCAGCCACTTCGTCTTCTCCGCCCCGCCGGCGATGCCGACGACGCGGCAGCCGCGCAGCTTGGCGAACTGTCCCACCATGCTGCCGACGGCCCCGGCGGCGGCGGACACGACGACCGTCTCCCCCGCCTGCGGCCTGCCGATGTCGTAGAGGCCGAAATAGGCGGTCATGCCGGTCATGCCCAGCACGGAGGTGAAGGCCAGCAGCGGCATCCGCCCATCGGCCGGAACCTTGCCCCAGCCCTTGCCGTCCGTGACGGCGTAGTCGGCCCAGCCGCCCAGGCCGCTGACGATGTCGCCCGCCTTGAACCGGGGATGGTGGCTTTCCATCACCTCACCCAGCACGAGGCCGAGCATCGGCTCGTTCAGGGGCGCGGGCGGGATGTAGCTCGCCTGCCGCATCCAGATGGCGTTCGACGGGTCCATCGAGAGATAGATGGTCCGCACCAGGATCTGCCCCTCGCCCGGCGTCGGAACCGGCGCCTCCCGCCATTCCAGGCAGGATTCGAAATCGTCGCCCGCGGGCCGCTTCGTCAGCACCCACTGGCGGTTCACGGTCGGGCTCTGGGTCGATGCCATGGCGTTCCTCTCTCCCGTATCGGCCTGACGGCCTGTCGTTGCCCCCTTGCGTGCCCCAGCGCGGCCCGTTTGTCGAGGCCGAAGCGCCCGCCGAGGCACTTCACGAAACGCGAAACACGCCCCTGCGGGGTTTCGCGAAGCCGGGGCCGGACCTCGCGAAAGCCCGGTTGCGACGGGCCCGACCCATCGGCGAAGGGACGGGCGACACCACCCATCCGGAGGTTCGCCCCATGCGCAGGTTCGCCCTCGTCCTTCCGTTCGCCGCCCTGTTCGCCGCCAGCCAAGCGGTGGCCGACACCACACCGCAGACGGCCGCGACCGCCACCGCCGCCGGCCTCGCCACCGTCGCCGTGGAGGTGAAGCGGGTCCAGCCCGGCAAGGGCATGGTCTACATCTCGCTCTGCACGGAACAGGAGTTCCTGCGCCGCTGCGGCTTCCGCCAGAAGACGGAATCCAGCGCGGACCGCGTCAGCGTCACCTTCGAAGGCGTGCCGCCCGGCCGCTACGCCGCCAGCGCCTGGCAGGACATCGGCGACGACCGGGAGATGCGGCGCGGGATGTTCGGGGAGCCTCTTGAGCCGCTGGGCAGCAGCCGCGACGCCGTCGGCATGATGGGCCCGCCCTCCTTCGAGGACGCCGCGTTCGATGTCGCCGGGGGGACGATCGCGCAGAGTTTCTCACTGCGCTGATCCCCGGCCGCCGGGGCCGGACGGGTGGCTGGTCCACCCGCCCGCGTCGCTTGTCCGGCCCCCACCGGTCCAGTACGGTACGCGCCATGCTGGACGTGATCCTGATCCCGGCGCTGGCCGACAACTACATCCACCTGGTCCATGACCGGGAAAGCGGGGTCGTGGGCGTGGTCGATCCGGCGGAGGTGGAGCCGGTGGAGGCCGAACTGGCCCGGCGCGGCTGGCGCCTGACGCACATCCTGAACACCCACCACCATGCCGACCACACGGCGGGGAACGAGGAGCTGAAGCGGAAGTGGCGCGTGCCGGTGATCGGGCCGGGCGCCGACCGCGACCGCATCCCGGCCATCGACGAGGCCTATGGCGAGGGCGACACGTTCCGCTTCGGCGACCGGCCGGTGCGCGTGTTCGACACGCCGGGCCACACCCGGGGGCACATCGCCTTCTGGTTCGAGGATGCGGGCGCCCTGTTCAGCGGCGACACGCTGTTCTCGCTGGGGTGCGGGCGCCTGTTCGAGGGTCGGCCCGACCAGATGTGGGACAGCCTGTCGAAGCTGCGCGCCCTGCCGCCGGAGACGCGGGTCTATTGCGGCCACGAATACACCGCCTCCAACGGGCGCTTCGCCCTGTCCATCGATCCCGACAACACGGCGCTGAAGGCCCGGATGGCGGAGGTGCAGCTGCTGCGCGCCGACGGGCAGCCCACCCTGCCCTCCACCATCGCGCTGGAGCGTGCCGCCAACCCCTTCCTGCGGGCGGACGACCCCGATCTTGCCGCCGCCGTCGGGCTGGCGGGTGCCGCCCCGGCCGAGGTGCTGGGGGAGATCCGCCGCCGCAAGGACCATTTCCGCGCCTGAAACTTCCACCCTCCGGCCCACCCCCGAGAACACGGTTCCCCGCCCCATGATGCAGCTGCGCTACAGCCAGACCTCCCCCTACGTCCGCAAGGTGATGATGGTGGCCCACGAGGCCGGGGTGGCCGACCGGATCGAGATCAGCCCGACCGATGTGTGGGCGCCGGACAGTCCCATCGTCCGCGACAACCCGCTGGCCAAGATTCCGACCCTGCTGACGGAGGACGGGCTGGTCCTGTTCGACAGCCCGGTGATCGCGGAGTATCTGGACAGCCTGGGCGGCGGCCGGCTGTTCCCCGCCGGCGGCAACGCGCGCTGGAAGGCACTGCGCCAGCAGGCCCTGGCCGACGGCATCTGCGACGCCAGCGTGCTCCGCCTGCTGGAAAGCCGCCGGCCGGAGAGCCTGCGCTCCGCCGACTGGGCGGACCGGCAGCGCCGCGCCGTGACCCGGGCGCTGGACCTGCTGGAGCGGGAGGTGCCGGACCTGCCGTCCGCCGACGCGCCCACCATCGGCGGGATCGCCACGCTGGCGGCGCTGGGCTACCTCGACTTCCGCTTCGGCAAGGAGGGCTGGCGCCAGGGCCGCCCTGGCCTCGCCAACTGGTTCGAGGCGGCGAGCGGACGCGACAGCTTCAAGCGCACCGCCCCGCCGAGCGAGTGAGCCAAGGCATGGACCAGTTGAGCCCCAAGCAGATCATCGCCCTGCTCGGCATGAAGCCGCACCCGGAGGGTGGCCATTATGCCGAGACCTACCGGCATGCGCCGGAGGGCGGCGGGCGGGGCGCCTCCACCGCCATCTACTTCCTGCTGCAGGCGGGTGAGGTGTCGGACTGGCACCGGGTGAAGGACGCCGACGAGGCCTGGCACTGGCACGCCGGGGCGCCGCTGGTGATCACCGTCAGCCCGAACGGGCACGACGCCAGCGCCCATCACCTGGGCCCCGACCTCGCGGCCGGGCAAAGGCCGCAGTTCGTCGTCCCGGCCGGACACTGGCAGACGGCGGTCAGCCTGGGTGCCTGGACCCTGGTGGGCTGCACGGTGGCCCCGGCCTTCGAGTTCGCGCAGTTCGAACTGGCCCCGCCGGGCTGGCGCCCCACCCCGCGGCCGGCGACAGGCGGCTGACGCCGCAGCCGGTGGGTTTCCTGTCCGTAAGCACTACCTTCAGGGTCCGGAGCGGTGCATCATGACCGCCGAAGACCGAACCGCCGCGACGGGAGCGAGAGGAACATGCAGGGCGATCCGCAGGTCATCCGCCATCTGAACACGATCCTCACCAACGAGCTGACCAGCATCAACCAGTACTTCCTGCATGCGCGCATGCTGAAGAACTGGGGCCTGATGAAGCTGGCGGGCAAGGTGTACGAGGAGTCGATCGGCGAGATGAAGCACGCCGACAAGCTGATCGAACGCATCCTGTTCCTCGAGGGGCTGCCGAACCTTCAGGACCTGCACAAGCTGAAGATCGGCGAGGACGTGCCGGAGATGTTCGCCTGCGACCTGGACGCGGAGCAGCGCAACCGGTCGAACCTGATCGACGCCATGCAGCATTGCGAGACGGTGCGCGACTATCAGTCCAAGGAGATCTTCCGGCAGATCCTGGAGGAGACCGAGGAGCATATCGACTGGCTCGAGACCCAGATGGGCCTGATCGACAAGATCGGCATCCACAATTACCTGCAGGAGCAGATGGGCTCCGGCGACCCGACCTGAAGGGAACCCCGGGCAGATTCCCCCCGAGAAGACCGTCATCCCGGCGCAAGCCGGGACCCATTGCTGAGCCGGCGCGCTGCCCGCAAATGGGCCCCGGCTTACGCCGGGGTGACGGCTGAATGGATTGGTGGCCCCGGGGAGACAGGGCTCCGCCCCTCCCCCGAATTGATCCCGGTCAATGCGACCGGCTCGCGTTCGCCCTACCGGTGTGACATCCGCGACGGAACGAGATTTCGCGATTGCGGTTGCGAATAACTCGCAGTACGATCCGTTCCAACAGATCACCCGAGGGCCCGCCCCGCCATGTATGTCTGCGTCTGCAACGCGATCAACTGCAAGACCGTGCGCAAGGCCGCCGAGGGCGGGGCCAAGTCCATCAGCGGGGTGTTCAAGCACGCCGGCAAGCAGCCCCAGTGCGGCCGCTGCTTCCCCACCATGCGGGAGATGATCGGCGCAGGTTGCTGCAACGACGAGCCGGTGCCGGCCGGCTTGATCGCCGCGGCGGAGTGACAGAGCGCCACTCCCCTTGACGAGCGTGCCCGCGCGCTTGTTATCGTCGCCACCGAAACGGCCTGGAAATGGCCGTCCACAAAGGCGGCGGGCCACTACATGGATGAAACGCAGGGGATGGGTCAGCCCCCCGGAAGCACCCGTTCGGAGCGCCTGTTCGCCCGCATCGCCGTGCTTCAGACCTTCATCTCCGTCATGGCCCTGCTTGTCGCGATCGCGGCGCTCTACGCCGCCCTGGTGGAAAGTGCGGCGGTGCGCAAGCAGCTCGACGCCTCGGTCTGGCCGCACATGCTGCTTGGCCCGAGCAACGCCGGCAGCACCCCGGACAATCCGCGCCTGACCCTGGTCGCGGTCAACAGCGGCATCGGACCGGCCAAGATCCGCTCCCTGCGGATCACGGTGGACGGCAAACCGATGACGACCTGGGCTGAGATGTTCCGGGCCCTCGAGATCGATCTTCCCCGCGGCTATGTGCAGTCGCAGCTGACCTGGCGGGTGGTTCAGAGCGGGGAGCGCATCGACGTCCTCACCGTGGAGGGGGAGCCGGCCACAGCCCTGCTCCAGGCGACAAACCGTGTCGCGTGGCAGCTCTGCTACTGCTCCGTCTTCGACGACTGCCACCTGCTTGAATCGGGTAAGCCGGAGCCGGCACCCGTGGCGCGATGCCCGGCGCGCGACGCGGGCAGCTTCGTCCAGTAGGGCGCCCGGCACCCCTCCCCCGCGTTCCGCCAGCATTGCCAAGCCACAGCACTTCGCCCATAACCCTCCCGCGATTCGATCCACACTCCAGGCGAAGCACGTCCCATGGGTTTCAACTGCGGCATCGTCGGCCTGCCGAACGTCGGCAAGTCGACGCTTTTCAACGCGCTGACCTCCACCGCCGCGGCCGAGGCCGCGAACTATCCCTTCTGCACGATCGAGCCGAACGTCGGCCGGGTGGGCGTGCCCGACCCGCGCCTTGAGAAGCTCGCCGTGATGGCGAAGTCGGCGAAGGTGGTCCCGACCCAGCTGGAGTTCGTGGACATCGCGGGCCTGGTGCGCGGGGCCAGCAAGGGCGAGGGCCTTGGCAACCAGTTCCTGGCCAACATCCGGGAAACGGACGCCATCGTCCATGTGCTGCGCTGCTTCGAGGACACGGACATCACCCATGTGGAGGGTTCGGTCGACCCCGTCCGCGACGCGGAGACGGTGGAGACGGAGCTGATGCTGGCCGACCTGGACAGCCTGGAGAAGCGCCTGCCGCCGCTGCAGAAGAAGGCCAAGGGCGGCGACAAGGAGGCCAAGGCCCAGGCCGACCTGATGGAGAGGATCCTGCCCGTGCTGCGGGAGGGCAAACCCGCCCGCACGGTCAAGGTCGACACCGACGAGATGCCGCTGTTCAAGCAGATGCAGCTGCTGACCGGCAAGCCGGTGCTGTACGTCTGCAACGTCGAGGAGGCCTCCGCCGCAAGCGGCAACGCCTTCTCCAAGCGCGTGGAGGAGATGGCGGCGCGCCAGGGGGCGGCGACCGTCGTGATCTCCGCCGCCATCGAGGCGGAGGTGTCGCAGCTGCCGCCGGAGGACAAGGACGAATATCTTGCCAGCATGGGGCTGGAGGAGCCGGGGCTGAACCGGGTGATCCGCGCCGGCTACGGCCTTTTGAACCTGCTGACCTTCTTCACCGTTGGCCCGAAGGAAGCGCGGGCCTGGACCGTGCGCAAGGGTGCCAAGGCGCCGGAGGCGGCGGGCGTGATCCACACGGATTTCGAGCGCGGCTTCATCAAGGCGGAGACCATCTCCTACGCCGACTATGTGGCGCTGGGCGGCGAGCAGGGCGCCAAGGACGCCGGCAAGATGCGGATGGAAGGCAAGGAGTACGTCGTCCAGGACGGCGACATCTTCCACTTCCGCTTCAACGTGTGACGGACGCGGCTAGAACCCCGCCGCCCCGGCCGGGGCGAAGGCGGGGACGGGGGCGACGGGGGATGGCGGGGTGAAGCGGACCCCGCCCTTCCAGACGCCCCGATGGTTGGCGGGGTTCGCGGCGAGCGCGATGTCGCGCGACGGGTCGCCCGCCACCAGCAGCAGGTCCGCGACGGCGCCCACCCGCAGGCGGCCTATATCGGGCAGGTCCAGCAGGTCCGCGGCGGACGACGTGCCCGCCGCCAGCGCCGCCAGCGGGGTCATCCCCAGCTCCACCATCTTGGCGAGTTCCAGCCCATTGCCGCCATGGGTGTTGCCCGGCGTGCCGGCGTCGGTGCCCAGCGCCACCTTGCCGCCCGCCTTCACGTAGCGGCGGAAGCTGTCGTAGTGCATGGCGGAGAACCGCTCCACCTTCGCGCGGATGTAGGCGGGCACGCGGTCGATGTTGGCGACCAGCCGGTCCATGCTGGCGAGCGTGCCGCAGAGCCAGACCCCCTTCTGCGCCATCAGGGCGATGAGGTCGTCCGTCAGCTCGAACCCGTGCTCGATGGAGTCCACGCCCGCCAGCACGGCGCGGCGGATGCCCTCCGCCCCCTGGGCGTGGGCGGCAACCTTGAGGCCCAGATCCTTCGCCGTCTCCACCGCCGCCGCCAGCTCCGCCAGCGTGGGATGGGCGGCCAGCGGATCGACGCCGGGGGTCAGCACCCCGCCGGTGGCCATCACCTTGATGACGTCGGCGCCGTGCTTGACGTTCTTGCGCACGGCGGCGCGGAAGGCCTCCGGCCCGTCGCTTTCCAGGCCCATCCAGTTGCCGTGCCCGCCGGTGATGGTGATGACCTTGCCGGCGCAGCGGATGGTGGGACCGGGATGGCGGCCGGCCTTGATGGCGTCGCGCACCGACATCTCGAACCATTCGGCCCCGCCCAGGTCCCGCACGGTGGTGAAGCCGGCGGCCAGCGTGGCCTGCGCGTTCTCCAGGATGCGCAGCGTCAGATCGCCGGGCGGTCGGACGCGAAGCGTGCCCAGCGGGTCCCAGCTCGCCTCCAGCGACAGGTGCACATGGGCGTCGATCAGACCGGGCAACAGGGTGCCGCCGGCGGTGTCGACGCGCGGCCCGGCGAAGCCGTCGAAGCGGGCCAGCGGCCCCAGGTCGGCGATCCGCCCGTCCCGGACCAGAAGCCCGTGGCCGGGAACGGGCGCCGCCTCCCCGTCGAACAGCAGGCCGCCCGCGAACAGGACGGGGTCGGTGGCGGCGGGGCTGGTCATGCGGTCGGTCCCTGGCGGAAAGACCACGATGCTAACCTGGGATTTCCGTCCGCGCCATATGGGCGGAAGGTCAGGGTTCGGAACCCGTCCCCTAGAACCCGCTGCCTCAGAACCCGCTGCCCGGCACCGCCAGGAACGCCGTCTCCTCCGCCGTGCTCTGCCGCCCCAGGATGGCGTTGCGGTGGGGGAAGCGGCCGAACATGGCGATGACGGCCAGATGCCGGGCGGCGTAGTCGAGGTAGATCGGCTCCGCCGTGTTGGCGGCGAACAGGCGCACGGCCTGACGCTGCGCCTCCATGTCCTCGGCATGCTCGAAGGGGAGATAGAGGAAGATGCGCTGGGTCTCCGCCATGCCGCGGTCGTAGCCGCGGGCGACGGCGGCCCGGGCGATCTCCAGCGCGCGGGCGTCGGTGGCGAAGGCGCGCGGGCTGCCCCGGAACATGTTGCGCGGCGCCTGGTCCAGCAGGATGCATAGGGCGAGGCAACCCTCCGGCGTGTCGCACCAGGCGTCGAACTCCCCCGCCGCCGCGCGCCCGTACAGGGCACCCAGCCGCTCCGTCACGCGGGCGTCGAAGTCGGCCCCACCCTGGAACCACATCGTCGGCCCGGAATCCTGGAACCAGAAGGTGAGGACGGTGCGGATGGGGGCGTACTGGCCGGACATGGCGCGTCTCCGGGTAAGGGGGCGCACACTCAACACCATCCGGCGGCCGGCGGCCATCGCCCAGACGCCCCCGCCCCGCCCGCCGGCGTGACAGGTGGGACGAACGGGACGAACGGGCGCGCCGCATGTTCCCCCAAGCCGGAACGATCGGGGAGCGGGGCCATGCGGTGGGAACGGGGACGCCGGAGCGGCAATGTGGAGGACCGGCGCGGCCAGGGCGGCGGCTTCGGCCGGGGCGGCGGCTTCGGCGGGCGCGGCCTGCGCATCGGCGGGCGCGGCGGGCTGGGCCTGGGCGGCATCGCCATCGTCGTGGTGCTGGGCCTGTTGTTCGGCGTCGACCCCCGCCTGCTACTGGGCATGGTGGACGGCGGCGGCGGAGGCTATGGCCCCGTCCCCGGCCAGGAACAGGAGGTGGGCCTGGGCCCGGCGACCGGACCCGGCGCCGACCCGGCGCAGGACGAGCTGGCGGAATTCGTGAAGGTGACGCTGGCCTACACCGAAGATGTGTGGAACCCGCTGTTCGCCCGGCAGGGCCTGGACTACCAGGAGCCGGTGCTGGTGCTGTTCAGCGGCATGGTGGAGTCCGGCTGCGGGCGGGCGCAGGCGGCCATGGGGCCGTTCTACTGCCCGCTGGACGAGCGGCTGTACATCGACCTGGACTTCTACCGCGAGCTGCGCAGCCGGCTGGGCGCGCCGGGGGACTTTGCCCAGGCCTACGTGATCGCGCACGAGGTCGGGCACCACGTGCAGAACCTGCTGGACATCAGCGACCAGGTGCAGGAGGCCCGCCAGCGTCTGCCGGAGGCGGAGGCGAACGCCCTGTCGGTGCGGCTGGAGCTGCAGGCCGACTGCCTGGCGGGTGTGTGGGCCCACCACGCGCAGGCGCAGCTGGGTGTGCTGGAGCCGGGCGACATCGAGGAGGCGCTGGCGGCGGCGGCGGCCGTGGGCGACGACCGGCTGCAACGCCGGGCGGGAGGTGCGGTCGTGCCCGACAGCTTCACCCATGGCAGCAGCGAACAGCGGGCCGGATGGTTCGGCCGGGGCCTTGAGGAAGGTACCATGGAGGCGTGCGACACGTTCGCCGAGGAGGCGGGGCCGGCGCGCTGACCGGCGCCGCTGGAGCCATGCGCGCAGCGCGGGGCCGGGGCGGAGCGGCCAGCGCGGAACGCGCGGCATGCGACACGGTGCGACTCGGTGCAACCGATTCCCCGTTTTCCGCCGCATGTCGCACCGCCGTGGTCTTCCCCTTCGTAGCGCGCGCCCGTTGGACGGTGGCGCGCAGAAATAGGAAAATTATCACAGTTTCGGCGTGCTGTTAAGGAACCACAGGGGCAAGGGCGGGCACGGGGCTTCATGCGGTGGAGGGAGCCGTCATTTCCACGGCCTTCTCTCCGTCGCCCCTGCGGAAGCAGGGGTCCACAGGTCTGCGTGGGCCGCCGGGCGGAACCGAAGAACCGTAGGCCCCCTCCCCCTCGCAGGCGCCCGTGAACCTCCGTGCCATCCGTGCCTCCGTGGTCAATGGGGCGGCGGGGTTCTTCACCACGGCGACACGGCGGCGCGCGCGGTCACGGCAGGCGGGCGTCCGCACCCTCGCCCTAGCCGCCTTCGGCGTCCGCCCCCTCGCCTCTCGACAGGCCCGGGGTGAGGGGGACGGGGTGGGGGGCGGGGGGGCGGGGTGGGGGGGAGCGGGGGACTGGGAGCCCCCTCCCTTTACGCGGCGCGGATGTCGTTCAGGAAGCCTTCGATCTCGCGGCGCAGGGTGTCGGCCTGGCGGGCGAGCTGTTCGGCGGAGGAAAGGACCTGGGTGGCGCCGGCCCCCGTCTCCCCCGCCGCGTGGGTGACGCCGAGGATGTTGTCGGACACGTCCTGGGTGCCCTGGGCCGCCTGCTGGACGTTGCGGGCGATCTCCGCCGTGGCCGCACTCTGCTCCTGCACCGCCGAGGCGATGGTGGTGGTGATCTGGTTGACCGACACGATGGTGCCGCCGATGCCGGTGATGGCGTCCACCGCACTGCCCGTGGCGGCCTGGATGGCGGCGATCTGGGCCGCTATCTCCTCCGTCGCCTTGGCGGTCTGGGCGGCGAGGTTCTTCACCTCCGAGGCGACGACGGCGAAGCCCTTGCCGGCGTCGCCCGCCCGTGCCGCCTCGATCGTGGCGTTGAGCGCCAGCAGGTTGGTCTGGCTGGCGATGGACTGGATCAGCTCCACCACGGCACCGATACGGCCGGCGGCGTCGGCCAGCCCCTTCACCTGCTCGCTGGAGCGGTCCGCCTGCTCCACCGCCTCACGCGTCGCCGTCGTGGAGGTGGCGACCTGGCGGCCGATCTCGTTCACCGAAGCGTTCAGCTCCTCCGCCGAGGCGGCGACGGTCTGCACGTTGGCGGAGGCCTGCTCCGACGCGGCGGCGACGGCCGTGGCGCGGGCGTTCGTCTGCTCCGCCAGGCCGTTCATGCTGCGCGCCGTCTCCTGCAGCTCGTCGGCGGCACCGGCCAGCAGGCCGATCGCCTCGGCCACCACGGTCTGGAAGCGGCGGATGTGCCCCTCCACCACCGTCTGGCGCCGTTCCTTGGCGGCGCGCTCCGCCTCCTGTGCGGCGGCGAGGCGCTCCCCCTCGATCCCGTTGGCCTTGAACACCTCCACGGCGGCGGCCATGGCTCCCAGCTCGTCCTTGCGGCCGAGGCCGGGGATGGCGACCGTCCAGTCGCGGTCGGCCAGCCGCTTCATGGCGTCGGTGAGGCCGCGCACCGGCGGCACGATGGCCCGGCTGATCAGGATGGCGGCCCCGGCCCCGATCAGCAGGGCCGCGAAGCCGATCGCAGCCAGCAGCTTCTCGAGCAGGACGATGGTGCCCATGGCGCCGTCGCGGCTGCCCTCCATGATATCCGTCTGGCGCGCCACCAGCCGGTCGCCGCTCTCGGCGATGGTGGTGGCGATGCGGGCGTTCTCCTGGCTGACCAGGGCGTCGGCCTCCCGCGTGGCGGCCATGGAGTCGAGGAAGGCCTTCTTGTAGGCGGCGACCGACCGTTCGATCTCGTCCAGGGCGGTCACGCGGGCGGGGGCGCGCAGGGCCTGGCGCGCGGAATCGATGCCGGCCGTGAGAGTCTCGAACCGCTCCGTCACGCGGGCGGCGATGGCCTCCGACGGGTCCTGGCGGAAGCGGAGCCCATCCAGGCGGAACAGCATCAGCTTCTCCTGCAGGATGCCCAGCGCGGCGGCATCCTCGAACGCCCGCTCGGCGCCGGCGGCGTCGCGCAGGCGGGTGATCGCGGACCGGATGCCCGTGCCCAGCGTGTCCATCTCCGCGTTGGCGGCCTGACGCCGGGCGACGAGGGTGACGACCGTGTCGAAATTGGCCATGTACCGGTCGAACGCGGCGTCGATCTCCCGCGTCAGGCGCGCGGCCTCGGGGTCCGCCATGCGCGCCACGGCGGCGGCGATCTCATGGTCGAGCTTGGCCGCGATCTCCCTGACCCGCTGGGCCACGGCCGGATCCCCACCCTCGGCGAAGATGCGCGCGTTGCGTCGCAGCTCGGAGAAGTCCGCGTCGACGGCCATCACCAGCATGGTGTTGGCGCGGACGCGGTCATAGTCCGCCACCGACCGCTCGACACGCGTGGTGCCCAGGAACGCCATCACCGCCAGGGCCACGAGCAGGGCCAGCACCAAGCCGAAGCCCAGGGTGATCTTGCGCGCGATCGGCATGTTGTCGATGAAACCGGTCATGACCCGCTCCCCCGTTCGAGACGCCGTCCCCCCTGCCCGCGACCCCCCGCCATTTCCCGGGCCGCGGTTCCCCGGCCGCGGACGGGCGGGGGGACCGACCGGCGGCCAAATCCGACCGCCAGCGTCAGGTAATATGAGAAATCCTTTAAATGCTCGTTAACGCGGCAGAGTTGCCCCAGAGTTCGTGGCGATCCGCCAGGATAGAGGCCACAAAACTTGTAAGGCTATTCAGGCGACGCCAATGGATACAACGCTCTCGCCTGTCATCCCAGGAGGGAGGACTTGATCCGCACTGCATGCCGGCGGGGACGCCGGACGCGCGCAAAGGAAAACGCCCCGGAGGCGGACCCCCGGGGCGTTCGTTCAGGTGGGCGACGGGCCAGCGTGGCGGCCCCCGAGGAGGCCGGCCACCGGATCAGCGCACCCGGATCAGTGGACGTCGGCCCAGAGCCGGCGCTTGGCCGCGTAGAGCACGCCGGTGAAGAAGATCAGGAACAGGATGACCATGACCCCGATCTCCCGCCGCGTCTCCAGGTGCGGCTCCGCCGCCCAGGCGAGGAAGGCGGTGACGTCGCGGGCCTGCTGCTCCACCGTCGCCGGCGTGCCGTCGGCGAAGGTGATGCCGTCCGGATAGATCGGCTGGGCCATGGCGATGATGTGGCCGGGATAGTAGGCGTTGTAGTAGGAGCCGTCCGGCACCTGCACGCCCTCGGGCGGGTCCACATAGCCCG
Source organism: Rhodospirillaceae bacterium (assembly GCA_029267445.1). Classification (GTDB taxonomy): domain Bacteria; phylum Pseudomonadota; class Alphaproteobacteria; order Azospirillales; family Azospirillaceae; genus JAJUIU01. The sequence continues at coordinate 19,056 of JAJUIU010000049.1, forward strand.
TCAGCAGGGCGTAGATGTAATCCTCGTTATGAGGCCGGGCCTTGACGATGAGCGACAGGTCGGGCGGCGCCTTGCCATTGTTGGCGGCGGCGGCGGCCTTCTTGTTGGCGAACGGCTCCTTGAAGCGGTCGGCCGGAATGGCGGGCCGGGTGATCGGTTCGCCCGCGTCGTCGAGGGCGGCGACCTCGTACTGGCCGGCGATGGCCTTCACCTCCTCCTCCGAGAAGCCCAGGGCCTCCAGGTTGCGGTAGGAGAGGTGGCGCATGCCGTGGCAGGCGGAGCAGGACTCCTTGTAGATCTGGAAGCCGCGCTGCAGCTCGGCACGGTCGTAGGTCTTGAACATGGAGAGGAAGCTGTTCACGCCGCCGTGGCTCCACTCCTGCGAGGGGGGCACCGGGCCACCGCCGGCGGCCTGGGCGCCGGTGGCGCCCAAGAGTGCGACGGCGGACAGGAGACCGGCGGCCAGACCCCCGGCGATCGACTTGCGGAGGCGACGCATCATGCCTTCTCCATCGGCTTGGCGGCGGCCCCGGTGGCGGCGAGACGCCCGCCCCCAAGGACCGGTTGGGAAATGCTGGCCGGCAGCGGCAGCGGACGTTCGATCCGGCTGATGATCGGCAGGGCCAGGAACCACAGGAAGTAGAGAACCGTGCCGGCCTGGCCGAGCAGGACGTACCAGCCCTCCGCCGGCTTGGCGCCCGCGTACAGCAGCATGAAGAAGCTGAGCGGGAGCAGCCAGATCCACCAGCGGTAGATCGGGCGGAACTTGTAGCTGCGCACCGGCGACTTATCGAGCCAGGGCATCAGGAACCAGATCAGGATCGAGCCGAACATGGCGATGACGCCGCCGAGCTTCGCATCGATCAGGATCACGTCGCTGAAGGGCAGGCCGATGTTGAAGGTGACGGCGCGCAGGATCGCGTAGAAGGGCAGGAAGTACCATTCCGGCACGATGAGGGCGGGCGTCACCAGCGGGTCGGCCGGGATGTAGTTGTCCGGGTGGCCGAGCGCGTTGGGCGCGAAGAAGACGAAGGCCGCGAAGAAGATGAGGAACAGCCCCATCCCGAACATGTCCTTGGTCGTGTAGTAGGGGTGGAAGGGCAGCGTGTCCTGCGGGCCCTTCGGCTCGATCCCCAGCGGGTTGTTCGAGCCCGTGATGTGCAGCGCCGCGACGTGCAGGAACACCACCGCCACGATCACGAACGGCAGCAGGTAGTGCAGCGCGAAGAAGCGGTTCAGCGTCGGGTTGTCGACCGAGAAGCCGCCCCACAGCAGGGTGACGATCTCGTCGCCGAACACCGGGACGGCCGAGAACAGATTGGTGATGACGGTCGCACCCCAGAAGGACATCTGGCCCCAGGGCAGCACGTAGCCCATGAAGGCCGTGGCCATCATCAGCAGGAAGATCACCACGCCCAGCATCCACAGCAGCTCGCGCGGGGTCTTGTAGGACCCGTAGAGGAAGCCACGGAAGATGTGGATGTAGACCACGAAGAAGAACATGTGCGCGCCGTTCATGTGCAGATAACGGATCAGCCAACCGAAGTTGACGTCGCGCATGATGCGTTCGACCGAGTCGAAGGCGTAGGCGGTATGGGCCGTGTAGTTCATCGCCAGCACGATGCCGGAGACGATCATCACCGCCAGGATCACCATGGCGAGGGCGCCGAAGTTCCAGAAGTAGTTGAAGTTACGCGGAGTCGGGAAAACCCCGTACTCCTTGTTCAGCATGGTGAAGACCGGGAGCCGCTGGTCGATCCAGTTGATCACCGGGTTCTTGAATTCGGAGGTCGGCGCGTGGGCCATGTCTCTCTCCCTCGTCGGTGCGACTGGATCAGCCGATCCGGATCGTGGTGTCGGAGGTGAACGCGTATTCGGGCACGGGCAGGTTGGCCGGGGCCGGGCCCTTGCGGATGCGGCCGGAGGTGTCGTAGTGCGAGCCGTGGCACGGGCAGAACCAGCCGCCGAACTCGCCGCGGGACTCCGTCGTCTTCTGCCCCAGGGGCACGCAGCCGAGATGGGTGCAGACGCCGACCAGCACCAGCCACTCGTCCTTGCCCTCGATCACGCGGGCGGTGTCGGGCTGGGGATCGATCAGCTCCGCCTCGTTCACGGCGCGGGCAGCGGCGATCTCCTCCTCCGTGCGGCGGCGGATGAAGACCGGCTTGCCGCGCCAGGTGACGGTGATGGCTTGGCCGACCTGGATCGGCGACAGGTCGACGTCGATGGAGGCGAGCGCCAGCGTGTCGGCCGCCGGGTTCATGCTGTGGATGAAGGGCCACACGGCGCAGGCCGCGCCCACCGCGCCGGTTCCGGCGGCGAGCAGATAGATGAAGTCGCGGCGGGTCTCGCCCTCGCCCGTATGGGTGGTCTGGGCCGTCGTCTGGGCCATCTCCTGCTCTCCTCGCCACAGCCTTGGTTCGGGCCGCCCCTTGCCGCGCGCCCCGCGACGATCACGCGCCGGGGCTGTTGCCCGGGTCGGATGAGTCCCCGCTGGCGCGCCCATGGCGGCCGGACGCACCGATCCCAAGGATCGCGCGTCGGCGCTTCATATACATCCGCCCCCCCAGGTTGGAAAGCGCGACGAACTGTCCCCCGCGCGGACAGTTCGTCGCGGGAACCACGTGGCGGGCATGGTGGCGGACATTGACCAAGGCGGCGGGACGGGAGGATAGAGGCGGCATGCGCCTCGCCCTCTACCAACCCGACATCCCGCAGAACGCCGGCACGCTGATCCGGCTGGGCGCCTGCCTGGACGTGGCGGTCGACATCGTAGAGCCGTGCGGGTTCATCCTGGACGACCGGCGGCTGCGGCGCGGGGCGATGGATTACGCGCCGCTCGCCCAGGTCACACGGCATATGAACTGGGACGCGTTCCGGGCGGCAGCACCGGGGCGCGTGGTGCTGGTGGAGACGGACCAGGGCGTGCCCTACACGGCGTTCGCCTTCCGCGCCGACGACACGCTGCTGCTGGGCCGCGAGACGGCGGGCACGCCGCCCGAGATCATGGCGGCCTGCGACGCGCGGGTATACATCCCGATGCGCCCCGGCGTGCGCAGCCTGAACGTGGCCGTGGCGGCGGCGATGGTGCTCGGCGAGGCGCTGCGGCGGACGGAGGGATTCCCCCGCGCCCGAGGCCGCTAGCCCTTTTCCTCCTCAGTGTCGCCGGCCATCAGCGCGACCCAGCCGGCGCACTCCACAAGACCGCCGATGATCAGGAAGACCATCAGCCCCTTGGTCGGGCCGAACATGAAGGCGGCGTAAAGGGCCAGCGCGGCCGCGAAAGTGAGCAGGATGATTGTCAGCCTGGACGGACCGGCGAACAGGGGACGCAAGCTCAAGCCCATATGATCCTCCCGTACACGCTTGTTGACGAATTCAATGTGGCCCCTTCACCCGGGGGTCGCAAGGGGTCGGCGCGCTTGTCCCCGTCGGCCGGCGTGGTAGGCTTCCACCGTCAGGAGAGGACCATGGACGATCTGGCCGGTCGCGATCTGGTGATCCGGGATGTCGATCCCGCGACGACGGAGGCGTTGCGCCTGCGCGCGGCCCTGCACGGCCGCAGCCTGGAGGAGGAGGTCCGCGCCCTGCTGGACGCGGCGGCGGACGACGTCCCCCCGCCGCCCCGCGATGGAACGCAGGAGCAGCAGGAGGCCTGGGTCAGGCTGATGATGGACAGGGCCCGCGCCCTGACGGGGGGCCGCCCGCAGTCGGACAGCGGCGACCTGCAATGGCGGATGCGCGATGAGCGCTGAGGTGTCGACCGCCATCGTCGACGCCAGCGTCGCCATCAAGTTCGTGATCGAAGAAGACGACTCCGACCGCGCGCTCACACTGGGCCTGCGGCACAGCATCATCGTTCCCGCGATCTTCTGGGCGGAATGCGCAAACATCCTGTTCAAGAAGGTGAAGGAGCGGGAGATCGCCGCCGAGGCGGCCCCGCTGGCCTGGGCCGGCTTGCGCCAGTTCCGGATCGCGACGGCCACGCCGACCATGGATTTGGACGACGCGACGTTCGACCTTTCCATGCGCCTGCGCCATCCGGCCTATGACTGCGCCTACCTGGCGCTCGCGCGGGAACGACAGGTCCGTTCTACACGGCCGACAAACGCTTGCTCAGCCTTCTCGGCCGGGTCACCGTGCCGGGAGTCGATGCATTCGCGCTGACCACCGTGGAAGCGATCCCCCACTGACCTTTGTTGGAAGCACCAGCATGCCCACCCCCCTGCCCGCACCCGAGACCGTCGCCGCGCACAAGGCCGCCGCGAAGGAATGGTTCGAGAGCCTGCGCGACCGGATCTGCGCCGCGTTCGAGGCGATCGAGGACGATCTGGCCGACGGGCCGCACGCGGGGCTGGCCCCCGGCCGGTTCGAGCGCAAGGCCTGGGACCGGGCGAATCACGACGGGGCACCCGGTGGCGGCGGGGTCATGAGCGTGATGAAGGGCCGGGTGTTCGAAAAGGTGGGGGTCAACGTCTCCACCGTGTTCGGCACCTTCAGCCCCGAGTTCAAGGGCAGCATGCCGGGGGCCGGCGAGACGGGCGAATTCTGGGCCAGCGGCATCAGCCTTGTCGCCCACATGCGCAGCCCGGTGGTGCCGGCCGTGCACATGAACACCCGCCAGATCGTCACCCAGATCGGCTGGTTCGGCGGCGGGGCGGACCTGACGCCCATGTTCCTGGACAGTGCCGAGACAGAGGAGGACAAGGCCACCTTCCACGCGGCCCTGAAGGCGGCGTGCGACGCGCACGGGGCCGACTATTACGCCCGGTTCAAGGAATGGTGCGACCGCTACTTCTTCCTGCCGCACCGGGGGGAGCCGCGCGGCGTGGGCGGCATCTTCTACGACAACCTGGACACCGGGAACTGGGAGGCGGACTTCGCCTTCACCCGCGCCGTGGGCGAGGCGTTCCTGGAGGTCTATCCGAAGATCGTGCGGCGGCGCATGCACCTGCCCTGGACGGCGGCCCAGCGCGAGCACCAGTTGATCCGGCGCGGGCGGTACGTGGAGTTCAACCTGATCCACGACCGGGGCACCATCTTCGGGCTGAAGACGGGCGGCAACATCGAGGCCATCCTGATGAGCCTGCCGCCCGAGGTTAAATGGCCGTGACATGAGCGAGATCCGCCTGCGCCCCGCCGTTCCGGACGACGCCGACGTCCTGGCCGAACTGGTGAATTACGCGGGCGAAGGCCTGCCCATGGTGGTCTGGAGCGGCATGGCGGCACCGGGGCAGGACCCGCTGGAGGTCGGGCGCGCCCGCGCCCGGCGGGAGACAGGCGCCTTCAGCTTCCGCAACGCGATCATGGCCGATTGGGACGGGCGGGCGGCCGGCGCCCTGATCGACTACCGCCTGCCCGACACGCCGGAGCCCGACGGGCCGGACACGCCCGCCCTGTTCCGGCCGCTGAACGCGCTGGAGGCGGAGGCGGCGGGGAGCTGGTACGTCAACGTGCTGGCCGTCGTGCCGGAGCTGCGCGGCAAGGGCATCGGGGCGCGCCTTCTGGCGGAGGCGGAACGGCGGGCGGCGGCGGACGGCGCGCCCGCCCTCAGCATCATCGTGTCGGACGGGAACGACGGGGCGCGGCGGCTTTACGAAAAGACCGGCTACCGCGTCGCCGCCAGCAGGCCCATGGTGAAGGAGGGCTGGCACGCCGAGGGGGAGAACTGGGTGCTGCTGCTGAAAAGCCTGTGAGCGCCTACCGCACGATCCCGATGCGGCGGTCGAGTTCGGCGAGGCAGGCGTCGCGGTCGGGGCGGAAATCCCGCGCCGCCCACCAATCCTCCACCTCGCCCACGAGGCGGCCCACCTCCGGCCCGGCGGGAACGCCCCGGTCGAGCGCGTCCTGGCCCTTGAGCGGGAACGGGATGTGCCGCCAGGCCGCCGCCTCGGCCAGGGGCTCCAGGATCTCCACCGACGGCACGCCATGGCCGGCGGCGTGGAGCATCAGCAGATCGCGGTAGATCTCCGGCCCCAGCTTCTGCAGGGCGGCGCGGCGCTGCGTCTGGGTCAGCTCGGCCGTCACCGCGAGCGGCGGGTCGGCCAGCAGGACCAGCCGGTCGCGCTGGGTGTTGGACAGGCGCAGCCGCTCCGCCACGGCGCGGGCGGCATCGTCGCCCGGCGGCAGCAGTGCGGCGAGGCGGGCCATGATGTCCGCCTCCCCCACCATCCATTCCAGCCGGTCCAGGGCCGCCAGCCTGTCAACATCGGTCGCCCAGGGCAGCAGGTGGGGCACGATCCCCCGCTCCAGCATCAGGCGCCAGACCTGCACCGCGCGGTCGTTCGCCAGCAGGCGCAGGATCTCCTCGCGCACCCGTTCGCCGGACAGTGTCGGCAGCAGCCGCGCATGCTCCGCACAGGCGGCGATGGCGTCCGGGTCGGGCGGGCCCTTGCCGAAGCGGGCGTGGAAGCGGAAATAGCGCAGCACCCGCAGCACGTCCTCGCGGATGCGCTCGCGCGCGTCGCCGACGAAGACGACCCGGCCCGCCGCGAGGTCGGACAGGCCCTCGAACGGGTCGTAGAGGTCGCCCTCCGCCGACAGGGACAGGGCGTTGAAGGTGAAGTCCCGGCGCCGCGCATCCTCCAGCCAGTCGTCGGTGAACTCCACCTTGGCATGGCGGCCGTAGCTCTCCACGTCGCGGCGCAGGGTGGTGATCTCGAACGGCACGCCCTCGCAGATGGCGGTCACGGTGCCGTGCTTGATGCCGGTGGGCACGACGCGCAGACCGTCGGCCTTGAGGCGCCGCATCACCTCGTCGGGCGGCAGCGGGGTGGCGATATCCACATCCTCCGCCTCGACCCCGATGACGGCGTCGCGCACGCAGCCGCCGACGAAGCGGGCCTCCTGCCCGGTCCGCATCAGCGATTGCAGCACCTTGCGGGCCGGAAGGCCGGCCATGATGCCGATGGGATCGAGCTGGCGGACGGGCTCCATGCGGAGCTTTCTAGCCGGGGGCGGATGCGGCGGCAATGGGCGTGGAACCGCGTGGCGCGCGGGACCCGTGACCCCTCACCCCCCTCGCTCCGCTCGGGACCCTCTCCCGCAAGGGGAGAGGGGGGATTTGGCACTGCCATCGCTCCCCAGCAGCGAACCCGGTTGTCAGGGATCGAGCGCAGGCAAGGTGGACCCTCTCCCCCTGCGGGAGAGGGTGGTGAGGCGAAGCCGAACCGGGTGAGGGGTGCGGCACCGGCGGTGGGGAACCGGCCCCTTCAGGCGACGGCCGCCCTCGGATGGGTATGGGCCCCGGCTTTCGCCGGGGTGACGAATCGAGGGAAGGGACGACAGATCGAGGAAAGGGGTGACGGAGAAGGCGGCGCGGGGAGGTGCTACGGCTTGTCGGCCGGGACGGTGCGGCCGGGGACGAGACGGCCGTCGGAGCCGACATGGGCGGGGACGTAGACTTCGCCGGGGTCGCCGCTGCCGAAGCTGGTGACCAGGGCCAGGGTGGCGAGCATCAGCAGGAACCCGCCGCCGGCCAGCCAGGGCCAGGGGGCGGCGGCGAACCAGGACTGGGGTGCGGCACCGGCCGCCGCCAGCCGCCGCCGTTCCAGCGCCATGTAGGCGATCCAGACCAGGGTGGGCAGCAGCAGTGGAATGACCACCGTCAGGATGATCCTCAGCATGTCCCGTCCTCCGTCGCCACAAGGTCGCCCGCAAGGACGTCGCACAGATTGACCAACATGCCGGCCGTGGCCCCCCAGATGAAACGCTGGCCATAGGGGAAGGCCCAGAAATGCCGCAGCGCGCCCTTGAACTCCGCGCTGCGCCGCTCCCGCTTCGCCGGATCGAGGATGAAGCTCAGCGGCACCTCGAACACCTCCGCCACCTCGTAAGGGTCGGGGCGCAGCGTGAAGGGCGGCCGGATCAGCCCGACCACGGGTGTGACGCGGAAGCCGGTGCGGGTGACGTAGGTGTCGAGCCGGCCGAGCAGGTCCACATGCTCCCGGGGGAGGCCGATCTCCTCCTCCGTCTCGCGCAGGGCCGTGTCCTCGGCGTCGTCGTCGCCCTGCTCCACCCCGCCGCCGGGGAAGCTGATCTGGCCGGCATGGGCGGCGAGATGGGCCGTGCGCTGGGTCAGCAGCACGGACAGCCCCTCGTCATGCTCCACCAGTGGCACGAGCACCGCCGCCTCGCGCAGCTGGGCCGGGACGCCAAGGCCGGGGTTCCCGTCATGGTCGCCGCGCACGCCGATCACCCGCGTCGGGACACCCTGGCGGCGCATGAACAGCGCCCGGATCTCCGACGCGCCGATCAGGCGCCGGTCCGGCCCAACGGAAAGAACGTGCCCTTGCTCCATATCCCGACTTCGGTGTGGCCGTCGCGGTCGCGGAACTCGCCCCGCTCGACGAGCTCGTAGAATACCGCGCGGTTGATGCGCGCCTCGAGTTTGTCACGGACCAGGATATAGGGACTGGGCTCCTCCGTAACAGGGTCCGTTTCGACGCGGATCGGATGGTCGGGCCCGGCCTCCACCATGTGGTCCAGGTTCGTGCGGAAGGTCAGGACCTGCTCCGGCCCCTGCCCCGCCACGTCCAGCCCGACGGCGATGAAGGGCGCGTCCTCCACCGTGATCCGGCCCCGCTCGGCGGGCGTGATCAGCCAGTAGTCGCCCGCGTCGTCGCGTCGCAGGACGGTGGAGAACAGCTTCACCAGCCCGATCCGCCCGATCGGGCCGCCCTGGTAGTACCAGGTGCCGTCGCGGGCGATGCGGATGTCGTAGGCCTCGTCCTCCGCCGTGGGCAGGCGGGGGGGCGAAGACAACGGAGTGCCGCTATCCGTCTTGGCGGCGGACGCGGGCGCAATACCCTTGCTTTCCTCCATGGCGAATCCGACCATCTGTTGTTGCGCAGCGTTTACAATCCGGGCTTTGGCAGGCCGCCACGGAGTCAACATAATTCCCTGGCCCAGGTTCGTGAACCGGCCGCCACCGTTTTCCCGCGGAGATCCGCCTTGACCCTGACCGATACCGCACCCGACGCCGCCGCCCTCGTGAAGCAGGTGGAGGGGCTGGGCGACCGCCTGTCCACGGTGCGGGACATGATCGGCCGCGTCATCTACGGCCAGCAGGAGGTCATCGACCTGTCGCTGGTGACCCTGCTGTCGGGCGGCCATCTGCTGCTGATCGGCGTGCCGGGCCTCGCCAAGACGCGGCTGGTGGAGACGTTGGGCGCCGTGCTGGGCCTGGAGGAGCGGCGCATCCAGTGCACGCCCGACCTGATGCCGGCGGACATCCTGGGTTCGGAGGTGCTGGAGGAGGACGAGCAGGGGCGCCGCACCTTCCGCTTCATCCCCGGCCCGGTGTTCAGCCAGCTGCTGATGGCGGACGAGATCAACCGCGCCAGCCCGCGCACCCAGTCCGCCCTGCTGCAGGCCATGCAGGAGGGCCGCGTCAGCGTGGCCGGGCACTACCACCCGCTGCCGCAGCCCTTCCACGTGCTGGCCACCCAAAACCCGCTGGAGCAGGAGGGCACATATCCCCTGCCCGAGGCGCAGCTGGACCGTTTCCTGATGCAGGTGTACGTGGGCTATCCCGACCGCGACGCCGAGCGCCGGATGATGATCGCCACCACGGGTGCGGTCGCCGACACGGTGCGCGCCGTGCTGACCCCGGCGGACCTGCAGGCGGCCCAGAAGCTGGTCCGCCGCATCCCGGTGGGCGAGAGCGTGGTGGAGGGCATCCTGGATCTGGTGCGCGGCGCCCGGCCTGAGGAGAGCGACCTGCCGGAGGTGCGCCGCCATGTGGCCTGGGGCCCCGGCCCCCGCGCCAGCCAGTCGCTGATGCTGGCCGCCCGCGCCCGCGCCCTGCTGGACGGACGGCTGGCCCCGTCTTTGGACGACGTGCTGGCGCTGGCCAAGCCGGTGCTGAAGCACCGCATGGCGCTGAACTTCGCCGCGCGGGCGGACGGCATCACGCTGGACGCCGTGATCGACCGCATCGCGGCCCCGCTGGCCTGACCGGAGCCTTGATGGCGACCACCGCCCAAACCGCCGCCCCGGGCGTCGCCGCGGAAGCCCTTCG